>MGQA01000046.1:0-44428 GCA_001797665.1 Deltaproteobacteria bacterium GWF2_42_12 | reverse complement strand
GTTTATCCCCAACGGCACGCTAAGCGTGCCAACGAAAAACCGTTGCCCATAAAGGGCAACGCTACGGTAATGTGAATATGAAGCATTTTCGGAGCAAACCCACACGAGCCGTTGGCTCACCACGCTAAGCGTGGCTCACAAAGGGGGATGAAAATTAAACGTAGGGGCGGCCCTTGTGGCCGCCTGAGGGGAGGGGACAAGCCCCTCCCCTACAAAAGGATCGGTATTTTCGGAGCAAACCAAATAACAAAGACATTATAAGAAGGCAATGGAATATACACTTCCCCAAAAATCAATCGCTATTTTTGGGACACTTGTTGTTCATATCTTTTTCCTCATGTCAACCTCTGGCAATCCATATCTGCGCTGGGGCAAATACTTACGGAATCTCTTCCGCAACTTGCCTGTCTTTTTATCAAATTCCCGTGCAATGGTTTTCGTTACAAGCATCGGAAGACGCAACAGGAAAAATTTTAGGTCACCTTTTGTAAATATTCCGGTGGTAGAAAGCTTCTTGACAATCTTTATCAACCTCTTTGACGTATAAAATCTTTTTTTAATCTTTTTGCCTATCTCGCTTAATTTATCTATGCTGCATGTGTCTGAGTATACAAAACCTGTTGTATTGTAATAATAACCTGGGGTCTCCTCTATCAGCTCCTTCATAGATGAATATTTTTCAAGCCTTAACTTCTGGGCGGATATGGAATCCAGCCCTATTTTATCTGCGAACTCAGGAATAAAAAGCATCTCCTCTTCTGTTTCGCTGATATTGCCGTATATGAAATAACCGTGATAGTAAAACGGATAGTTTCTCAAGACATCAAAAGACCTCTCAATTTCACTTCGTGTAAAGCCCTTATTAAACATGTTTAATATCCTGTCATGTGGAGATTCTATACCCATAAGCATAACCCTGAACCCTGCCTCATAAGCCCTTTCCAGCATCATGGGGTGTTTTGCTATCTCCAGCCGCGCATGGGCCACAAACCGTTTATCAATCTTTTCCTGCACAATGAGGTCGCATATCTCCATAACCCTCTTTGGATTCACAAAGAAGTTGTCATCAGCCATGAATATAAGTTTGGCATCTGTTGTTTTAAGCTCTTCTATTATTGATTCAGGTTTCCTTGCCGAATATGTCCTCTTCTGACCCAGAGGGTTTAGATTGAAGGTGCAAAATTTGCAGCTAAACGGGCACCCCCTTGCTGTAAGCACAGTGTCAAAACCGGAATTGCTTAAGATAATATTTTTACTCTTAAGATAATATGATGTCCTGCGTAATCTGCGGTTTGGATAATGCAGATTATCTATATCTGTCAAAGGCCTGGCAGGGTTGTGAATTATCCGGCTGTCTTTACCATTCTCCTTATAAGAAATACCTTGAATCTCATTAAGCGGGATGCCATTTAAGATATCCTGCATGGATTCTTCACCCTCGCCCCTTACAATTATCCGTATATTGGGACAGAGCTTAAAAAGTTCTTCAACATAGTCTGTTGCCTGCTGACCGCCAACTATGAGGCCAATATGAGAGGGCATCCGATTTATCAGCGCTATTACTTCTTTAAAATAATAGCTCCAATTACAGCTTACACAGATAAGGTCTATATCTTCATCCTCTATAAATTTAAGGAGGGCTTCTATATTTTGAAGTCTTTTTTCCTGACGCAGGTCTATAAGCGAAATCCTGTTAATGAACCCTTCCATGGCAGTTGCAACATATTCAAGTCCTGTTGGCGGGAAGAATCCCATAGCAGCCGAGGATTCCTTTATATATGGATTCAATACGAGGGCATGTTTGTATTGTTGAGTCATATCTGTTGGATTGAGAAATTCTAAATCCTAAATCCGAAATCCCAAACAATATCAATCCCTGATTGATTCAATGAGGGGCAAATTTTCTAAGCTGTTTTGTTTGAAGTTTTGGTCATTTGAATATTCGGATTTGTTTCGAATTTCGATATTAGAATTTCGGATTTATCCTTGTGCCGTTACAACTTGATACTACAACAGACTGAACCGTTACTCCAGCAATACTATCAATAAGTTGGAATGGCACAAGTTTAGCTAAAACAAGTTGTAACGGCACTTGCTTAGGATTTATTCTCCTCTTTCTTCTTTTCCGCAGCTTTGGCCTTGCCAAAATCTTTTAATGTTCTGGCAAGCTCCTTAAGCCGTTTTGCAGCGAGATAATTTACAGTCCCCTCAGGATATGTACCATCAGGCTTTTTTTCACCAGCAGACGCTCCGGTCAATATCTCAAGTCCTTCATCTACCTTTTCTATTGGATAGATACTAAACTTACCTGTCTTTACAGCCTCAACTACCTCTTTTTTTAGCATCAGGTGCCTTACATTTTTCTTCGGCATAATTACGCCTTGCTTGCCAGTAAGCCCTCTATCAACACAGACATCAAAAAAACCCTCTATCTTTTCATTTATGCCTCCTACAGGCTGAACCTCCCCAAGCTGATTCATTGAACCTGTTACTGCTATACCCTGATTCAGTGTTAGCCCAGATAGGCTTGACATAAGTGCATAAAATTCTGTACACGTGGCGCTATCGCCTTCTATCTCCTCATAGAGCTGCTCAAAGCAGATAGAGGCTGAAAGCGTCAAGGGCGTATCCTGCGCAAACCTCTCTCCAAGGTAGCTTGTTAAAATCATAAGCGCCTTATTATGGATGCGGCCGCTCATCTTTGCCTCCCTCTCAATATTAACCACCCCTGCCTCGCCCAGGAATGTTCTTGCAGTTATCCTTGACGGCTTTCCAAAGGCATAATCTCCGAGACTAAGCACAGCTATGCCATTTACCTGGCCTGCTACTGCGCCGTCTGTGTCTATAAGGAGAGTCCCCTCTGTAATAAGCTCCCTCATCCGATCTTCTATCCTGGAATTTCTGAATATCTTTTCAGATATTGCCTTTTCTACATGCTCACCTGCTACAAATTTGTTCTTTTCCACACCTGCCCAATAACTCGCCTCCCGTATCATATCTGCTATCTCACTAAACTGAGCCGTAAGTTTTTCCTTATCATCAGCAAGCCTTGCCCCATATTCAACAATCTTTGCTACCCCTGTTCTATCAAATGGCTTAAGCCCTTCCTCTTTACATCTGGCAGCTATAAATGTGGCATATTTTTCAACATTTTCCCCATTCCTCGGCATCCTACTGTCAAAATCTGACTTTACCTTGAAAAATTTCCTATACTCTTCATCAAGATTGTAGAGCAGATAATAAAGCCATGGACTTCCTATAAGCACAATCTTTATATCAACAGGGATCGGTTCTGGTTTCAATGTAGTTGTAGAGACAAGCCTGTATTGCTCCCATACATCCTCTATTTTAACTTCTTTATTTTTAATCATCCGCTTAAGCGCATCATAGGAAAAGATGTTTCTTAAGAGGTCAAGTGCATTTATAACAAGATAACCGCCATTCGCTTTATGTATAGAACCGGCCTTAATCATAGTAAAATCAGTCATGGCAACTCCATACTGAACACGGTGCTCTATCCTGCCAAAAAGATTATAATAGGTGGGATTGGTTTCAATAACAACAGGGGCCCCTTTTGTGTCTTTATTATTCACCAGGAGATTAACGCTGTATCTCTCAAAGGTCGGTTCTATTTTGGGAATTTTCAGACCAGGCAAAGGTATTGCAAACTCCTCCTTTGGCCTGAAATCTTCAGAATGCGCAAGTATATCCTCTTTCACCTGGTTAAGAAACTCGACCATTTCAGGGTATTTATTGTATTTTTCAAAAAGCTCGTTCATCAGGGGGTTTACTACATACTGGACAACCTCCCTGTCTAAGGCATTTATCCTCTCTTTTGTGTCTTTTTCGATATTTCTCGCCTCACGGATTGTGTCGCTGAGCCTATCCTGCAGAACTCTGCTGTCCTCTTCTATCCTTGCCCGTTCGGCTTTTGAGAGTTTTTCAAAGTCTTCATGGCCCACTGCCTTTCCATCCTTTGCAGGCACTACAGCAAGGCCGCTCACGCTTTTCTTGATAATAAAACCTTTCTCGGCAGCCTTCTGCTCCAACCTATAAAAGAGGGCCTTTGTCCTTTCCTGCTGGCCATCCAGTATTTCATCTCTATGTTTCTCATAGTCTTTGCTCTCAAAAACCTTTGGAATATCACGTTTTAACGACTCCACCAACTCATCCATATCAATCTTCAATTCAGCGCCAATACCCGGCGGGAGTTTTAGCGCATTCGGCCTGTCAGGGTCTGCAAAATTATACACATAACACCAATCATCAGGCACGTTTTCATTGACAGCCTTTTTCTCGAGCATGGCCTTGACAGTTGATGTCTTTCCTGTGCCGCTCTCGCCAAGCACATATATATTAAAACCATGGCTTTCAAGCCCCAGTCCGAAATCCATTGCCCGCAATGCCCGTTCCTGGCCAATGGTTTCCTCTAACGGTTTAATTTCATCCGTTGTTTTGAACGGAAACTGCTTCGGGTCGCATGTCCACCGCAGTTCTTCCGGTGTTAATGATTGTGGTTTTTTTGGCATAAGACCTCCGGTTAAATTTTGTCAGCTAATCCTTCTCACTTTTTCTATTTATCCAATAAAGTTTCTCCATATTCTGCCTATGTCTTTCCCTTCTGCCCATATTCTACAATCCTCCTGCCGATTAACCAACAAGTAGAAACAAGGGCAGTTTATGAAAGTCTTATTGAAATGTTTGTCGGTCAAGCGCTGAGATAACCCTCGTTTTTCATACATGAACCCCTTCTTTTCTTATATTCATGAATAATGGCTCATACTTCTTATCTTCGCAATAGTTCTTGTCATGGACAAAAGTAGTTATTACTGCATTATATTTCCAGCCTATCTCGCAGGCCATGTTAAAGATTCTATCTGCTGCCTCTTTTGTCTCTTTATCTACAAGGACTAAGATATCATAGTCTGATTCTGGAGATGCATCACCCCTTGCCCTTGAACCAAAGAGGACAATGTCCTTGATTTTATATCCAAGCCCTTTTTTAAGGACTTCTGATAATTCTTTTATAATTGGGGCAGAGGTATTATTTTTCATAGTTTCACCTCACTTTGAAATATTTGACGGTCAAGCATGGTTATTTACTTATCCTAAATGATTTAACTGACAATACCCAAAATTGTCATTCCCATGTAAATGGGAATCCAGTTTTTATATAGTTCCATGCTTTCGCAGGAATGACACTTCCAGAAGCCTCTGCTTTTCAATTTCCGAGACAGTGTCTCGGAAATTCCAAGCACCGTCTGGAAAACAGGTAATCCTGCACACAATGTGTGCAAGATTTCCGATTTGCTACACAGTGTGTAGCCTTTCCTTCCCCTTCTGCTCATACTCCATAATCCGCCTGCCGACTAACCAGTAAGTAGCTACCAGAGCAGTGTTCACATACCGCACTGCTGTTTTGCGTCCTTGTTCAATTAGAGAAGCAAGTTCGGTGATGAGGGTGGAATAGTTTTGTGTTTTTATGTCCTTCTTCATTTTAAATTTTGAAGGTTTGCCCCTTACTCACTTGGTGGCAGGAGTTTCCTCCTGACGGCACAGGTAATGCCATCTAATGTTTCGCGCGTATATGACATTTTGCCGAAGCCCGAAAGTAGCAGAGCATATATGCGCTGTTAGGCATAGTTTTTTAGTTCTCTGCATATTTAATTGTTAATTCATCTTCAATATCAAACAGTGTCAAGGCTTGTTTAATTCTGGCAAACTTATTAAGATTGTCCATATTACCTTCGATAAAATAAGTGTCATTAATTGCTAATGGTTGTCTTGTATTTTCCTCTGTTGGATTTTTTGTTAATCCAATTTTTGTTCCCAATTCTGTTGTAAAAAATGTTTCTGGCTGCTATTCAAAAAGTTGTTTGAACACTTCTACATAAAGTTTTGCAACTTCCCTTACTTCAATTTTTTGGTCGAAGAAAATAGCATATTCTAATTTCTTGTGTTTCGGGTCTTCTGCTTCAAAGATGTTTACTTCGCTGCTATCTGTGTCCTCCGTTACGTTGATGTTTGGTATTTCCCAAACTTTCAAAAACCTTTCTGAAATTTGTTCGAATCTACTCTCTATTTTAGCTTTATCCCATTTTTCAAGAGATTTAATAAATCTATTCAACCATAACCTACTAAATTTATATCCTTGTTCCTTGTTATCAATGTTCATCTCTCTTTTTTCTATAAATGGCTTGTTTCCCAGTTTTCCATTGTTGCCGGAAAGCGTCAAGTTGCCAATAGTGTTTAGATAATTTTCTTTGATGAAATTATACTCATCATTCCCTAATCCTATTTTCCATTTTGGGTCGGGGTTTTGTGGGAAAATATGCTCAATTGTTATATCCTCGTTACCGTCAATTACAACGGGTTCTCTGTTTTCATAATTTTCAAGCCTTTCAAGTAAATACGTTCTGTTTTTAGGCTTTATATTGTATACATCTTTTTCTTTTAATGCATTTAATGTCTCTGCGTTCCTTGGGAATCTTTGAACACCCGAACGCTGTAAAATAGATTTTTGCACAGAATATAAATAGTTTCCCTTTTCAACCTTGTCATAAAGGCTCATGAATATCTTATTCAATGCGTTAGTTGGCAAACCAAGTATAAACCTTCTCCATGTGAATGATTGAACTAATTCTAATATTGAGATAAATGTTGATTTATCTATAATTGTATTTAAATAATCTTCATATACTTTCATCAGAAAAGGATAGGAAACATTTATTTCAAGGCGGTTTATATATTCCAGTTGTAATCTAATTTCCTTGTCTGTTTCATTCTTTGGATTTATCAGTTTGTTGTAGTGTTTTACTAATGATTTAATTCCAGATAAAATAGTCTCTAAATTTTCAAGAATTGATGTAGGATATTTTGATTTAAACTCTATATATACTTTTCCTTTATTCGGAATATTCTTGTTTTCAAGTGTTAAATAATCACGAATAAAATCCGATACTCTGCTTACGTTTAGCGTTTCATCTTTTGCCAATTTTTCAATTACTTCCCAATAGTTTTGATATATTTTGTTTTGATCTCTACGATACAGACCCATCAAAATATAATTGCGAATCAGATCGGCTTGTGATAGTTCTAGTCCTGTTGAGTTGAGGCTTTCAAAAATTCTTTGGGGGGCATCTTTTTCTCTGTCAAGCGAGATTTCAACAAACATTAATTTAGATAATCCAGCTAAAACCATTTGGTAGTTGTCTTCTGTAATTCTTCCTTTGAAATAGTTGAAATTGTCAATTAGCTTTGAAAAGGCAGTGTATTCCTCATTTTCATCGCTTCTTAAAAGATATTTTAATGCTTTGTCATTATTATCTGTTGGTCTAAGTTTTAGTTTCTCTTCCTCTGGCGCAAATTTGTTAATCAAATATGTTTCGCTAATTTCATTTGCAAGACCTTCATCCTTTAATTCTTTTGCAAGTCTATGCAATACTAAATAAAGCAAGGTCAATGTCGTAAGTCTCTGTTGTCCGTCTATTACTGTTAGCTCTTTAATTCTTGAAGCTGTATAAACGTCATCGTGAACGTAAACAATACTACCAATAAAGTGAGCATTCATTTTCTTGCTTGCTCCAACTTCCAGGATGTCGTCAAGTAGTTGTTTGCATTGCACAACTGGCCAGTCGTAATTTCTTTGATAAACAGGAATTACAAACTGTGTCTTGTTTGATGATAAAAAATCTTCTACTCTTGTTTCATTTGCCTTCATATTAGTATCCTTTCAAGATTAAAAGATTAAAAATGGCGCCTAACTCGTTTATATCCGAAACTGTTTCGTCTATACTCCTGATTTAAAATGATATCCGAATTATTTCGGATATACAAACTCTGGCGATATTTATATCAGTAAAGACAATTCGTTACCCTCACCCGAACCCTCTCCCGCAAGGGGAGAGGGAACTTAATATTTTCCCCCTCCCTTGACGGGAGGGGATTAAGGGGAGGGTGAATCATGTCAACTTATTTAAATCGTTTGCTATAGTTTGCTCAATGCCCATGTTCCTTGTGTTCAATAGCTCTAAAAAGCTGATTTGTTGGGCAGCCGTTGCATTCTGCCTGAAGTGTAGTATGGTGCAGGGGACGCATCTCCCCTGTTTCCTCGAAGGTACGAAACCAGATACGATCTGTCAGGCGACGTGGCTTTCAAGACTGATTGAAAGCGGCTTCTCCTTCAATGCACTCACCTTCAGGATGGAAAAACCGATGATGTTCCCTTCCTCATCCACTTTTTCCATTACCGCATCGTTTTCTGTCTCCTTGAAGTAACCTGCCTTTTTTTCGAAAAGGACCTCAAGATAATCCCCTTCCTTGTCATACCAGACTTTTATTTCTTTTCCCATAGCGCATCACCTCTCTTTATCGTATCTGTGAAATATGCAGTTATAATGAACAGATTTCCAACCAATACTTTAACTACGACGCATAAACATTTCTCGGTAACGGGTGTGATGTCGTAATGCCGATAAAACAGCTCAACATCCGAATCTGTTTTTGACCTAATAATTATATCGGGATTCGACAGGGTATCCTCTATTTTTTTAATCTGCCCAAACATTTCCGGATGGTCAACTTCGATATGCTCTTGTCTTTCATCTGTTAATCGAATCTGCCTGTCGTGGATGTCTTTAAACCATTTCATTCATCTGCACCATCTCTTTTTATTCATCTATCCTCGCTCAATGCCTATGCTCCTTATGTTCAATAGCTCTGAAAAGCTGGCCGGTAATGCAGCCATTGCACTCGGCCTGAAGCGTAGTATAGAAGATGTGGTGGTCTTTGGCAAGTTTTTGGTTTATCAAATCAAGGATTTCACCCCTGCGGCTCTGCGCCTCTTTTTTTATATCAATATGAGCGCTCATGGCATGGATGTTTGAACAGATGCTCCAGATATGCAGGGTATGGATGCCTTGCACGCCGTCTACTGCTTTTAAATCTTCAACAATCTCCTTAATGTCAATCTCTTTTGGCACGCCTTCAAGAAGGATATGGGCTGATTCCAAAATTATTTTAACAGCACCGATGATAATGATAATGCCTATGCCAATGCTTATGAGCGGGTCGGCAGTAAACCAGTTTGTATAATAAATGATTACGCCGCTTATAATAACACCAACGGATGCCGCTGCATCCCACACAACATGGAGGTATGCGCTTCGTATATTCAAATCTTCATGTTTATGCCCTTTCAGCCATGACGCAACGATAATATTGACTGCAAGACCGACAAACGCCACAACCATTGTTCCTATGGCTCTGACCTCCGGCGGAGATACAAGTCTTTGATATGCCTCATAGAATATAACCAGAGATACAAATAAAAGTGTTACGCCGTTTATGAATGCTGCAAACACTTCGCTCCTGTGCCAACCGTATGTCCTTGTCTCTGTGGGCGGCATGGCGCATATATAAAGGGCAAGCCAGCTTAACGAAAGGGCAAAGACATCCATAAACACATGGGCTGAGTCAGATAGAAGCGCAAGGCTGTTAAATACATAGCCGCCTATAAGTTCAGCAAAAAAGGTAACGGCTGTAAGCAAAATAGCTAACTTAAATCTGCCTTTAAGCTCTATGTCAATGTGGGTGTCTACCATATGAAAAGATAAGGTTGAGGTTAAGGCTAAGAAACCCCCCTATTGAGTAATCAAGGCATCGGTATTGATGATTCTCAACCTTGACCTAAACCTTAACTTGTTTTTCCGGTATCATCCAGATACTCTCTCTTTTTAAAGATACGGATATCTGCTTACCTTTACTCAGATTGAGCTTTCTATACGCAAAATTAGGGATCTCTATCTTAAGATTTGTATCTGTGCCCTTTATCTTAAAATATACCGTATGGCTTGCCCCTTTTCCAATAGTTGTAACAACCTCGCCATCTAAAATATTATCCTGAATCTTTTTATCAATCGGCCTGTCAGGTCTTATTACCATAATCTCTTCAGGTCTTATTCCAAATGTTACATCTTCACCTACCAAGAGCTGTGGTCCTTTTATATCTATTAAGGCCTTAATCTCTCCAACATCAGGATTATTTATAATGGCGATTGTGCCATTCAAAGAAGCGACCCTTCCGGTAAAGATATTCCTCGAACCTAAAAATTTTGCGACATTCCTTGTCTTTGGCTTGTAAAATACCTCGTCCTTTGTGCCAAACTGCTCAAGCCTTCCATTGTTTATTATCGCTATCTTCTCACCCATGACAAATGCCTCCTCCAGATCATGGGTGACGAATATAGTGGTCATTGGATACCTTTGATGTATTAGTGAGAGGTCTGCCCGAAGTTTTTCCCTGACCTGATAGTCGAGCGCAGAAAAAGGCTCATCCAGGAAGAGTATCCTTGGTTCTGTTGCAAGTGTCCTTGCAAGCGCTGTCCTCTGTTTTTGCCCGCCTGAAAGCTCTTTCGGTAATCTATCTTCAAACCCAATAAGCCTCATGAGCGCTATAAGTTCTTCAACCTTTGCCTTCATCCTATTTTTTGATAGATGGTTTATCCCGTAGGCAATATTCTCAAATACAGTCATATGGGGAAAAAGTGCGTAATCCTGAAAAAGATAACCTATCCTTCTCTCTCTTATAGGGATATTTATTCCTGTTGTGGAGTTAAAGACCTCTATATCATTAATTTTAACAAAACCACTATCAGGCCTTGCGATGCCAGAGAGCACATTCAATAAAAGACTTTTGCCAGCCCCTGATGGGCCAAACAATACCGTCAACTCTTCTTCAGTAGAAAAGCCTACGTCTATTGAAAAGCGCCTTAAATGTTTTTTTACTTGGAATGAAAGAGACACGTCGCTTCGCTCCAATTTAAATTGCAAATTGTAAACTGAAAAGTGAAAAAAAAGTTGTCTCTATTTTGCAATTTACAATCTTCATTTTGCAATTAAACTAATACCTGCCTTTGGTAAATCTGTTCACAAAATAAAGGACTAAAAATGAAAAGATGGTTATTATCCCAACGAGCATGTTTGCCATCTTAGTATTTCCCATCTGAACCGCATCATAGATAGCAATAGACAGAGTTTGCGTCATGCCAGGGATATTTCCTGCAACCATGAGCGTTGCGCCGAATTCGCCCGTTGCCCTTGCAAATGCCATAACAGCGCCTGCAATAATGCCTCTCCATGCCAATGGAACAGTTATTGTCTTTAAAACCTCCCATTCGGTCTTACCAAGTAGCCGTGCCGCATTTTCCATATTTTTATCAACACCTTCAATCGCAGCCCTTGCCGGCCTTACAAATAAAGGCAGAGATGCAACGAATGCTGCCACAACTGCGCCCTTCCATGTAAAAACCAGAGTTACACCTAAAACATCTTCCAGAAATCTTCCCACAGTGCCTGACCTTCCCAAAAGCACAAGGAGATAATATCCTAAAACAGTCGGAGGTATAACAAGGGGCTGCATAATAATAGCATCCAGAACCCCCTTCCCCCAAAAATCCTTCCTCGCCATAAGCCATGCCAGAGCAAGCCCAATAGCCACAGAAAAAAATGTGGCAACAACAGAAACCTTTAAAGTCAGATAAACTGGAAAGACATCCATGGATTTACTCTTTCGTCAATATTTAGCAAACCTTGCAGATTCGTCATTCCGAAATACAAAGATTGGCAGCTATTTTTAAACTGTAGCATAACCAAAAAGAACTTTGCAAGGAGCAGAACCCCACGCCTTTATCCTCTACCCCCAAAAGGGGGAGAGAAAAGGCTGGGGATTCCCCAAAAAAAAGATCGATAGGACAGGATAAATGCAGTTTGGGTTTATAAAAATATTTTCAAAAAATTATTTGCAAATATATACTTAATATGCTAAATAAACACAAAGATTATAATAGAGGAGGTGATATGGCCAAAATATCTTAGGCTACAGGTAATAGACCCATCTCAACATTTTAGCCTTAACCTCGTTTGGCGGGGTTAAAAACAATCCAAAAAGGAGGTATGTATGAAAAAGGTAATAGTTGGAATTGTTGTTGTGAGTATGATGTTTGTAACTCAAGTATTTGCAGCTGGTGAAGCCCAAAAAAACACAGGGTGCGGCTTAGGGGCATTGGCAATGAAGGACTCAAAATTTAGCGAGACACTGATTGGCCAGCTTGTAATGACCTTTTTAAATGGAATCTCCGGTAATGGAACCTTTGGTATTACAACAGGCACATCTGAGTGCAAGGCTCCAACCAAGGTTGTTGAAAATGAGAGATTAAAGGAATTTGCTGTAGCTAATGTGGATAATCTGGCCAAAGATATTGCTATGGGCCAGGGTGAATCCCTTGAGACATTGGCTGAATTGATGAGCATACCTGCCGAAAGCAGAGGGGCAACATACGCAAAATTGCAATCTAACTTTTCTAATATCTTTACCTCAGAAAATATAGAAGCTGCTGATGTAGTTGATAATATTATTGCAATAATTACGGGGTAAAATTTTCTTGATAGTTTCATCAATAAAGGGATGTGGGCTTCTCAAAAGGTCCATATCCCTTTACATTTTCATTCATATCCTTTTCCCATCCTATTTGTTCTCTGAAGAAACTCCTCATATAGGCGATGTATTAAAAAAGATTGAAGAGGAACGACTTTATGAGGATAACTACTGGAGAGTCCTCTTGCACTACAAACCTGAACGAAGCGGCTTCGAGAGTTTAATAGATGACCCCAGCTTTTTCTTGTCCCCTTATGGCAAGACAGACCCAAAGGCAGAACTTAAAGCAACTGTAAGGGAGGTTTTTCAGAGTGATAAAAAGGATGATGAGCATCCAAAATGCCGCTTTGTCGCCAGATATGAGTGGCTCAGAGATAAGCTGAATATAGATGAAGCAACATTCGCTGCTGTAAATTGTAAAGAATATAATAACATGATAAATAATATTATCCACCCCAAGTCTCTTGTCCTAGTCTTCCCGGCCTCTTATATGAACAACCCCGCTTCGATGTTTGGCCATACCCTATTAAGAATAGATGGCTTGTATCAGAGCAAACTATTATCTTATGCAGCAAATTATGCTGCGCTTGCAGAAGATGAGCCAGGGTTTTTTTATGTGTTCAAAGGCCTCTTTGGCCACTATAAAGGATATTTTAAGGTCTTTCCATATTATGAGAGGGTTGCAGAGTATAATGACATTGAACAAAGAGATATGTGGGAGTATAGCCTCAACTTCTCAGAAGATGAGGTTAAACGAATGTTTATGCATCTCTGGGAGCTTAAGGATATATATTCCTATTATTACTTCTTTGATGAAAACTGTTCTTACAATCTGCTATTTTTGCTTGAGGCTGCCAGACCTTCACTGCAGTTAACAGATAATATTAAGCCATGGGTTATACCTGTAGATACTATAAGGATTGTCAAGGACAGTGGCGTGACTGAAAATATTAAGTTTCGGCCAGCTAAGGCGACAAAAATCAGACACATTGCTTCATTACTGGAGGAAAACCATCAGAAGCTGGCTCTCAAAATTGCAAATCAAGCATTAGAACCAGAGAATATCCATTCGGATGAAACATACACGAACCTGAGGTCTAAAGAGGATTACGAAAATCCCCCTGTATCCCCCTTTTCCAAAGGGGGACTCCAATATCCCCCCTTTAGCAAAGGGGGGCAGGAGGGATTTGAATATAAATCTCCAAATGATACTGATAAAATAAAAATACTGGACCTGGCTACGGAAACTGTTCAGTATAAGTATAACAACAGAGAGCTTACTCAAGATGCGTATTCTAAGCTCTTTTTAGCTATTTTGAGAGAACGCAGCAAATTGGGAGCGCCTGAGGAAAGCTCATATAATACCCAGATACCAACACCCCCTGAGGACGGGCATCTCTCTAACAGGTTGAGCTTGGGTTTGGGAATTCAGGATGATATTCTATTCCAGGAGATACAGCTAAGACCCGCCTACCATAGTCTTACAGACCCGGATCAGGGTTATGTAGAAGGGTCACAGATTGTATTTGCTGATACTACACTCAGATATTATAACGATGGGAGAATACGGCTTGAAAGTTTTGACATGATAGATATTAGCTCCTTTTCTCCAAGGAGTAATTTTTTCCAACCACTCTCATGGAAAATAAAGACAGGTTTTTCTCGTAAAACATATCACGATGAGAAGCATCTTATATATCAGGTGAACCCGGGATTTGGTCTTACATATAAGAACAGGGTAGCCGGATTATGGTATATCCTGGGTCAGGTGAATGTAAATGTCGGCGGTGAATTTAAAGACAGTTACGCAGCAGGCGCAGGTCTGCACATCGGCACAGTAAAAAAGATAACCGATTACTGGAAGATTAATCTGTCTGCTGAAAGCTTATTCTATGGAATACGAGAATGGTTTCATGAAAATAGGGCTGCTGCTGTCCAAAGCTTCAGGCTAAATCAAAATAACAGCATCAATTTATCCATTTCCTGGGAAGAAATTTTCAAGAATGAACAAACAGAAGTCAAATTGAACTGGAACTATTATTTTTAAAAACTCAACAATTGTCATGAAGCGCATATCACTCACTATCATTTCTTTACTCTGCATCGCCGGCTGTTCATCTTTATTCTTTTACCCGCAAAAGGAATTATTTGAAAACCCTTATTTAAAGCTCGTCTCGTATGAGGATGTATATTTTTCAACATCTGACGGCTTAAAACTGCACGGCTGGTATATCAGGGCAAAGGATAAAAGCAAAGGCACTGTTATTCAACTGCATGGAAATGCTGAAAATATCAGCACGCATGTAAACAGCGTATTATGGCTAACCCTTGAGGGTTATGATGTCCTTACCTTTGACTACAGGGGATATGGAAGGTCTGATGGAAAAACTACTCTGGATGGCGTTCATACAGATGCTCAGGCTGCTTTGGAAACCATTATAAAACTGCCCAATATTAACAAAGAAAGAATCTTTATCATGGGTCAGAGCCTCGGTGGAGCCATTGCTGTCTATACCGTAGCTACTTCGCCATATAAAAAATATATAAAGGCTGTTATTATTGACAGTGCTTTTTCAAGTTACAGGGGCATCGCCCGTGAAAAACTCGGCCTATTTATTTTAACATGGCCATTCCAATACCCATTATCACTCCTCTTTAATGATTATTATAGCCCTGTGAAGTGGATAAAGCAGGTCTCGCCAATCCCTATTTTAATTTTACATGGTAAACAGGACAGCATCGTGCCTTTTCACCATGGAGACATCCTTTATCGAGAGGCATCAAGCCCAAAAGATATATGGATAACAGAAACAGAAGGACACATTCAATCTCTTGTAGAAAAGGAACAGCGGGACAAGCTTATAAAATATCTTGAAGGAATAAATTAAAATGACTATTGAGTTTATTCCGAAGCACAGGCAGGTAGGTAGGCGAAGTTCTGACGCGCTGTATAATTCAAATATCAAACTTAAGGCATAACAAAACCATATCTCTGCATAATACCTTTTCCATCTTTAATCACATAATCTATAAATTTTCTTGCCTCTTTTTCAGCCTTGGTAGTCCTCATGATAGCTACTATCTGATTTATAGGCTGATGAAGAGTATTGTCTATTATTGTGTATTTTACCTCAGGCACATTAATCACTGAGAGCGCTACAATTCCGGCATGTGCATCTCCTGTTTGGATAAATTGAATAGCCTGACGGATATTCTCAGCGTAAACAAGTTTGGGTTTCAGTTTATCCCACAATCCAAGTTTTCGCAAAGCCTCTTTTGCTGCAATGCCGTAAGGTGCATGATCAGGGTTGGCAATTGCAACCCTTTTTACAGACGGCTGAAGGAGGTCTTTTAGGTTCTTGATATTCGACTTAAATCCCTCATGCACAGCCAATACAAGTCTACCCTGAGCATAGAGTTGTTTGGTATTTGGAATAATCAACCCCTTTTCCTCCAGGGTATTTATATATTTTTCATTAGCTGCAAAAAATATATCAAAAGGCGCGCCATTCTCTATTTGCTGTGAGAGCACCCCTGTTGAGCCAAATGATATTATAACCTTTATATTACTCTCTTTTTCAAATTGTTGCGAAATTTCCTTTAAGGCAAAAGAAAGGTCAGAGGCAGCAGCCACGCTGAGCGTAGTTATGCCCTGCTGAGCAGGGGCAGCAATGGTGAGGGATTGTGGCTCCGCATAACCTGCGGTAGTAAGCAGTACGCAGTATGCAGTAAGCAGTAAGATTTGAAATTTGAAATTAGAAATTAGAAATTTGAAATTCTTGTAAAGAGTCACTCTTCCTTTAATCTCCTGGTCATTAACTCTGTTACAGCGCTCTTTGGAAGTTTATGTTTATATAAAACATGGTAAATCTGTTCTGTAATTGGCATTTCTACCCCATGTCGTAGAGAAAGCTCATAGGCTGCCTTTGCTGTATTTACACCCTCTGCTACCATCTTCATTTGCGAGAGAATATCAGAGAGTTTTTGGCCTTTTCCTATCATAATGCCCACAGACCTGTTTCTGCTCAACTCACCTGTGCATGTTAAAATCAGGTCCCCAAGACCTGACAGACCCGAAAAGGTCGCTAACTTTGCGCCCATACTTACACCTAACCTTGCCATCTCAGCAAGGCCTCTGGTTATCAAAGCTGCCCTTGCATTCATACCTAAGCCAAGGCCATCTGATATACCTGCCGCTATCGCAATGACATTCTTTAATGCGCCTCCGAGTTCAACTCCAATTATATCAGTATTTGTATAAACCCTGAAATAGCCTGTATTAAAAGTCTTCTGCACCTTTTCTGCAGTAGCCTTTTTAGTGGATGCGACAGAGACTGCTGTCGGCAGCTTCAGACTTACCTCCTTAGCAAAGGATGGGCCAGAAAGCACAGTAATATTTTTATGCGTGGATTTTGGAAGAACTTCTTTCAATACCTGGGATACTGTTAAATGGGTTGCGAGCTCAAGCCCCTTTGACACACTAACAACAATTGAATCTCTGGATACGAATTCTGCTGCCTTTTTGAATATCTCTCTTGCGCCATGGGAAGGCGCTGCACATATGATAAGAGACCTATCCTTTACAGCCTCTTCAATAGAATTTGTAGGAATTATATTTTGGGCAAGCTTAATGCCAGGAAGAAAATAGACATTCTCCCGTGTCTTTAGCATGGTCTGGCAGAGGTCTTCTTCCCTTACCCACAGGCTTATATCAAAACCTTTCTCAGATAGGATATTTGCAAGCGTTGTTCCCCAGCTTCCAGCGCCGAGAACAGAAATCTTTTCCACTCAGTTCTCCTCTAACTGATTACACAGACTTTTTAAAAGCGATTTCACCGATTAAAAACCGAATTTGGTTTGTCGGAATCTGTGTAATCTGCTTTTGTAATCTGCGGAATCGTATGTTCAGTTCTCCTTTAGCGCTATAGGAAATGTCTTATTCTCCCTTGACTCTATCCCTTCTATTCTCACCCTGATAATATCAGGATTAGGATAGCTCTTTTCTAACTCTCTATAAAGTTCAACCGCCTCTGTTAGGTTGCCCATTTCTTCGATGCACATGGCCTTGCCAAGTTTTGCCTCGCTGGCAAATGGACTTGACGGATAAAACAAAGCCACATTTTCATATGCCTTTATAGCATCCTGACAGTTGCCTTCAAGGTAATAGGTGTTTGCTATCTGATAATAAACCTGCGGCCCAAGTTGAGAATTTGGAGAATTTTTTACAATCTCCTGAAATTCTATCCTGGCCTGTCTAAGGTCAGTAAGTTTTAGATAGGCCGCTGCTATCTGATAGTGATAATCATCGCGCTGCGCTATACCAGCGTTCTCCATAAGCCACTGATACTCTCCTATTGCCCTTCGATAATCTCCGCTGTTTATATATATATCTGCCAAATCCTGTCGTGCCAGAATTACCTCTTTACTCTTGGGATATAGTAAGATTAAGGTAGCATAGGCATTCATTGCCCTTGACACATTTTTTAAATAATGGCTATTTATAAAACCAATCTTATACTGACTGGTAGGCGCATATGAGCTTTCTGGATACTTGCTTACAACACTGCTATATCCTTCAACTGCATTTAGATAGTCCATCTTGCTGAAATATTCTTCTGCCTTTTCATACAGAGGAAGAGCAGGGTCCTGGGAGCAGCCGAAAAAAACAGTGAACAGTAAAAGGCAGAAGATGAGAGGTTGAGAAATTGAGAAGTTAAGAATTCTTGCTTTCTTATCTTCCCAGCTTCTTATCCTCTTAACCTCTTTTCCTATCTTCTGACCACTGACCACCGACCACCGACCACTGACCACTGGCTTTTTCATTCCTCTTCCTCTTTTTCTGCAATTGGCGCAATACCGGTCACCCTCTCACTTTTCTCAACATCTATCAATCTCACACCCTGGGTATTTCTGCCGATTACAGACACATCCTTCATTGCTATCCTTATAATCTTGCCGATATTGGTAGTAATCATAAGTTCATCTTCGTTGTTTACCTGGGCAATGCCAACCACAGGGCCATTCTTATCTGTTACCTTGATATTGATTATCCCGCTCCCGCCCCTGAGCTGGCTCCTATATTCCTCCAATTCTGTTCTTTTGCCGTAGCCCCTTTCTGTAACTGTCAGGATTGTTCTCCCTTCCTCTAATGCCTCCATCGCAACAACCACATCACCTTTGCCAAGATTAATCGCCCTCACGCCTCGCGCTATCCTTCCCATATCCCTTACCTGTTCTTCATTAAATCTGATTGCCTGACCCTCTCTCGTTCCAATAAATATCTCTTTTGAGCCGTCGGTCAGCATGGTCGAAATAAGCTCATCGCCTTCATCAAGGCCAATGGCAATAATACCTCCGGAGCGGATATTGGTAAATGTCGTCAAATCTACCTTCTTGATAACGCCATATTTGGTAGCCATGACAATGAATTTACCTTCTGTAAATTCTTTTACCGGCAAAAATGCAGTTATCTTCTCGCTCTGAGCCAAATTAAGAACATTGACAATTGCCTTGCCTTTTGCGGCAGTGCCTGCCTGCGGTATATCATAAACCTTGAGAGAATACACCTTCCCCTTGTTCGTAAAGAAGAGAATATAGCTGTGGGTAGAGGCAACAAACATATTCTCTACAAAATCCTCTTCCTTTGTTGTCATGCCAATCTTGCCTTTGCCTCCGCGCCTTTGAATCCTGAACAGGCTTGTTGGATTTCTCTTGATATAACCGCCGTGGGTTATGGTTACTACCATATCCTCTTCAGCAATAATATCCTCCATCTTTATCTCGCCTGTCTTTTCAATAATTTCAGTTCGCCTCTCATCGCCAAACTGTTTTTTAATCTCCTTGAGCTCATCAACAATAACCTCGGTGAGGAGTTTTTCGCTGGCAAGAATATCCTCAAGTCTTTTAATGAGCTTTAAGACCTCTTTATACTCTTCAACAATCTTTTCCCGCTCAAGGGCAGTGAGTCTCTGCAGTCTCATATCAAGGATGGCCTGAGCCTGGATTTCAGAGAGTTTAAATTTATTCATCAGGCCTTCTTTGGCCTCTTGCGGCCCCTTGCTCTTTCTTATCAAGGTTATGACAGCGTCAAGATTATCTAAGGCAATCTTCAGACCCTCTAATATATGCGCCCTTTCCTTTGCCTTTTTAAGTTCAAATATTATGCGCCGCGTTACAACCTCTTTTCTGAACCTCACAAATTGCTGAAGAAGTTCCTTAAGATTTAAGACCCTCGGCTGACCGTCAACAATAGCAAGATTAATGATGCCGAATGTGCTCTGCATCTGCGTATGGAGAAAAAGGTTATTGAGTATTACCTCTGCAACTTCGTCTCTCTTGAGTTCAACAACGATACGCATCCCCTCCCTATCAGACTCATCCCGTATGTCTGAGATGCCTTCAACCTTTTTGTCCCGCACCAGCTCTGCGATTTTTTCAATGAGCTTTGCCTTATTTACCTGATACGGAATCTCGTTTATAACAATTGCCTGCCTGTTTGTCCGTGGATTTTTTTCTATGCTTGCCCTGGCACGCATCTGAATAATGCCCCTGCCTGTTGAATATGCCTCTTTAATACCTGTCCTTCCGTGTATGAAACCGGCAGTCGGGAAATCAGGGCCAGGAATGAGTTTCATCAATTCATTGATGGATGCATCTGGCTTATTTATGAGATGGATTACTCCGTCTATTACCTCAGAGAGGTTATGCGGAGGCATATTTGTTGCCATGCCAACGGCAATACCTGACGAGCCATTAACCAATAAATTAGGAAATGCGGCAGGCATGACAAGCGGCTCTTTCAGCGAATCGTCGTAGTTATGTCCCCAGTCAACAGTCTCTTTTTCTAAATCAGAGAGGAGGGCACTGGCTATCTTCGCCATCCTCACCTCTGTGTAACGCATGGCTGCAGGCGCATCGCCGTCAATTGAGCCAAAGTTACCCTGCCCATCTATCAAGGGGTATCTGAGTGAAAAATCCTGAACCATCCTCGTTATAGCGTCATAAACCGCCATATCGCCATGTGGGTGATATTTTCCAATCACATCGCCGACAACACGGGCAGATTTTTTATAGGGCTTATTCCACTCAACACCCATCTCGTGCATTGCATAAAGTATCCGCCTGTGAACAGGCTTAAGCCCATCACGCACATCTGGCAATGCCCTTCCGACTATAACGCTCATGGCATACCCGAGATAAGACTTTTTCATCTCGTCTTCGATATAGACTGGAATCTTTTCCTGTGCCATTAAACCTCCAAAAAGACAGGCATGGGGCAATAGGTGATAGGCTATAGGAAAATTCTATGCCTTTAGTCTTCCCCTATAGCCCATTGCCCATAGCCTATAGCCTGTATTTTATCCTTGATATAATAAGGTGGAATTATATGACTGTCAAGATTATTAAGGCATGTTATAAGATGGAAAAAAGAGAGTTATCTCAGATTGCTCGTAGTCTTTATTGAGCCGTCTTTATCAATATAAAACTCGCCGCCATAAGGGTCTTGTGGGATTTCTCTTATTACATCTTTTGTCATCAGCTCATCCAATTTCTCCGGTGGCTTTTTAAATCTATCCTGATAAGCAACTACTGCCCTCTCTAAAAATAGAATACCTTTTAGGGCATTCAGCCGCTTTTCGTAAGTTTTCTTTGTTGACTCATCATCTGTTTTTTTAATAATCTCCTGCAGGAATATTACTGCGTTTTCCGTTTTTTTCCCCTTATATGCCAAGCGCGCTGCAAGCGTTGGCAGCAAGCTCGGCGAGTTTGGCCGTTTGGATGCCTCCATAAGATATTCAGATGCCTTTTCATTATCCTGCAGAAAATAAAAATTATTGAACCCGATATAAAACGGCAGCATCCAGTCCCAATCCCTGTAACGGCTGCCTTTATCCAGCATGGTGTTAGTTTCTCTTATCAGATTTCCTTCCCATGTTAGGTTTGCATTTCCAAAGTAATAAGGGTCAAAGAAATAGGGGTCTAAATCCGTTGACGCGCTCAAGGTATTATACATCCATCTGTATTCCCATTCCTTCACCCTTGGTCTTTCTTTTCGCTCAAATGTGCTTCCCTCAAAAACCAGGGCCTGTAAAAAAAGAAAGTCAGAGGCAAGGCCGTCAAACTCAAGTGCAGTTATCTTTAATATCGGCGATGGCAGGACATAGCTGTAATCCACATTTCTGGGAAGGGTTTTTCTTTGATGTGCAGCCCTTCCGAGGGTAAAAAGATGAAGGGCAAGAAGGATGCAGAGCAAACTAACGGCAAGAAAACGTTTCATTACGGAAACTCCCTGCGTCTGAAAATAATAGCGGCAAGAATAATTGCAATACAGGTATAAATGAAACCGTAAGAAACTACCCAGAAGATATAGGAGGGTGAAACAGCAAGACCATGCGCTGCTTGTGTTTTTATGTCAAAGAGAGAGAGATTGGGAAAGATGTAGTAGGCAATTTGCACTACTTTTACGGTCAGGGGCGAAACCTGAATTCCAACGATCTGCGGAGCCTCCACCAGCGCCTTAACATCGCTTATGGATTGGCCAATTATGTAGGTGATAATGGTCAGGACTAAGGTAATGAACGATGTAGATGCAAAGGATGCAAAGAGAAAGCTCAATGCTGAAAGGAGAATTAACATCAAAGTGGTAAATGATATGGCCAATGCAACCATTGACCATGAAAACCTTGGGAAATAGCCCGGATAACTCATCTTAACCATAACGATAGAGAGGCCGGCAAAAATGCTTAAAACAGAGAGGGTAACAAGGATAAGAAGGGTCATTCCAAAAAACTTGCCCAGTATATACTGAAATCTGGAAATAGGTCTGGACAAAACCATATAGATTGTCTTCTTATCCAGATCCTTTGCCATAAGATTAATGCCTATGAACAGAACAAGAAGCAGCCCGGCAAACGACACAGTGGATAGGGCCATGTCCACAGCCACCTTTCCCACTTCCTGCATAATCATGCTGGAGATAAGGAGATTGGCGCCCAATAATAGGAGCGCAAATATGGAGATGCCATAGATTGCCCTGTTTCTTATGCCTTCTTTAAAGGTTATGACTGCAATAGGCCAGATAGCGGTCATATCTCTATTCCTCCGCCTGCCTTTTCTACTTCATTTAAAAATATATTCTCCAATGTAGCTGTCCCCAACAATAGATTATCAAGCCTATCAACCGATCTCAATTTACCGCCGACAATAATCCCAACCCTGTCGCAGAAACGTTCTATATCGGTAAGGATATGCGAGGGGGGAAGCGGGGGACGGGGGACAACCCCCATATTATATGATACCATCCCGGGGGGGACGGGGGACAACCCCCATATTATATGATACCATCCCTTTAACTCTGAACCAGATTGCCATTTCCCCTTTTACTCGCATGAAGGACAGTAATACCTACAATCTCACCTTTTTCATATCTGATGATAATATCATCATCAGTAAGTTCACTATCATCAGCATGGCTTGGCTTTTTAAAATTCAGGTATAAAACATCTGCCTTCTCATCGTAACTACTCCAAATCCGTTTAAAGGGTATATGAAGCAGCTGCGGAGTAAGGCTTAAGACTTCTTTAATATTTATAGCGGCCATAATTTGGTCCTCCTTTCTATCTGTTTAATCCTTTTTGTCAGGAAGGCAGTAATGACAAAACCATCTTCTCTACTAATTTCTTTATACACAACAACCATAAACTTACCGGTTTCTATCTCTTTTACTGCAATCAACTCTCCTAACTTGCCATCATAACGAAGCGGGGAAGCGGGGGACAACCCCTATATTTATATTATTTCATGTTTTTATTTACCTTTCTTGGCCTTCCACTCTTTTGGAGTTTCAATACCTTCCCTATCAGACCTTCCAACCCTTCCACAAATTTCATACCTCCTAACGGCCTGCCAGTAGATGTAGTCTTTCTTATCCTTTCTATCTCCCCTTCTTCACCCTTAATGAATCTTCGGTATTCTATTCTTTCCGATTCATCTAACCAGTCATGTATACCAGGGAATTCTCTTCCTCCGCCATTTATATGGAACATGGCGCTCGACCATTTCCAATCTTCTGCACTCTTCACTATTTTTGCTCTTACCGGGTTTCTTTCTATGTATCTGGCAGCAACCCACAGGTATTCATTTTTGTCTACTATGCATGAAAAGTACCGATTCTGCCACAGCCTGCCGCTTCTTCCGTATTTCTGATTAAAGTATTGGGCATATTTAAAAGTGACACCATGAAGACATTTACCAAGCCCTTGCTCCTTTTCAGGCACTAAAAGCAGATGAAAGTGATTATCCATCAAGCAATATACCCATATCTTGGTTTTTGTCTTTACGGCTGACTCTTTTAGGCATTGCAGAAAATATCCGCGGTCATCATCATCAATGAAGATATTCGTTTTATTCGTCCCTCGCTGGGTCACATGGTGTGGGTAGTTGGGAACTACCACCCTTGCTATCCTTGGCATGGGCGAATTCTATTAGAAATTGAAGTGCTTTGTCAATAGAAATACGGGGGTTGTCCCTAGGTTCTGTTTAGGTTCTGTTAGGTTCTGTAGGTTCTGGTAGGTTCTGGTAGGTTCTGGTAGGTTCTGGGGTTGTCCCTAGGTTCTAAGTAAGTAGGTTCTAAGGATCCGCCTGTGAACAGGCTTAAGCCCATCACGCACATCTGGCAATGCCCTTCCGACAATAACGCTCATGGCATACCCGAGATAAGACTTTTTCATCTCGTCTTCGATATAAACCGGAATCTTTTCCTGTGCCATTAAACCTCCGACTTTGGAAATTAAGAAAATAGAAAGTAAGAAAATTTCTCATTTTCATCTTTTCCATTTTCAATTTTTGTCATGATATAATAAGGTGGAATCAGAGGTGTGTCAAGACTATTAAACGGATTAAATTTGGGTTTTTGCAGAGAATAATATAGACACCAAAAATAGACATTGACTTTTGGGAAAAAAACGAGATTGCTTCGCTTCGCTCGCAAAGACAGCTTTTTGAGTTTTTCAGCAACATGTTAGATAATCTCATAAAGGGTATAATCATTTTTGCTATACATTGGCTTTAATTGCGTTTTGAAAAATTTATCTATTATTTCCATCTTATCCGTACCAAAATTATCTCTGGAAAATTTTGCAAAAAGAGAGTCTCTTACAAAAAGATGCGTAATACCTATTGCCTTAAATTTGTCTCTTAATTCTTTTTCATTCGATGCCTTCTTAACAAAATCTATAATATCGCTGCCCATCCTATCGCCATAATAATATTCCCTTTCCCAATAATAACCCCTGTCTCCAGTAAATAAAAGCATAACCTTAGCATTGTCTGGCAAAATAGAGTTGGCAAACGCCACAGCCGGATAATCTGGTAGCATCCTTGAGAGATACTGTTCTCTTGTCTCTTTGCCAATGAGATACTTTTGAGGCTGATATTTCGCATATAAATTAACAACATACCAGCCATTAAATATGAATAAACCAGCAACAGCAATCATGGCAATGGGTTTGAGCCTTCGTATTTCAAAGGATTTCTTAATGCCATAAGCAACAAATATAATAAACACTGGCAGTATGGGCAGCAGGTATCTTATTACTATATCCACAGTAAAAAAGGCTATAAAGAAAAAGAAAAAGGCAAAGAGGGCAAAGTACTTTATATTTCTATCCTTTATACCTATAAAGGCAAAAGGAATAAACAGAAGAAAAAATGGGTTCAGAACACCGTCAAAATACTGGTGTGAACCATCTTTTCCTTCCCAGAATATTCGCAAAGGCATAAGCAAGATATACCAAAGACTCTCTCCATATAAGAGATTTCTCATCTGCAATGGCGGTAAAGAAGATAAATGCATGCCTTGTCCACTGGTAAATAAGCCATTAGCAAGCGGATAGATGGGGTTGCCTGTCCATAGATAGTTTCTGATCAACCATGGAGAAAACACCAGTATTGCTACGCAAAAATAAAGAAATCCCGTTTGTATTGCCTTCAATTGATTTCTTGTAGCCTGACTGTAAAAGTAAATAGCTGTGAGGGTAAAGAATAGCAATAAAATTAAGGCGCTATACTTAGAGCCAAGGGCAAAACCTGTTGATATAGCAGAATAGATTAACCATTTGATCTTAAAATCCGCTTCCCTCCATTTGAGCATCCCTATCAATGCAAGCGTTGAGTAAAAGGTAAGGCCAAGGTCAATATATGCTGTAGTTGAGAGTTGAATAACTATAGGTGTTGTTAGAAAAATGAAAAAACCAAACACAGCAAAATCCCTTTCGATCTTTTTTGAAAGATATGTATATATAATCAAGGCTGTCAGGATAGCAAAGCAAAAGTGTATCAGCTTAGGCAGCACATCATTGCCAAAGACCATTGGAATAAGATAGAGGAGGTCTATGTTCATCGGCACATACGAAAAACCCATAAACGGGATTTCAAAGATACTGCCCTTTTGAAGGTAAAGTTTTGGCACTGCAAGATGCACGATGAGTTCATCTCGGGCTGTAGGCGGGAGAAGAACGAGAGGGAGCGTAATTACGATAAAAATACAGAAGAAAACAAAATGCCATTTATTTACACGGAATAGTTCAAGCCTATCTCTTCTGAACACAGGCAGGAATAAAAAAGCAAGGCTTGCAAACAACAATATTAGTATGATTGTAAGATAAACAGAGCTTATAGGGAATAGTTGTCCCAGACAAAAAATCAGGAGGCTTAAACCTCCTACGATAAAACCAATTTTATATATAAGCAGCATGTTCTCCCTGTCAAAATCACCAAGTCAGTGTTTCTTTATTTCTTCAATCCTTGCTGTAACGACATTGACGATTGCACTGTATTGGGTGTTTTTGCCACATGTTTCCAGAAACCCTTGGTAATGTTTTATTGCCTCATCCTTCTTGCCCGTCTTGTCTAATCCGTTGGCCTCGCCATAGAGAGCTTCACAATCCTCAGGGTCTTTCTGTAATACCGCTCTATACTCCCTCACCGCCTCGTCCCAAAACTCTTTTTTTGTGTATATCACTGCTAAATTATAATGCGTTGCAGAATCTGCCCCGCCTAATTCTACAGCCTTTCTAAACTCTGATATGGCCTCATCAGCAAACCCTTTCTGCATATAGATTTGTCCCATTCCGGTGTGAGCAAATCCATAGCGGGGGTCTAACTTCAATGCTGTTGTAAATGCCTTTTCAGCCTCTTCAAGTCTTTCCATCCTGAAATATGCTTGCCCGAGGTTGTAATGCGCTACAGAGTTTTTGGGGTTCAGGTTTAGCGCCATTTTCAGGTTTTTGACAGCCTCGCCCAACAACCCCTTTCCCACATAAAGCTCCCCTAAGTTTAGAAATGCGACATAATTGGAAGGATATAGTTTAATCAACTGCCGGTATATCCTTTCCGCTTCATCCAGCATACCTTTTTCTTTATAAATAACCCCAAGATTATTATGCACATCGTAAGAATCCGGCTTTATGGAGAGAGCAATCTTATACGCTGTTATCGCCTGTTCAAACAACCCCTTCTCCTTGTAAATAACCCCAAGGTTGTTGTGGGCAATGTAATAGGTGGGATCTATAGAAAGGGCAGTTTTATACTCTGTCATTGCATCATTCAACAGATCCATCTCCTTGTAGACTTTACCCAAATTATTATGCGGTCTGGCCTTAAAGGGAGATTTTCTAACTGTATTCTGCCATAACAGAATAGCATCCTTCCACAATCCATTCCTCTGATAGGAAAGGGTGGCATAAAACAAAATGACGAAGATAAAAGTAAGGCAAAAAATGGAACTAATTAAAGATCTGTATGTCATGTCAGATGTAGTCTTTAACATTTTTGAAAGCAAAAAGGCGTCTTTTCTTAAAGACGCCTTTTTCACTTACTAAAATCTAACTTAGCTTATTAACTAACATGTCTGACCGCTGGCCCAAGTGCAAGTCCCTGTGTTTGTCAGTGTGACCGGACTTGTATAACCACTACCATCAGCAGCAGTGTTATCAGTTTCAATACTGTAGCCAGTTGTGCCAACCAATGTAACCGTCACGCTATTTGCTCCACTAGCCCTAACTCCTGGTCCGCTTGCCGTCCCTAAAGTGGTTCCTGTGGCAGTAAAAGGGTTAGCGACAGGAACTACATACGCATTAAAATCCACAAAGTAGGCCTCTAATTGCGTTGCTGTATTCTTTCCATCAGATACCATGCTTGCCCTTACACCCCTCTGCCTGTAAGCTGAAAACTGTGGTATCGCTATTGCGGCCAGAATCGCTATGATAGCCACAACGATTAAGAGCTCTATCAGGGTAAAACCTCTTTCATCCCTTTTCATTTTGATTTGTGTAAACATCTTTTTAACCTCCTTATTTGCTTAGTTTTCTTTGATTTCGTGATTGATGAACTGGTTGTCTAATTTATGGATTTCACCTCCTTATTGAAGTATTGTCCAGATTTATCAATCAACCTAAACTAAGAATAAGCAAACCCTATGCCAACTATATTTTTATTATTAAAAACAATGGGTTAGAATTTGAAGGGTTTTTTTGGAAGGCACGCTTTGACAAAAATAGTCATAAAATGGACAAAAAATGTCAGTAGCTCGTTGGGTGCGCTTTGCTTCACCCATCCTACATTTTAATAATTAACGGGTAAGTTGGGTCAAGCGCAGCAGACCCAACAAAAAGGAGGGGGAAATGGGATAGATTTATTTTACTTCTATGGACAAAATAGACATAGCGGACCCAAAAATAGCGTTTGATTTTTGGGGAAACCGGCAAGTTGGCTGTCAGACGAGGCGGAGGCCATTTTTGCGATGAGCCGTATGTCACCAATACGGTGAAGAGCAAAAATGCGCCGACAACGAAGTATGGCAGCCAAATCGCCGGTTTGTAAAATAGCGAGGTTTTTAATCGCTATTTTACGGGCGGACTTTTCTATTGACGATACCAGATGCTTTATGATATGTGTCTTTTATGCTACAAATAGCAAAAGGGAAGAAGGAAAACTAATAACACAGGGAGGTAATAAGATGGAGCCCCAACAATATAAAGATAGAATAGCAGTAGACCCTGATATAATGCTTGGCAAACCTGTAATTAAAGGCACAAGGGTAACGATAGAGCTTATCCTGAAAAAACTATCAGAGGGGATGACGGTAGAAGAGCTGCTTGAAGCTTATCCTCATTTGACAAAGGAAGATATTTTTGCAGCCCTTTCTTACTCTGCTGATGTTATTTCTCAGGAGGAATTGATTGCCTCTTAAAATCCTTGCTGACGAAAACGTTGACTTCAGAATTGTCAGAAACTTAATAAATAAGGGCTTTGAGGTTATCTCAGTATTGAAGGATTATCAGGGGATTCAGGATAAAGAGGTTTTAGAACTGGCAAGACGGCATCATGCCCTGCTATTAACAGAGGATAGTGATTTTGGAGAGTGGATTTTTGCACATAAAGAAAAAAATGTAAGTGTAATCTTCTTGCGATATAAGCCTTCGGAACTAAAGAATATTTCAGACTCTTTAATAAAAATTCTCAATGAGCATGGCATTTCCCTGTATGGCAAATTTGTCGTTATTACTCCCAAAAAGATAAGAAGTAGAATTATTTGACACAGTCAATAAGGAATAAAGGGGAATAAAGGGGACACCCATTAAAAGGCAGATTTATTTTCTTTGAGGAATAAAGCGGACAGATTTATTTTCTTAAATAAAATTCATAAATAAATCTCCTTTATTATTTTCTTACTCCAAACCAAGCACCCGCTTAATCCCATTTTCAATCATAGACCATTCATTTCCTGGAATCTCCCCGATTTTCTTTTTTAATCTGGATTTATGAATCGGGCCAATGGATTCGCATTTTGCATAACTTTTTTGTTTCAGTCCTGTAGCTGATTCGTCTTCTAACAAAGGAATTCTTAAAGGGACTGGCTTCGTCGTAACAGGGATAAGTAAGAATGACATCCGGGCAGAGATCATTAATTGGGTCAATGCTTGCAACAATGGCTGGCCTGGGTTTTGGATGGGACAATAATTCTACTATCCACACTTCTCCCCGTCTTATTTGCTCCACATAGCCTCCTCTACAGTGGATTCCCATGATTCCCGCTCTGCCTTTTCATCATCCCCCTCTTTGCAGCCGGATAGCAGGCTGCGAAGTTTCTTTTCTTCCTTTATTCGTTTGACTTTTTTTAAAAGACGTTCCAGTTTTTCTGAACGGCTTTCACCGGGCAAAGAGTCGAGAAAATTGATTAGAGGTTTTTCAATGGCAGTTGATAGCTTAGCCTTCATATTATTTATCCTCCTTTATAGAAGATATAATATCTTCTTTGCAAGAATATTATAAGGATGATTTTTCTGTCTACTCAATTCCGTATTTGTCTATCTTATACCTCATAGACCTGAAACTCATACCCAGCAGTTCTGCCGCCTTTTTCTTTACACCGCCTGATTTTTTGAGCGCATCAAGGATAATGGCCTTTTCGTAATCTTCTATATGTTTTTCAAGATTGATTCCGCCCTCAGGCATTTCAATCTCAGGACGTTGTATCTCCTGACCCCCGACGGTGGGCAAAGCCCACCCTACCTTCTGAGTTCTAATATATTCAGGCAGGCTTTCAGGCAGGATAATGCTCGTATTTTCCAGCGCAACAGCCCGCTCTATTATATTCTCAAGCTCTCTTATATTGCCCGGGTATGAGTAAGACTCAAGATAATCCATAGCCTCATGCGATATGCCCTTTATGTCCTTGCCAAGCTCTTGCTTGTGTTTTTCAAAAAAGTGTTCTGCGAGAAACCGGATATCTTCTTGCCTTTCTCTTAAAGGCGGCATCTGGATTGGGATTACATTCAATCTGTAGAAAAGGTCTTCTCTGAATCTCCCCTCTTTAACCTCCTTGTCAATTTCCTTGTTTGACGCCGCAATTATTCTTACATCTACCAATATATCTTCAATCCCGCCAACCCTCCTGAAATTTCTTTCCTGAATGACCCTTAACAGTTTTACCTGAAGTTCTTTCGGAAGCTCTGTTATCTCATCAAGAAATATGGTGCCATCATTTGCCACCTCAAACAGACCGCTTTTATTCGCCACCGCGCCTGTGAATGCGCCTTTTTGATGGCCAAACAGCTCGCTCTCAAGGAGATTTTCCGGTATCGCCCCACAATTAATAGGCACAAAGGGTTTTTCCTTTCGCTCGCTTTCATAATGTATTGCCCTTGCTACAAGCTCCTTGCCAGTTCCGCTTTCGCCGCTAATAAGAATATTCGTCCTTGTGTTGGCAACCCTTTTTATCAACCCATATATCTCCAGCATCTTCGGGCTTGTGCCAACAAGATTCGCAAAACTGTAGCGGCTTTTGAGTTCTTTCTTTAAAAGTATGTTTTCAGTTTCTAATCTCCTCCTGTCAAGGGCGTTTTGTATAATATGTTTTACCTCATCTACATTAAAAGGCTTTGTAATGTAGTCGTATGCCCCTGCCTTCATTGCATCAATTGCCGTATCAACGGATGCATACGCAGTAATCATAAGGACTATGGTTTCAGGATTTATCTCCTTTATCTTTTTTAAAAGTTCAACGCCATCCATGCCTGACATCTTTATGTCGCTGATGACAAGTTCATAGTTACTGTTATGAAAGAGCTTTAGGGCCTCTTCTGCATTCACTGCAGAGCCAACCTTATACCCCTCTTTTTTCAACATTATCTCAAGGAACTCCCTGATGCTTTTTTCATCATCTACTATGAGTATTTTTTCTTTGGACATGGTTAGTTGATTAGCGGATTAGAGAATTGGCGAATTAGGGAATTAATACAAACGCATTAAATAATGTGTCATTACGAGGAGCAGAGCGACGAAGTAATCCCCTTAAACTATGAGATTGCTTCGCTTTGCTCGCAATGACAATGTAACAATACTTAGTGCGTTTGTATTAGTTTTTTCTAATTCTCTAATCTCTAATTCGCTTAATATACGTACTAACTCCTTTAGCTAATCCCTCATAATTTTTATCTAAATATTGAAGCTCATCTCTTAATATATAATTCCTACCTAAAGATACCCGTAGGTGACTTCTTGTCTCCTCTACCTCTCCCCTTGCGGTATATAATACTCGTACCTTATCAGCGAAATAATACCTGCCATGACTTTCAGCAGTATTGGCGATAACAGAGTTTGCGGATCTCCGTATGTCCGAAGTTAACGCATATCGTTCACCTGCTGGATACCCGGCTGTTATATCATAAATCTTCATTAGTAGCTCATATCCCTTTTGCCATATTCTCAACTCATAGAATGATTTTGCCATATCTAATTCTCTAATCCGCTAATTCTCTAATCCTCGCTCTTCATCATCGGCAGTCTTATCTTAAAACTTGTACCTTCGCCTTGTCTGCTCCTGATCTCGATTGTTCCTTTGTGATTCTCTATGATTCTATGAACTACAGCAAGACCAAGCCCTGTCCCAGAATCTCTTGTTGTAAAGAAAGGGTCGAATATTTTGTCTATTTTATCCTGAGGGATTCCTGCGCCTGTATCTGAAATATCTATCACAACAACCTTAGCCCCGTTCGAGTCAAACGGCTGTTTAATATGCGAGCAATGCCCTCCAATCTTTAATTGCCCTCCATCAAGCATTGCATGACTGGCATTTAAAAAAAGATTCCAGAATACCTGTTTGAGCTGACCACCGTCTCCATTTATCACGAGGCTATCGTCTAATTTAACTTGAATTTCAATATTTTTTGACTCCGGACTATTTCGGAACATGCCTATGGTGTCATTAAGAATATCGCTTAAATTTATCTTTGCCATCTTTACTGCGGGCTTGGCAAACAATAGAAATTCTGTAATCAGGGCATTTAGTCTATTTGTCTCTCTTGTGATAATATCCATAAGGTGCTGAGCTTCATCACTTAAACTGAGGCTTTGTTTAAGAACCTGCGCAGAGCCGCTGATAGAGGCAAGAGGGTTTCTAACCTCATGCGCCATGCCTGCTGCCAGTTCACCAAGCGCCTTTAATCTATCTCCCCTTTTTAGCTGTTCTTCGATATCTCTCAGTCTTGTCAAATCCTGAAATATTATAACATGACCCCCTTCCTTCATCGGCGATACAGAGAAGCCGAGAAACAATTCTTTCCCATCTTTCTTTTTAAAAACCTTATCTATCCTGAAATATGAAGGACCTTCATCCAGAGGGTTCATAGAATAGCCATGTTCATTCATCAAGTCTGTAAATACTGCATCAATTGACTGGTTGTATACCTCTTCAAGGCTGTAGCCAGTAATCTTTTCGGCTGCCTTGTTGAATGATGTTATCCTTGAATCTTCATCTATTGTCAATATCCCGCTGTTTATATTCTCTACAATATATTTATTCATCTCCTCAAGCTTTTTAAAATCAATTTTCTTTTCCTCGAGCTCCTTTTCTATCTTTACAGTCCTCTCTGCAAGATAGCCAGTAAGAAACGCTACAGTAAAAAAACCTATTATATTAAGCATCACTGTAGCCAATATATCCCCGCGCTCATATTCGACATTCCCAGCCATAATAGTCTTATATCCTGTTGGCAAAACTTTATAAAAATCAAGATTCACTAATAGCCCGTATGCAATGCTGCTCGCTGAAGCAGCATAAAAACCGCCTGTCCGATTCAGCAAGATGCTTGCGCTTATTATAGAGAGAAAATAGAGAAATGATAAAAGACTCTCTATGCCGCCTGTCACATACACGGTTGCCGTAATAAGGAGGATATCGCCGAATATCTGGAGATAGGCAAATAGCCTTGCATCAGCAACCCATTTGAACAAACGTGCATAAAGGATGGTAAGAAGGCAGGTAATTATTACTATCCCGTATGCTGGATAAAAGCTTGGTTGAATTGGCGATGTTTGTTTAAACTGAAACCAGCTTGATATGCCGATGAATAGAATAGCCAGAACTACCCTTAAGACCATGAGCCATTTGAGTCTGGCCATTAAAGGGGTATGTAAGGTTGGCTGGACAGGCATTGGGTTAAGCGACATTCTACGAATGTCTAATTGTAAAATGAAGATTGGAGATTGGAAATTTTAAAGTTAGGGGAAAACCATTTAATAAAAAAGCTTTATTTATATAAATTTGCAATTTAATATTTGCAATTTTCATTTTTCAATTGCATATTAGCCTCCTGCAGCGCCTGCAAGCTTGAATATCGGAAGATACATTGTGATAACGAGGCCTCCTACAACTACACCAAGAAATGCCATGAGCGCTGGCTCTATAAGAGACATGAGGGTGTCTACTGCTGTATCTACTTCTTCTTCGTAGAAATCAGCTATCTTAGAAAGCATTGCGTCTAAAGCGCCGGTAGCTTCGCCGACCCCTATCATCTGAACAACCATTGAAGGAAAGACCTTTGTTGCAGCTAAAGGTTCTGCAAGGGTCTTACCCTGGCTTAGAGAGATTCTCGTCTGCATTATGGCTGACTCTACTATTTTGTTGCCTGCTGTTTTTGCGACTATCTCAAGGGCCTCGAGTATAGGCACTCCGCTGCTTATCATAGTTGCCATTGTCCTTGTAAATCTGGCAACAGCAGTCTTTCTTAAAAGGTCTCCGAAAACCGGGGCCTTCAATAAAAGGCCGTCAATAACTACTCTGCCTCTATCTGTATGATAAAATTGTCTTATGGAAACGACTATTCCAATAATCGTTCCCAAAAAAGCCCACCAATAACTTTTTAATCCATTGCTTAAGTTGACCACAAACTGCGTAGGCGCTGGAAGGGCGCTCCCAAAATCTGCGAACATACCCTGAAATATTGGAACAACGTAGAGGAGCAATACAGCCACTACAATGCCTGCAATTATACATATAACAAGAGGATACATAAGGGCACCTTTAATCTTGCCCTTTAATTTTTCTGACTTTTCCATAAATACTGCAAGCCTATTCAATATGGTATCCAGAATGCCTCCTACCTCGCCTGCTGCAACCAGATTTACATAAAGCTCGTCAAACACCTTTGGGTGTCTGCGAAGCGCATCCGCAAATGTTGAACCGCCTTCAACGCTCTTCTTGATTTCTGTCAAGGTTGTTTTGAATAATTGATTCGGCTGCTGGCCGGAAAGTATCTCAAGGCATTGGACAAGGGGCAGACCCGCATCTATCATCGTGGCAAACTGACGCGTAAAAATAACAATCTCTTTGGTTGTTACCTTTGCCCCAAAACCAGGTATACTTAAGGCAAAGCCGCCGCCCTTTTTTTCCGCAAGCTTGCTGGTTATTATCTGTTGCCTTCTCAGGGCAGCAGTGGCCACAGCAAGGCTTGCAGCCTCTATCTCGCCTTTTCTTACCTCACCGGTTAATGTCTTTCCTTCGTATGTAAAGGTTGGCATAATTTTAATTTCTGGATCAAGGCAACCGTGTTGCCGTTACGCCGACACGGTCGGCTTGCTCCATAACCTACCGTCCCATTCCTCCAGGCCTCGTGCCGCCCATACCGCCCATGCCACCAGTATTCGCTATCATCTGTCTGAGCTCATCCGGCTCTGAACTCCTGCCAATAGCATCTTCCAATGTTATGAGTCTTCTTTGATAGAGAGTTAACAGGCTCTGGTTCATGGTCTGCATTCCAAATTTTGCCTGACCTACCTGCATCTGTGAATATATTTGATGAATCTTGTCTTCTCTTATAAGATTTCTTATAGCTGGGTTCGGGACCATTATCTCCAATGCCAGCACCCTGCCTTTGCCATCCGCAGTTGGTATAAGAAGCTGAGACAAAACACCTTCAAGGACAAATGAAAGCTGCGCCCGCACCTGTGGCTGCTGATGCGCCGGAAACACATCTACAACCCTGTTTATCGTCTGAACACAAGAGTTGGTATGAAGCGTTGCAAAACAAAGATGTCCTGTCTCTGCAACTGTTAATGCAATCTCTATTGTTTCCATATCTCTCAGCTCACCGAGCAGAACAACATCAGGGTCCTGCCTTAATACATGCTTGAGCGCCTTTTTAAAGGAGACGGTGTCTGCCCCAACCTCTCTCTGATTCACAAGCGCCTTTTTCGATGGATGCAGATATTCAATTGGGTCTTCTATTGTTATAATGTGGTCTTCCCTCTCTTCGTTTACCTTGCTTATCATGGATGCAAGTGTCGTGGACTTACCGCTGCCTGTTGGGCCTGTTACAAGCACAAGGCCTCTTGGCTTTCTTGTAAGCTCCTCTACTATGGGTGGAAGACCAAGCTCCTGAAATGTCAGTATCTTAAAAGGAATGGTTCTGAAAACACCTGCAACTGCGCCCCTTTGAACAAATAAATTGCCCCTGAACCTGCTTAAACCCTTTATGCCAAATGAGAAATCAAGTTCATTCTCTTCCTCAAATTTATGCTTCTGGGCGTCAGTGAGGATGCTGTATACCATCTGTTTAGTCTCAGCAGGCGTTAATTGGGCGAGGTCAAGGGGCAGGAGTTTTCCATGTATCCTTATCCTGGGCGGTGAGCTTGCAGTTATGTGCAGATCAGACCCAGCTTTATCTATCATAAGCTTCAAAAGGTCTTGAAGCAGCGGCGCCTTTCTTTGTTGTTGCTCAGTGGCTTCTGGCATTGTATCTCCTTGTTTGGACCACGGCAACCGTGTTGCCGTTAACGCCGACACGGTCGGCTTGCTCCATAATCTAATCCGCCATTGTTGTCCTTACAACCTCTTCTATGGTGGTTACCCCTTCTTTTATCTTGGTAATCCCGCTCATCCTCAGTGTCTTCATTCCTTCCTTTACAGCGCCCCTTTTAAGTTCAGCAGAAGACGCGCCATTTAACACAAGCTCTTTCAGACTTTCAGTGAGTGGCATAACCTCATAAAGCGCTATCCTGCCTTTATAGCCTGAACCATTACACGTGGAGCAGCCCTTGCCATGATAGCATTTAAAGGATTTAGCATCATCAGCAGGAACACCAATATCTATGAGCCCCTGAGGCGGCACATGAACTTCTTCTTTGCAATCCTTGCATATCTTTCTTGCAAGCCTCTGGGCAAGAATAAGGTTCGTGGCTGAAGCAATAAGGAATGGCTCTATGCCCATGTTTAAAAGCCTGTTTACTGTTGAAGGCGCATCATTTGTATGGAGGGTAGAAAGAACGAGATGCCCTGTAAGCGCTGCCTTAACAGCTATCTCAGCAGTCTCAAAGTCCCTTATTTCTCCAACCATTATTATATCAGGGTCCTGTCTCAGAAACGAGCGGAGCGCACTGGCAAAATTCAATCCAATTGCCTCATGCATCTGCACCTGGTTTATGCCCATCAAATTGTATTCCACAGGGTCTTCAGCAGTGGATATGTTATCAGTTGTCTTATTCAATTCAGAGAGCGCTGAATACAACGTTGTTGTCTTGCCGCTTCCTGTTGGACCAGTAACAAGAACCATACCCCATGGCTTCTCAATTGCCTCTTTAAAATCCTTCAACGCCCTTTCTTCAAACCCAAGCTTTGTCATATCCAGTTGGAGGCTGGACTTATCCAAAAGCCTTAAGACAACCTTCTCGCCAAAAAGCGTTGGCAATACTGAAACACGAAAATCCATTTCCTTATCCCTGCCAAGCTTCATCTTTATCCTTCCATCCTGGGGAAGCCTTCTCTCTGCGATATCAAGGCTGGCCATAATCTTTAATCTGGATACAATGGCATTCTTAAGCTTTAAGGGCGGCTTCATCATCTCCTGAAGGACTCCATCAACCCTGAATCTCACCCTAAAGGACTTTTCATACGGTTCAACATGTATATCACTGGCGCCTTTTTTTATTGCATCCGTAAGTATGAGATTCACCAACTTGACAACAGGCGCATCATCCACAGCCTTTTTCAGGTCAGCTACATCAACCTCTTCCTCTTCATGGAGTATCTCCATGTCCTCTTCGCCAAGTTCTGTGAGAACGTCTCCAAGTTCCATCTCAGAGGCCTGGTAGTATTTTTCTATAGCAGCCTTTATGGATGCCTCAGATGCAACCACTGATTCAATATTATAACCTGTAAGGAATTTTATGTCGTCTATCGCAAAGATATTCGATGGGTCAGCCATGGCAAGAACCAGTGTAGAGCCTGTTCTGCTGATAGGGATAACTTGATATTTATTGGCAACATCCTCTGGAATGAGCTTTATTACTTCAGGGTCTATCTCAGTGGTAGCAAGGTCTACTGCAGGGATGCCATATTGCCTGCTCAAAAAGGTTGTAAGGTCTTTCTCCTTTATATAGCCGAGCTTAGCAAGATTATACCCCAGCCTCCCCCCTGTTGTCCGCTGCTCTTCAATGGCCTTCTTGAGCTGTTCAGGGGTTATAAGCTTTTCTCTGACTAAGAGTTCGCCAAGTCTGTCTACCATAAATTATTAACCTTAAGAGACTTAATCACTTTTTTAATATTATTAGAAAACAATTAAGATTGTCAAGGGGATTATATTTATGATATTGTTAAACAAAGATATTTTATGAAATCTATTAAAGGTTTCAAGGCAGACGCGCATTATACAATCAAAAAATCTATCTCTCTCAATCAAGGCTGACATCATGCAACCCAAAAAGGGCTTTATTATTCATATTTCTAAAACATCGCTTATCGCTGGTTTGGTTTGCATATTTTTCCTCAACCCATCTGCCTTTAGCCAATCGGACATAGAGAGTAAAACCCGAAACAAGCCGGTAACAATAGGCGAATATTTTGACGGAGAAGAGTTTACGTACAATATAGGATTTTTGTGGTTTAAAAAGGCTGCTGTTGGCAAGATAGGCATACATAAAAAAGATGATAACACATATGAAATATCGCTGGTTGCTGAAACAATGGGATTTATTGGATTTATCACGAGTTACAGAAAAGACATATATCATGCCTATGTGGAAGAGGTGGATGATGGAAAGAGATTCAGGACAAAGAGATTTGAAAAGATTGTTGTGATAGGCGATAAGACAAGGAATGGATATACTGAGGTAGATTACAACAAAAGGACATATAATTGGAAAAGTTGGGGCGGTGAAAAAGATGAAAAGGAGTCCGAAGAGCAAATACCTCCGAATATGTATTATGACGACCCCCTCACTGGTTTTTATAATTTCAGATTTGGTGTATACGGCAAGATAGACGGTGGAACAGAGCTCAGTGTTCCAACTTTTCCAAAAAATAATGTTTCAGCTATACATATAAGGATTACATCTGACAAAGAAAAGGCCTCAAGGGTAAACCCTAATCCTGATGAAATAGCCTATCTCGCTGATATAGTTATAGATAAAGAATTCTTCGGCTCTCAGACAGGCAATGTTGAAGTGCATTTCACAAAAGACCTGATACCAATTCATGCCAAGGCAAAGGATATAATCTTGTTTGGTGATGTTACAGGCACCCTTGTTGAGATAACATCAAAGATGGGATTAAAAATCAGAAATTAGAAACATGAAAGGTGAAACCCGCACGAACCATAGGCTCACAAAGGTGTATGAAAATATGTTGCCTTATTTTGTCATGCCCGAGTATTTCTATCGGGCATCTGGTTTTAAACCATATCCGTCCCCAAGTGCTTCTATCGGGGATAGAGGCATTCGGGGATGACAGAAATGGATTTGTGGGATAAATTTAAGTTTGTTTTTTCTGATGTAAGTTTTTCATTCCTTGTTTTTCATTTCTTTTTTTATTCCCAGTATTTCAGCCTTATAAAGGGTCTTTAATTTGAACCCCGTTAGAAATTCTATAAATGGGGAAGAAAATGGTAAAGAGATGTTATTGGGAATGAAACAAAGTAAATCCCGTTAGAGAACTTTGTTCTCTAACGATTATAGATGGTGGCTTTATACCACCATCTCCAAGGGATCAGGAGTATACCGCCGACAGGAGTCGGCGGCTTTCTCTAACGGGGTAAACTCACAGGAGGTAGCTTTAAAATTTCTAACGGGGTGAAGCAAACGTATATAAGTGAAAATATCATAGAGTGTCTTGGAGAAGGCGTTATTTGCATAGACACATCTCTGATTATCACAGTTTACAATCAGGCTGCTGAAAGGATTTCAGGGTTATCGCGGTCGCTCGCTATCGGTAAACATATATCCGATATTTTTCCCAAAGATACATGGTTCACAGAGATACTTAAAAAAACTTTAAGGGAAGGCAAAATTTTTATAGAGCATGAAAATATAATATACCAGCGCGGCGCCCAGATAAAGCCTGGAGTAGATGGAATAGTTCCGATTAATGTATCCACATCCGTGATAACAGACTCAAATGGGGATATGATTGGCGCAGTGGCGCTTTTAAGAGATCTTTCCAGCATCAAGACCATCCAGGAGGAATCTGTAAGAAAAGACCGGCTTGCTTTTTTGGGCACATTTGCTGCCGGCGTTGCCCATGAAGTCAAAAACCCACTTGGTGGAATACGAGGCGCCGCCCAGCTCCTTTCGAGGAGGATTAAAGAAAAGGGTCTTACAGAATATACCAATGTCATTGTGCGAGAGGTTGACCGGCTCAATAAAATCCTTGAAGAGGTTCTTGACTTTGCGAACCCGCGCAAGATAAATCCCCTGCCGATAAATATCCATGAGGTTTTAGACACCATTATACTGCTCGGAGATGCTATGGCTCAGAATAAGGAAGTGCGTATCATTAAAAGCTATGACCCAAGCCTTCCGCTGATTACAGGCGACAAAGAACCTTTGACCCAGGTATTTTTAAATCTCATAAAAAACAGCATTGAAGCAGTTGCCAGGGATGGTGAAATAATGGTAAATACCAGGGTGCTTACAGACTTTCATCTGGTTGAAGGTCGTGAGGCCAATATTCACTCTGGCCACAAAACCGCCAAGATGGCCTCCATAGAAATAAAAGACAATGGCTGCGGCATATCAAAGGAAAATATGGAAAAGATTTTCACGCCATTTTTTACCACTAAGGCAAAAGGAAGCGGCCTGGGGCTTGCCTTGTCATTTAGAATTATTAAGGAGCACGGCGGGTTTTTCAGGATAGAGAGTACCGAGGGAAAAGGGACAACTATTTCAGTATTTCTGCCGATAGCAGAAATAGCGCTATAACTACAGAAAACCCGCAAACCATCTCCCAAAATCCGATTTAGGATTTTGGGGAAACTGACAAGACGCCCGAAAGACAAGGCCGCAGGCGATTTTGCGACGCAGCCATACCATTACCCGTATGGTGAGGAGCAAAATCGCCGAGAACGCAGTATTTCGGGATGTATTGTCAGTTTAAATCCCGATTTGATTTTCTAAATCGGGATTTGGGCATCTATTGCCTGTCACCCATTGCATGAAGATATCCAAAAACACCTCCACCACCTTTGGGTCAAACTGTGTCCCTGAACATCTCTTATAGCTCTGCAATGATAACATCCATAGTCCTTCCTTTCCTGTAAGGCCTGTCAGCGCCCATTGCATCTACGGTATCCGCAACGCCGAGTATCCGCGCGCCATCAATGGAATTTTCTCTCCCTTAAGCCCTTCTGGATAGTCTGTGCCGTCATAAAATTCGTGGTGATATTTTACCCCCGGAAGGATGTCCGTTAATTGTCTTATTGACGCAAGTATCTCAGCGCCTTTTGCAGGATGCTGCCTCATAAGCGCCAATTCCTCGTCCGTGAGTTTTCCCGGTTTATCAAGGATTGTCTCATAAGTGCCGATTTTGCCTATATCATGCAAAAACCCTGCAAGCTCAATATCCTTCAGCGCCTTTCCGTTCATCCCCATCCTTTTCGCTATCTTGACGGCATACCCTGTTACACGCTCAGAATGGCCTGCGGTCCATTTAGATTTTGCGTCTATGGCAATGGAAAACGATCTGACCGTTCCCATAAACAACTCGTTAAGGTCTGTTAAAAGCCTTGCATTTTCCAATGCCACGCCTATCTGGCCGGCAATCTTTTCAAGGGTTAACATGTCGTTTGGCGTAAACGCAGAATGTCTTTTTGCGCCAACTGACAGCACCCCTATCACCTCACCTTTTACAATAAGGGGAATCCTTATATGGGAAATAAATCCTTCCTTGACAAGATTTCTCTCAAGGAAAGGAAGCCCTTTCACCTCTGCAAGATTTGCCGCATACTGAGGTCTGCCTGTCTTTACCACCTTTGTCGTAGTAGTTTCTCTGAACGGTACAAATGCCCCTTTTGGAACAATATATGTCCCGAAACCGGCTCCATAGATAAAACCCTGCCTATCCTTGTCAATAAGGCTGACCGTTACCTTGTCGCACGGAATAAGCCTTGCAATCATTCTGGTAACAATCTCCAATATCTCCTTGGAATCAAGGGTTGAAAGGATGCTCCTGTCTATCTCGTGCATTACCTGTATTGTTTCTATCTTATGGAACAGTTCCATTGACTTATTAACGGTCTCTTTATAGAGCCTTGCCTGCTCAAGCGCTGTAGAGACCTGATGGGATATGCCCTGCATAATCTTTTTATATCTTTCTGTAAAGGTGGGGGCAGATTTCAAATCTGTCCCCAGATAGACGCCGATAATCAGGCCAAGATAATCTTCCTTGCCGACAAGCGGAATTGCGGCGAGAGTGTTGATGTCAGGAAGCCAGGTAAAGGCAGAAGTTGGGAAATTATGAGGTTGAGAAGTTGAGTTTTTTCTCCTATCTTCTAAACTTCTTAACCTCTCACCTTCTATAATTATTACCGTCTCCTTCCCCTCCATTGCCTTTTTAACAAACTCCGTCTTCTTATCCAGCGGCTCTATCCTGAATAGAGGCATAATCTCATGGCTAAGGCCATAACACTGGCTTGGCTGAAAAACCTTATCTTCCTCATTCCAGAGATATGAAAGGCATACATCGCATTTCATAATCTCATGCCCGCAGTGGACAACCTGCTGCATGAGTTTATCCATATCGGTCGTATGCGCTGTTGCATCGGCAATCATAAGGAGATGAGTCGTTATCTCTATCTCGTCCTTCAACTTTTTTTCTGCCCTTTTCTTTTCTGTTGTATCCTCCATGATATGAATGGAAGAGAGCAGTTTATTATCAATATCCTTAATGGGGTAGAACCTTACATTAAATATTCTGTTTGTAACAGGGCAGGAAAACTCCTCCTGCAATTCTGATGCCTTTAAACACATCTTGAACGGTTTTTCCATCTTTGGAAATACCTCATAATACGGCCTGCCGATAAAATGATTGAAGGTCATGCCTGCCGCCTCTGCATAAGTCTTGTTAGCCCTCACAATTTTAAACTCTTTGTCATGGATAAAGAGAGGGTCGGAGATGGAATCAAATGTCGCCTCCCATTCATTTTTTGCCTTCTCTACTTGAGCAGTGGAAACATTTAAATCCTCAAGCATAAGGAGCATTGCGCTGCGGGATTTTTCCAGTTCTTGCGCCTGCTCCTGCGCCTTTTCAATCTCTGCTTTGAGGCGGGAGATTTCGGTTTCTAATTCAGCTATGCGGTTTTGGCCTTCCATAAAAAATAATCCTCTGTAAAAACAAACATCTTGACTATCATAAACAAAATGCTATCCTATCAACATAGGAGGCATTATGAAGAAGATAAAAATTACCGCAGAACTCACTCCTGCTGAAGAAGGCGGCTATGTAGTTTATTGCCCTGAACTTGACATAACCACAGAAGGAGAAACAATAGAGGAAGCGATTGATATGCTCAAGGATGCTGCCTCTGGTTATATTGAGGTGGTAGGAATTGAAAATATCCCTCATTTTGCAAAAAACCGTCAGATTAAGGAACTGGAACTTGTAGTCAATGGCTAATTTGCCGCAAATCAGCGGGAAAGAACTTTGCAAGGCCATAGAAAAAGAAGGCTTTGTCCTTGTAAGGCAGACAGGCAGCCACCGCATATACCAGAAAAAAACAGAAGAAGGCAATATAACAATTCCCATACCTGTTCACTCCAATAAACCTTTGAAGAAAGGAACACTCCACAGCATTCTTAAAAAAACCGGCATTACAAGAGAAAAACTTGTGTTTCTTCTTGCGTTGCTGATGAAGTTGCATTAAATTTAGGTTCAAGATTCAAGATTTGGCCTTGAACTTTCGTCCTTTCATGCCAGAATCCTGTAACGCCAAAATCCTTGACTTTACAAAACCAATTGGTTTATAAATAACTCATGCAGATAACTAACGAAATCAAAACCTCATTAAAGCGGGAATATGTACTTTGTTCAAATGCCACTGCGTTTTATAAAAAGGCCATTAAAGTGTTTGAACAAAAGTATCGCCTCTCCACCCAGTCATTTCTGAAAAAATTTGAAGCAGGCCAGATTGGAGACGAAGCAGACTTCTTTGACTGGTATGCATTTGCAAAACTCCTCTCACAGTGGCAAAAGACCCAGTCTGCCATCCGCTCTGCTGTCCGATGATACAGCGGTTTATTGAAAATATTGAAAAGGTCATCTCCACAACTCCCCTCATTCTATCGTCCAATATTCAAAAGCAGTTTAGCCCTGACAGTAAAACCGTCTATATAAAAGGCGCTCTCATATTTATAGACTCCTCAATTCTGGAGATTGCCATTTTTGCCAATGAATCCCGCAATGCCGTCAATGTTGATAAATACAGATTCCACTACATGTATAGGCATGGTGAGACACTTTTCCGCTATGATAATGCACCCCATCATCGTGAAATTGCAACATTTCCTCACCATAAACACCTGCCAGATAGAACCATCCCCTCTGCTATGCCCACCTTAAAAGAGTTATTAAACGAAATAAGCGCTATGATTGGTAGAAAGTAGCCGCAGGCCTTAGCCTGCGATTTTACGCAACCATAAGGTTGCGGCTACACTAATCACCCTTTCCCCTTCTTCAACTCCTCCTCCAGTTCCCTTACCCTGTCCTTCAGTTCCTTCATCCTGAACTCCCTATCAATAGTTGCTTTCTGGAAGCGCAGCAGCTCATCAAGCTGCCTTTTAATCGCATACTCCGCCTCTTTCCTCTTTGTGATATTCCGTATAACACCTACAGCATGCCATCTTCCTTTGATATTCATTGCCGAGACCGAAAGCTCAACAGGGAATTCAGCG
>MGQA01000045.1:46241-52500 GCA_001797665.1 Deltaproteobacteria bacterium GWF2_42_12 | reverse complement strand
CAATCCGACCCGAAAGGTCGTTGCGAGGGCAAAGCCCGTGGCAATCTCGAGAGTTCCTTCTCCGCCTCAGGCGAATCGGGACAAGGCTTCGGTCGCTGCGCTCCCTCGCAATGACATTATGACACAGCCTCAAAGCTGGGGGTTTACCTGTGTTAAATTATATATAAGGAGAATGGATAATGTCAAAACAATAAAAAAAGGGGAAGGTTTCCCTTCCCCTTTTTTATTTTGGACCAAGGCGACCATGTCGCCGTTCTTCTTACGCCAACTCGGTTGGCTCGCTCCAGATATTACCTGTTATGGCACTGCTGACAACCTTTGCCTGTAGGCACGCCATTTCCAGTCTGACCACCACTAGTAACAGTGGTCGTATAATTCCATCTCAGGATGTCATAGTATGGGCTGCCGTGCGCAAAGTGGCATGACAAGCAGAAGACTTTATCAGCGCTGTTATTCGCATAATAGAAAGTATCAGTACCCACGTCCTGAGCTGCTGGAACCTTAACTGCTGTACCAGTGAGACCGTTGTACCAGGCGAAGTCTGTGATATTTACACCAGCGCCTGATGATTCGGTTCCATCGTCAATAGCGTTATCCACTGGATGTCTTGCCCAGTCACTGACGCTCATATTGGTAGTAGTTGTTCCCTCATGCCATGCGCCGTGACATTGAGCGCAGAATGCTGACATTTGAACCCATGGGGTAGCATTAAGCGCAATACCTGATCCTGCAAAGGTTGGCGCAGTTCCGCTTGTCTTGTATGCATTCTGAGAACCTGCTGTGTTCATAACTGGCCAGATGCAATTCTCCGCAGCTACGGTCGCACAGCTACCACCAGTGGCAAGCTGACCGCCTGTATTATTACCGCTATTTACACCGCCAACATATGAAGATGCTATGTCCACGCTACCAGCACCCATATTAGTCCATGTCTCTTGCGCGCCTGAAACCATTGCATTTGCCTTCAGGTTTCTGAACTTGTTGATATATAAGGTTGTTGAGCTTGTTCCGTGCGGGTCATGGCAGCTTGTGCATGAGAATGTGGCAATTGTACTACCTACAGCAGTGCCACCTCCGGTATTGTTACCTGGGGGGGCTACGTTTGTTAAACCAATGCTATGCCCCTTGCCAAGTGCAACCGTTCCACTACCATCGCCACTTGCGCCGTTTAAACTCCACCCAGTAGACGAATTATATGTCCCAGCATTTGCAAAGTCGCCGCCAGCGCCTATCTGTGTAAAATTGCTGCCCTCTGTCCAGCCAAGTGAAGAAAGATATACCTTTGGCGGGGTTGTCGAAGCATTACCCGTGTTCATCACTTCGCCTGCTTGCGAGCCACCTTGGGCATGGCATTGCAGACAGAGATTATGAATTGTTGCCCTATCAGTTACGAGAGGGTTTCTTAACAGGATAAAGCTGCCACTTCCGCCACCCATTGAAGCGCCACTTGTGCCGCCTTGACTGCTGTGCATAGTATGACAGTTACCGCATTGCAGGTCGCCTGAACCTTTGTGAACTGCCATTGATGGCGTTGAAACCATCAGCGTCAATCCAAGCCCTAATCCAAGAGCTATAAGGGCTATTAAAAGATGCTTTTTCATACTTTCCTCCTTGTTCATATTTTATTCTTTACATTTAAAACCGAAGCCTTGGGGCGTATAAAACGCAAAAAACCTCAAAAGCCTGCCAGCCCCTGAGGCGCCATCACCTCTTGAGTTATTCGCACCGCCATCAGTGCATTTACTCATATTTTACTCAAAAATTAAAATATGTCAAGAAAAATCTTAAAAACTTTTAATTATGTGCATGAGGCCCCTTAAACCAGGCATCCTGTCATTATGAGGCACCCTCACCTCATCAAACCGCCTCCATCAGCTAAACAAATATTAACAATTTTTTAATAATCATGTCAACAAAAATTTCACAATATTTCTCTCGCGGGGCAAGTTATAAACCTGCTCCTGAATATTTGGGTTTTTTGGACCGAGGCGACCATGTCGCCGTTTTTTTTACGTCACGCTTAGCGTGAACGGCAACACGGTTGCCTTGCTCCATAGCGCCGACCCCTGTGGTCGGTTGTTTTCAGCGGGGGATACCCTGAACCGTTCTGGTTCAGGGATGACCACCGCACTACGGTTAAGGATAAAGCCCGAAATCTCGGGATAAACCCAAACACTGCGAAAATCCATTTATAGTTAAGGCTGCCTGTCTGCCATTGCTCAGACAAGCCTGAACCCGCAATAGGCAAATTTATGTATCCACCTGATTAATGTCCAATCTTTTCTATGAACGCCTTTGCGGCCTTCAAAACTGACTTCACAGTATCTGCATGTTTCAGATTACCCCTGTAGTATCCGGCAATATGCAATTCATCATACAGGGCGCCGAATTCTCTAATAAGCGAACCGTTATGGGCCGATGCATATTTTTGCAGCGCCTTCTGGTATTCTTCTGCCTTTTCAGGCAACTCTTTTCTTGAAAGCCCTTTCTTTAAAAGAGATTCATCAATAGCTTTTAATACAGCAAGGTATGCAACACCGCATGCACACTTAACATACTTCTCGTCTATGTAGAGGTTGTTTTCAATAGGCGATTTGGCGAGCATCTCTTTTGCGTTGTTTAAGTATCTTAGGGCTTCTTTAGACATTATTTTTATCCTCTTTCTCAATCATCGTAGCGCCGACCCTTGTGGTCGGCTGTTTTCAGCGGGGGATGAACCCCCGCGCTACAAGTTCATGCCAAGAATCCCGCGCCACGATTATTGTTAAGGAAAAACCCCAATGCTACAAATCCCCCCATCCCCCCTTCCCCGATAAAATCATTCGAGGACAAGTTTCTAAAGGGGGGTGACAGGGGGATTATTTTCATTGTCCATTGTGTCAATATGTTGGCATGAATGTTTCATAATTTTTTCATCAATTATAAATTCCAGATAGAAAGAGGATTCGTCTGCTTCTTCAAGAACAACACTTAGCTTTGCAATAAAGCTGGCTTTTGACTGAGCCAAACAGGAAGCCCTATAATTTGCAGCTACTGATGTTGAACGTCTTATTAACAGGGTGTTGAAAAAGCCACTTACAACAGAAGAAATCGTCATGCCTGCGAAAGCTGGCATCCAGTAACATGTTGAAAAGACTGGATTCCTGCTTTCGCAGGAATGACAGCGTAAGTCCCAAAGAGAGTTTTTCAACATCCTGTTAATTGAATTGGCCAGCAATGTATCTTCCTAATTGTGTTTTTGGCAGAGCTAATGCCAGTTTTACACAACGATGTGCAAATAACTTTGCCCTCTGTTTCAGCTTTTCGCTCTGCATCTTTCAATATACAATCTTCAATATTCAAGTAAACTCTGATTAATTCCTTTTTGTCATTGCGAGGAGCGGTTTCTTGCGACGAAGCAATCTCTAACTCTTTGAATCTATTAGAAACGAGATTGCTTCGCTATGCTCGCAATGACAGACCGACTAATAAATCAGAGGTTATTCAATCTTTAGCGTCATATCATCTTGCTCGCAGTTATAACAGTCTCTGCTATGTCTCTGAGCTTTCTATTCTCTTTCTGTGACTGGGTCTGGAGGATTTTGAACGCCTCATCTTCAGGGATGCTGAGGCGCTTCATGAGTATGCCCTTTGCCCTTTCAACAAACTTTCTTGTTTCAAGCGCATCCCTTAGGTCATTGACCTCAGCCTTGAGGGTCTTAAACTCATTGTGTCTGGCAAAGGCAAGTTTTATGGCAGGAAGCAGGTCTTTTTTTGTAACAGGCTTTAATAAATAGGCAAATATGCCTACTCCGCTCTCCATCGCCCTGTTAATAATGGTCTCAGAGGAATGTCCTGTTATGAGGATTATCGGAATAAGGGAGTGTCTCGTTATATTCCTTGCAGCCTCTATGCCGTCCATCTTAGGCATCTTGATGTCCATTATAACAAGGTCAGGCTTATGCTCCTGATAAAGATTGCAGACCTCTTCGCCAGTAGCCGCTGCTGCGACCACATTGAAACCAAGGGCCTCAAGCTGAGAGGATAAGGACTTTCTTGCAGTGGCATTATCCTCTGCAATAATGACCCTCACGGCATCCTCAGGGAGCGTTTTTTTCTTTGTTTGTTTTGATGACATAAAATATACAGGCCGCTAATATTGGTGAACTATACAGAAGGTAATAAACGGCCTGTTGCCCAAACCACAAATGTCATTCCCGAATGGTTCTATCCCCGATAGAAACATTCGGGGACGAATCCAGTCTATGTAACCCCCGATTGAATCTATCGGGGGCAACAACTTCTGGATTCCCACTTCCGTGGGAATGACATAAAAAATAGCAATTGGTGAGACAAATATATTTGGGCAACAGCCCCTAAATACCTGACATTTTTTTCTGTCATTCCCGAGGCCTGCCCCCGAATGTATCTATCGGAGGTCTTAATCCCCGATTAAAGCACTCGGGGACGTGTTGTATTAAAAACAAAAACTAAAAACAAAAACATGGATGCGTCCCCGAATATTTTTCCTGCCCATTCCCACAATTTTGGATTCATATCATAGAAGATGGTAAATAAGCAACAAAAAAATAAACAAAGAAATAAGCAAAAATAACGCTATTGCCTTTGTCCACCTGAGGCATGCGGACTTATTGCCCCGAGCCTTTCAACCGCCCTTTTCGCACCTTCGTCTGCTGGATTTATCTTTAGAACCTCTTCAAACTCTGCCCTTGCCTCTTGCAGCATACCCATAATCTCATAAGTAAGCGCAAGATTAAAACGAGTGGAAATATCATTGGGTTCTATGTTTAATGCCTCTCTATAATGAAAAACAGCCTTATCAAACATACGTTTTACATTGTAGATATTGCCCAAATTTGAATGAGCCTGCAGGTCAAATTTTGGCGCATCTTGCATGTTATAATGACCACTTCTTAACACCGAATTAATGCGGGTCACCTCTTCTAATTCAGGTATGGCTTTATCAAGATAACGCATCTTAATATAACAAATTGCAAGATCGTAATGAGGCTCTATATAATAAGGGTCGATTTTAATAGAAATTTGAAGAAAGTTTATAGCATCGTCATATTTGTCAGCGCGTAAAAAGGCGGCGCCAAGATTAGTATAGGGACGCGCCTCGTTAGGCGATTTCTTAGCCACATCTGTCCATAACAAAATATCGTCATACCAGACATGATTCGTATGAAAAGCAACAGCAGAAAACGCAATCACCACTGCTGCAAACAATATAATAGATATACGATACGCAATCATAATATATGCAACATTATAAGTATCCTCCGGCAAAGAGGCTGTGTCGCAATGTCATTGCGAGGGAGCGAAGCGACCGAAGCCTTGTCCCGATCCGCCTGAGGCGGAGAGGGAACTCTCGAGATTGCCACGGGCTTTGCCCTCGCAACGACCTTTCGGGTCGGATTGCCACGCTCCCTTCGGTCGCTCGCAATGACAAAAAGAGGATTATGACACAGCCTCAAAGCTGGGGGTTTACCTATTGTTAATTAAATCCTACATCCCTTTCATACTCAACGCCCTGTTTAAATTGTCGCGTGCGCCTGAATAACTTGGGTCAATCCGCAATGCCTCCTGGAACTCGATTATTGCCTTCTCTACATCGCCCTTTTTTGCGTATACTACCCCAAGGTTATTGTGCGCGAGCAATGAATCTGGGTTCAATTTAAGAGCTATCTTATATTCTCCCTCAGCGCTATCTAAAAGCCCAAGATTGCTGTATGCTACCCCTAAATTCAAATGAAAGTTGGGATTGGACGGTTTCATTTGAATAGCCAATAGATGCTCTTTTACAGCATCTTCGAATTTACCTATCCTAAGAAGGGCATTGCCTAAATTTGAGTGGGCATCTGCAAAATTTGGGGCAAGGCGAATTGAGGCGCTAAGTTCTTTTATGGCATTATCCACATAATCATTATTAAGATATACAACGCCAAGGCCGTTATAGGAACGGTTATTGTAAGGGGATTTTTTAATAGCATCTTTCCATATATCCATCTCATACTTCCATACTATATTTCTCTGAAATGTTAGAGCGGAAAATATGAGCGCAATTATAGGTAGTATCACAGCCTTCAAAAGATACATATATTAATTAATACAAACGCATTAGCATTAAATAATGTGTCATTACGAGGAGCAGAGCGGTTGCGAGGCGAAGCCGAAGCAAACTTGGAACATGCATTCCTGTTGCTTGCAGCAGATTCAGCAAACATGGAGATTCCTCTCCGCCTGAGGCGGATCGGAA
>MGQA01000045.1:17076-46233 GCA_001797665.1 Deltaproteobacteria bacterium GWF2_42_12 | reverse complement strand
TCCGCCTGAGGCGGATCGGAACAGGCTCCATAATCCCCTCAAACTATGAGATTGCTTCGCTTTGCTCGCAATGACAATGTAACAATACTTACTAATGAGCGCATAATACAGATTACATTTGCGTTATTCCAAGAAACATCGCCATTTCTGTCATGCCCGAATGCCTCTATCCCCGATAGAAACATTCGGGGACGCATCCAGAGTAATCGTAATGGATTCCCGCTAAATACATGCGGGAATGACGAATAGGGATATTTAGCAGATGAAAAATGCAAACTATTTAATGCTCCCCGTAGTAATGCGTTTGTATTAGTGCAGACCAAGACAATCTAAGATTTTTTCTCAGACTCAGTCTTTGCTTTCCTGATATCCAGATAGTCAAAAAAACTATCGAATCCAAGGCTAAATAGGAAGAAAAACCCCGCTGAGGCAAGATATAGTCTGTGCTCAAAGATAACATCTATAATAGGGACAAAACTTGATGTGGGTGACAGAATAATAAAAAACCAGAGGATGAAAAAAGCTATTGAGCGACTACGTCGAGTTATATGCTCTGCGTGGCGAGTAAAGAGATAAACGGCAAATCCAATAATAGCTAAAAGAATGACCAGAGAGACAAAGGCAGGCGGAATGGGATAGTTTAATATCGTCCCTTCTTTTACAAGCGGAATCTCAAAAAGCCCTTTTGATATGGGGAAATCATAGTCAAGATTCTGGTTTATAGGCACAAGGAGCAATGTAATATAATATGCGAGCACATTAAATTGGGTAAAAAGATATTCCTTTGCCGTTATGCTCTGAACGCCAAAACCTGCTGAGCCGCCAGGGGTTTCCTGAAGGCCTGTAAGCGTTCTGGTAGCAAAAAATGCAAGCATTGCTAATAAGACCAGGTAGAGCGGCAGCCTGCCGGCAATCTTTTTTATGTCACCGCTGGCAAGGAAACAGTAGTCGTAGAGGAGTATCAGGGCAGGCAGTGTAATTGCAATCTCTTTGGAGTAAAAGCCTAAGAGGTATGAAAGGGCCACAACCCCATAAAATAGCGCCCGTTTAGCTGTTTTTTCTGTTTCTGCGCCTTTTATGAAAAATAAGATGCCAATAAGCATGAACATTGAGGCAAGTATCTCCATCCTCTGAACAATGTAGGTAACAGCCTGGGTCTGGATGGGATGAACTGCAAAGAGAAGGGCGGTGTATATAGCTATCTTTTTTGCCCTGTCCCTCACCTTATTGGGGACAGATTTAAAATCTGTCCCCAGGTCTATGCGACTGAGGGTGAGAAAGATGAGAAAATATATTAATATGCCGTTTATGACATGGATAGTAAGGTTTATTATATGGTAGCCTACAACATTAAGGCCGCCTATGGCATAGTTAAGGGCAAAAGTAGCTATTGATATGCCGCGGTTGCCTCTTATTATCTCGGGCAAATTGCCTAAATTCCTTATCTTATAGTTTTCTACAATCTGGGGCGTATCGTCAAAATGGAAACTCGCATAGAATGTATTGGAATATACCAGGAGCGTTAGAACGCCTATCAATAGCCCTGCTATGAGATGAAATCTTTTATTTTCAAAAACTTTTTCTATTTCCATACTGTCTCCCTTCAAAAATTAGTTTAAGGTTCTATCTCACCTCTAATTGCCGTTAGTATCTCTACCGTAATATCCTGAACCTTCTTATCCATAAATATATTCCTCAGCCCGTCTTCTTGTGCTCTTCAAACATTGTCTTTAGCAGCGCAACCTCCTGGCTAAGTTTTTTATTCTTTTCGCTTATATTCGATATAACAACAGAGAAGTACAGGACTATCAATAGAAGAAACAAAAATGCCACAAGGAACAAAAAGGAGGGTGGGTAGGCAACGCCCAAAATACTCGCTATTATATCAAGCAATCCCCTCCATACTGAAAGCATCATCAAGACAATAGCCGACGCAATCCACAAAAGCGCATATTGTTCCTTTAGCATACCTCGCCGGATAAGGTCAACCACGACTACAAGGATAATAAGGCTTATAATAATAGCAACAAACTGAATAGACTGCATAGCGCTTTATAAGGCTGCGGCTAAGGTTAAGGTTTAGAAATCCTTAACCTTGTTTCACTTACCTTTCCACCTTTTTCAGAATATCTATAAAGACAGCCAATAAGACTTTTATCATATAATAAATAGCATGTAAAGGCGTAATAGATGATTGTCCAGCAGTTCTTGCCTTCATTCTTATTGGAATTTCCATTATATTAAATCTTGCCTTGCGAAGCAATACAAGGGCTTCTACCTCTGGATAATCTTCAGGGTAGTATTGCGCAAAGAATTTTATCACCTTTTTATTAACAGCCCTGAAACCAGAAGTGGTGTCTGTTAATCTTTGGCCGGTTATCATGGATACTACTGCTGAAAAAACCTTTATGCCAATATTCCTTGATAAGGATGGATTATATTCACCTTTCCCGAGAAACCTTGAGCCAATAACAATATCTGCCTCTTTTTCTATAATCGGTGTAGTAAGGTACTTTATCTGGTCCGGCGGGTGTTGTCCGTCTGCATCCACCTGAACTGCTATCTCATAATTCTTTAGGTCAGCATATCTATAACCTGTCTGCATGGCAGCGCCAATGCCCATATTATACGGAAGGTCAACAACAACCACACCTCCTATCTCTTTTGCAAGGATGCTTGTAGCGTCTTTTGAGCCGTCATTTACAACAAGGATGTCTGCAGCCGGCAGTTCCTTTTTTACTACCGATATAACAGCTTCAATGCTTTCAGCCTCGTTGTATGCTGGAATTATGATTAATATCCTGCTCATTTATTACTACTGGACCGTACTTGAAAGCTTTTCATAAATATTCGCATATTCAGATATTGCCTTTTCCCATGCAAAGACCTTCATATCAGAGATTGTGTATTTGCCATGGTAGACCATTTCTACTCCCTTCACAATAGCCTCTGGGCTTTTTGGTTCAACAAGCACATATTTACCACCGATAACCTCAGGGATAGATGTTGTATTGGACGCCACAACAGGCCTTCCCATCCTGCATGCCTCCAGTACCGTATAGCCAAAACCCTCGGCAAGGGACGGTATAACAATGCAATCTGCTGACTTTAAATAGTGACCGAGTTCTTGCCTTGGAACAGGGTCTATAAGTAGAACCTTCTCGTTGAGGCCGAGTCTTTGTATGAGACCTGTTAGGTATCTGTATCTTTTTTTATAGGAATCTCTACCACTCAACATTAATAGGAATCTTGCATGTGGGATGGCTTTAACTATCAAAGGAATGGCCTTTACTAAATACTCATGACCTTTGGAGACACCTGGCCTTCCCCAGGAAAAACATACAAACGCATCTCCGAGACCATGCCGCTCTCTCACAATATTTCCATCATATCTTTCAGGGCTGAAAAACTCGTGCTCAAAGCCATTATAAACAGCCTTTAATCGCTTTTTCTCAATGCCTGCTTCTATTAATTGATTTTCTGTGGAATGCGATACGGCTATGTAAAAATCAAATCTCAATAAGTATATCAACCTTTCAAGGAAGCTATGGATCGCTGCTGAACCCCAGTTCATATCTGTGAGCGTCCTCCATTTATTAAGCCACACCTCATGGATGGTGATTACAATAGGAACCCCCCATATCCTAGACGCAACCCATGCCGGAAATGCTCCATTGAATGTAGTTGTATGAATCAAATTGCAACCCCTTCCCATGATAATAGCCATGGGTAATGAAAGAAAAGTAAATAGATATCTGTTGAAGGTTCTGATTCTTAATATTTTAACACCTTCTATAGTTTCCTGTCGTGGGGTCCCCTTTAACCTTCTGGTCAGAACACTTACTTCAAAACCCCTTTTACTTAACCCTTCGATGAGATTTTTAAATAAATATTCAACTCCACCCATATGTGGGTGATAATATTCGAGGATAAAACAAATCCTCATTAGTTATTTGCCCTCAGAAGCTCTTTTTTAAGAACAGATAATGCCTGCATAGCAGTCTCTCACCACGAAAATTCTTTCACCCGTGCAAATCCTACAGAGCCATCTGTTGAACCATTCTCGACAATTGTTATCTCGAAATTACGGTATGTCTGGGCAAATAATGAAGCTATGCATTTTTCAGGAAACCTCAGTCCATTCCAATTAATGATAATTATTGAAACCATGAGCAATATTGAATCCAATCTTTATCTCCCTAAGCACAATCTCAACGTAAAACTACTCCGACAATTCTTAACAATGTCATTCTGAGCGGAGCGAAGAATCTGTTTTTTGGGTATATAAAACTGAGATTATTCGTCGCTTCGCTCCTCAGAATGACAAAGTGTCGGAGTAGTACTAAAAAACATCATTTATAAACTGTGTTCCAGTATTTATTAATGTGTTCAAGCTTGCCCTTCACCCACTCCATGTTATCAACATACCACTTCACAGTTTTTTCTATGCCTTTTGAAAAAGGAATAATTTTTTTATAGCCAAGCTGGGCTTTTATCTTTTCAGAGTTTAATGAGTAACGGAAATCATGGCCTGGTCTATCCTTTACAAATTCTATCAAATCCTCTGATTTACCAACTATTCGCAAAATCTGTGTAACAACTTCTATGTTCCTTTTTTCCTCTCCACTGCCCACATTGTAGATTTCGCCTATATTTCCTTTTTCCATAATCATAAGAACCATATCTGCGCAATCAGAAACGAAAAGCCACTCCCTTATATTCTCGCCTTTTCCATATACCGGAATCTTTTCATTATTTAATGCCTTTAGTATTACAACCGGAATGAGTTTTTCCGGATACTGCCATGGGCCATAATTGTTGGAAGGCCGCACTGTTATAACAGGAAGTCCATAAGTCCTATAATATGCCCTGGCCAGCATATCAGCAGATGCCTTACTCACAGAATATGGGGAATTCGGATTTAGCGGCGTTTCCTCATAAAATTGACCATCCTTGCCAAGTTCACCATAGACCTCATCAGTGGATATATTTATAAACCTCTCTGTTCCAAATCGCCTTGATGCCTCTAATAAAACCAAAGTTCCCAGCACGTTAGTTTCTAAAAATGGAGCTGCGTTCATTATACTTCTGTCCACATGGCTTTCAGCAGCCCAATGGAAAACCACTTCAGGTTTCTCTTTTTTAAAAATGTCTTCTATCGCCCCCTTATCCGTAATATCAGCTTTATAACAAGTTATATCCTTTTCAACCTCTTTAATCCTTTCCATGTCTCCTGCATAGGTGAGTTTATCGACAACTACTACCTTATACCCCTTCCGGACACTTGCCCTGACAAACTCGCTTCCTATAAATCCAGCGCCGCCTGTAACTAATAGTTTTTTCATCTATTTCCCTCCACTGTCCTGCTGATAAATCTATCAACAGCATCGCGCCAATCAGGGATTTCCTGTCTCAGGTCATTTGAAAGTTTAAAATTCGTCATGGCTGAAAAATACGGCCTTTTGGCTGCTGTTTTGAAAAAATCCGAATTTACAGGAAGTATCAGATTGGGTAGGTTAAGCCTATCAAAATAGTATCTGGCAACCTCATATCTGGAAACGTATCCATTGTTTGTCAAGTGATATATGCCTCTTAATCCTTTATCGAGCGCTGCCAGTGTAAATCTAACAATATCTTCTGTGTATGTCGGCACAGATACCTGATCCGAAACAACCTTTATCACATTATTTTTCTTTGCCAGGTCAGTTAATTTATAAAGAAAATTCTGTCTGCCAGTCCCAAATACCCAACTCACTCTAAATAATAAAAAATTGTCGGTTTCTTCTGCCAATAACCTCTCGCCAGCGAGTTTGCCTTTCCCATAATTATTAATAGGTCTGGGGGTATCAATCTCTGTGTAAAAATCCTCTTTCCTACCATCAAACACATAGTCTGTACTGTAATGTACCAATAAAGCATTGGCCTTGTCGCATGTGATTGCCAGATTTTTCACCCCAGTAGCGTTTACTTTAAAGGCTGCATCATAATCTTTTTCTGCATTATCAACATGATTATATGCGGCGCAATTTAAAACTATAGAGGGTCTATGGTGCAAAAGAGCTTCTGAAACTAAATTCAAATTAGATATATTCAACCTCTCTTTATCAAGTGTAATTGGCTGATAACGAGCGCTGGTATTTAAATGTCTTTGAAATTCCCTTGCGAGTTGACCATTTGCCCCTGTTATTAGAATCTTCATTTAAAAACTCATTCAGTATTGAAAATTGTTATCGGCATTTTTAAGCGCAGGAAGTTTTTTATCCTTATCCGAAAGGATTGGGTTATTAACAGGCCAGCCAATCTTAATATCAGGGTCATTCCAGATTATACCGCCATCATCCTCTGGCGAATATTCTTTGGTAGATTTATAAATAACATCGGCAGCCTCACTTAGCACAAGAAATCCGTGAGCAAATCCGGCTGGAATATACAACATAAAATCATTTTCTTCTGATAATTCTATGCCAATCCATTTTGTATAAGTAGGCGAGCCTTTCCGTATATCCACGGCAACATCAAATATTCTTCCCTTCAAACAGCATATAAGCTTGCCCTGGGCATTTGGATTTTTCTGGTAATGCAGCCCCCTTAAAACACCTTTCACTGATTTTGAGTAATTATCCTGGACAAAATGTTCCGCTATATCTGCTTTGGTAAATTCTGAGCGCTTATAGGTTTCCATAAAAAAGCCTCTTCCGTCTTTAAAAACCCGAGGCTTTACAAGAATAATTTCAGAAATTGCAAGTCTTTTAAAATCAAAGGGCATATGAGTGCATAGCTCTATTTAACAAGATTTAAAAGATACTGTCCGTATCCATTCTTTTTAAAAGGTTCTGCCAGCCTTATAAGCTGCTCTTTATTTATATAGCCAAGAGAATATGCGATTTCTTCTACACAGGCTATTTTTAAACCCTGTCGTTTTTCTACGGTTGCGATAAATTCCCCTGCTTCAAGAAGACTCTCATGAGTTCCAGTATCAAGCCATGCATATCCCCTTCCAAGGAGTTCAACCCTTAGTGTGCCCTTCTTTAGGTATTTCATGTTTATGTCGGTTATCTCAAGCTCGCCCCTCTGGGAAGGCTTGAGTTTCTTTGCAATGCTAACAATCTCTTTGTCATAAAAATACAGTCCGGTCACTGCATAGTTTGATTTGGCTGCTTTCGGTTTCTCTTCTATGAATATAACTGTGCCGTCTCTATTAAACTCCACCACCCCATATCTTTCAGGGTCTTTGACATAATAACCAAATACAGTAGCCCCACCCTTTGATATCACATCTTGCGCAGCCTTTTTTAGAAAATCAGTCAGGCCATGGCCATAAAAGATATTATCACCAAGCACAAGGCATACATTGTCTCTACCTATAAATTCCTCCCCTATTACAAATGCCTCTGCAATACCGTTCGGTGATGGCTGCTCTTTATAATAAAACCTTAATCCCAATTGTGAGCCGTCACCAAATATCTCATTAAATCTTGGCAGGTCATGCGGGGTGGATATTATCAGGATATCTCTTATACCGGCAAGCATAAGCACTGACAGGGAATAGTAAATCATCGGCTTATCATAAATTGGCAAAAGCTGTTTACACACAGCCCTTGTTATCGGATAAAGTCTTGTGCCGCTTCCACCTGCTAAGATTATACCTTTCAAAGTTTTAATAACCCTCCGTATAGCTATAGGTATGATTTAATCTAAAGCTTTTACTCATACTGCCATCTTACAATAAAAATGTGAAAATTAGTCAGTCCTCCACAATCGGATAACCTCTCTAATTGTCTTTAAGGGGGATTCTATTATACCAATTTCAAATAGGTATCTATCACTTACTTTTCTAAGACCCTGTACGTCTTTTCTCTTTCTGATAGTTGCTGGCAATAAAGAAATGAAGGTATAATAAGCCATTACAAGAGCGATAGCCCGTCTATATTTAAATTTTATCGCAAACCACATAAACTTTATAATATTGTATACAAAAAACAGGCTGAAATACAAAATGAGATTAGGTATTTCGTAGTTTTTAGTCATATTGAATATAGCATTCTTTGTGCTGTGATAGACCCTTAATGGACTATTTCTATCTTTTCCGGAAGTCCCACCAAACTTATGGTAAACAACAGATTCTGAGATATACCTTACCTTTTTATCAAATAACCAATATCTCCAGCATAGGTCAACATCTTCACAATACATGAAATAGTCTTCATCAAACATCCCAATATCTATGAATTCATTTCTCCGAACCATCATAGAAGCGCCACAAACACAGCCCCTATAGGCGCTAACATTGTAAATCTCTGAATCGGTGTCTAAAAAACCCACATCATAACCGCCGCCGCTGAATATTATATTTCCTCCTGCTGAATTTATCTTTCCAGACTGTCCCATAAGCATCAGTTTGCTACCAACAACGCCGATACGGATATCGGCAGACAACGATACAATCAAAGTTTTTAGCCAATCTGCTGACACAATCGTATCATTATTAAGAAATACCAAATATTCTCCATTGGCCGCTTCTGCACAGAGGTTATTTGCCTTTGCAAAACCATAATTTTCCGTAAATGACAGTATCTTTACCTCTGGATATTTATCCTTAACAAAATCTAAACTTCCGTCAGTAGATGCGTTATCTGCCAATATTACTTCAATCTTATCTTTTGGATAATCCACACTATAAACTGATACAAGGCAATCGTTCAAATACTTCCTGCCATTATAGTTTACTATGCAAATGCTTACCGAAGGATAATGCATCGTTGCGTATGCTCAATTAGTGTATATCTTACGTACTGTTCTATATATAAAATCTGCTAATGCTGGAACTTTTGATGCCATCTTAACAATTAACGATCTAACAACCTTTAATGAACCAACCTTCCTGATAAATCTCTGAAGTTTTGTGAGCTCCATTGATTCTGCAACTGCCCAATTGAGAAAATCATAATCCACACCTTTTATCTTTGGCGCCCCTGGATTCCTTCTATACTCAATATGGTCTTTAATAAGAGATAAATCATGTTTTATACAATATTCATACAGATCGCTTCCGGGATGGGGGGTATAAAAAGCGGGAGAATAAATATTAGGTTTTATCTTTTTTATCATATTAACTGTATCCATAACCTCTTCTTTTGTTTCTGTTGGAAGGCCCATCATATAATTTGCCCATATCTTTATCTTATATTTTTTACATATTTCTGCTGCCTTAAGGTTCTGTTCAACTGTTGTCCCTTTTCTCAAAAAGTTTAACACCCTTTGATTGCCGCTTTCAAAGCCAATAGAGATAATAGAAAGTCCTGCCTCCGCCATCCTTCCAATCACCTCTTCATGTCTACAAATTATATTCGCCCTTCCCTGACAGTAGAAAGTCTGGGTAAATCCTGCTGCTGGGTATTTCTGACAAAACTCATTTACCCAATTTACATCCTCAATCAGGCAATCATCATGGATCATAAGGCTGCTAAAATTATATCTTTCTTTTAGAATAGTTAATTCTTTAATGACATTATCTACCGAACGTCGTCTGACCTTTTTTCCAAATATAGACCTTTCAGCGGGCTGACAAAAACTACAATTATACATACAACCCCTGCCTGCAATTATTGAGACACACGGTGGTTTTAATCCCTCGATTGAAAACCCGACCACCTCATCATAACCAAACATCTCCCGCTCGGCAAATGGAAGGGCTTCCACATCTGGTTTTATACCAACGATAATCCTTTGTGACTTAGTATTATTTTTAATATCCATTAACAGGTCTACAAAACTAATTTCACCCTCACCTACCATGATAAAATCTATCTTTTCATTTTTAGCAACATCCTGAGTTGCCAGAGAAGGATGGGCTCCTCCCACAATAACCTTTATGGTAGGGTCAATGTCCTTTATAATATCTACGCACCGCATTACCGATTCATATTCAACGCTCATCATTGTAATGCCAACAACGTCCGGTTTTCTCCCTATAACCTCCTTTCTAAAGTGTCTCCAGCCTTTGAGTCGTCTTAAGTCAATTAAGTCAATATCAAAGCCCTTTGCCTTTGCACATGCCCCTATTAAGGCCAGTCCGTGATGGATTTCTGCTGTCTCCCAGCCGAACTTGCCAAAGTTGCTAAATCCATATCCGGAAAGTCCTGTAAAAACTAGTGTTGCCTTCATTTAATCTTTCCCCTCACCAAAAATGCTGAAACTATGCCTTCCTATAATATTTAAGATTCTTTAATCGCCATAGCCCGCCGTATGCCTTATCCTATGGACGGGCTTATTAACTCCACATATAATCTATAACCGCTTAATACCTCACAGGGGTATAATACTAATACATATATAAATTCGCTTCTTATTTGCAATCCTATGAGTGTAAAATGAAACATCTATGGTAACGAGTTTTCGAAAACAATTGGGAATCATCATTAGTGTAGATGTAACCTCTCAACAGAGAAGTAAGCTTATTTATGAAATCTTTATCTCATGAACCAATATACATCATGTACTTAAAGTTGGGGAAAATCTTTGAAGGATAACCATAAACGTAAACGGTTCATGATGCCAAACAATTTGTCATGCTTATACATCTTAAGAGCATATTTTATAAGAAAACTTCTAACGGTATCGCCCATAAATGATAAGAATAATAAACCCAAAGTCCGCATATCAAGAAGAAAGAAAGGATTCCATTTAATAAAGTGCAGTAGAACTTTTCTTATATTTTTCGCATTTAGTTTTATATTCTCGAAATACAGATAAAAGCCATATTCGAGAATATAATGCTTAACTTTTCTATAAATATCTTTCCTAAAGGCCGGAGCAATTTCTGAAATCTTATTCAGATATCTCTCAAACCCTTCTCTATCACCTTGCAAGAGACTGTGTAGTCCTATAGTCAGATATGCCTCTGCCTTTTTAAAATTCACCAAATGATCAGTCACCTTAATATTCATGATAGGCTTAAAAAACAGAATGGCCTCATTCTGTAACTCTACCTGATAAATTGCAGATAATGGGCTTAAAACCTTTGCAATTTCAACATACGCAGAACTTAACTCAGAAGGCACTTCCAGCCTTAACGGTAAGACATCTGTAATTTTCCACTGCTCCAATATCTGCTTGAAAAACTTTCTCATCCAGCCCAACTTCTGATTTAAACTATGAATCCTTGTCAATTGCTGTTCATGCACCCTATACTTTACAAGAGGCTCTTTGATAAAACCTATCTTAAAATTTCTTGCTAATCTTAGCCAAAGCTCATAATCTTGAGCTCCTGCAAATTCTTCTTTAAATAACCCTCCAGCCTTCTCAACACAACTTTTTCTCAACATAACAGTAGATGTATTTATAAAGTTTTTAAAGAACAATCTCGTAACAATAGAATATGCTGGATATTCTTCTATTCTCTGTTCATAAATAATTTTCCCCTCCTCATTTATCCAATAAGCCTCACTGTGAACAAGAGCAATATCTGCTCTCTTTTCCAAAAACTCAACTTGTTGGGCTAATTTTTCAGGCATAAAGATATCATCAGCACCAGTAACGCATATATAATCCCCCTTTGTCTCTTGATAGAGGATATTCCATGCCTCTGGTCGGCTATGCCTTGATTTGTAAATAACTCTGATCTTTTGAGGGTGTTCTTTTTCGTATTTTGATAGGATTGCGGGAGAGTTGTCAGTCGATGCATCGTCAACAATGATAAGCTCCCAATGTGAGTAGGTCTGCCATAAAATGCTCTCCATAATATCAGGGAGAAACTTCTCATCGTTATATACCGGGAAAATAATGCTCACTAATGGATTGTTACTCATATATCTTTATATACTGCATTCGTCATTATCAGAAGTTTAAAGCCTCTTTAATCTTCGCAATGACAAAATCAACTTCATGGTCAGTCAATTTGGGGTAAAGCGGTAAGGAAATAGTAGATTTACCAATCCTTTCCGCAGCAGGAAACATACCTTCCTCAAACCCAAAGGTGTCTTTATAATATTTCATTAAATGAATTGACCTAAAATTGACTGCCACACCAACTCCATTCTCTTGGAGTTTCCACAGTATGGAATCCCTCTTATTAGGGTCAAGCCAAATAGTAAATAAATGCCTTGCGCTCTTTGAATTTGGCAAAACCCTCGGAAAACTCAGGCCGTCAATATTTTTTAATGCCATCTCATATCTGCGGCATATCTCTTGTCGTCTTTTCATCAGTTCTTCAATCCGCTCTAATTGATTTAAAAGGAGGGCTGCCTGAATATTATCCATATTGTACTTCCAGCCGAGGATATCCATATCCCAGTGCTGATATTTCCCGCCATATCGTTCTTCAGCCCCCTTTGTCATTCCGTGGAGTCTTAATCGCCTTAATTTGTCAGCAACATCAGAATTATTTGTTGAGACGGCTCCTCCTTCGCCAGAGGTTATGTTTTTTGTGGCATAGAAGCTAAAGCAGGCAGCATCTGATAATTGACCCGGTCTTATATCATCCCGTTCCCCCTCAATGCAATGAGCGCAATCTTCAATAACTTTTAATCTGTGTTCATCTGCTATTGCTTTAAGCCTTTTCATATCGCACATCTGACCATAAAGATGGACCGGCATGATAGCCTTGGTGCATGGTGTTATGGCGGCCTCTATGAGTTCAGCATTGATATTTCCAGTTTCCGGTTCTACATCTACAAATACTGGCTTAGCCCCGACATGGAGAATAGCATTGGCTGTAGCAATAAAAGACATAGGCGTTGTAATAACCTCATCCCCAGGACCTATGTCATAAGCCAACAGCGCAAGATGCAAAGCAGCGGTACAGCTTGTAAGACCTATGGTGTGTTGACATCCCAGATAATGAGAGAACTTATCCTCAAACTCATAAACTACCTGGCCTGTGGTCAGAAATATTGAGTGTAGAACCTCAACAACTTTCCTGATTTCTTCTTCACCTATGTTATGCTTATAAAATTCGACTTTCATCTCTTAATCCCTACAAAATAAAAGGCATCAGCAAAGGTTTCCCATTTTTTATTCTTCATTAAAAGGTCGAGATAGAAAAAGGGGTAAAGGACGAGCTTAAACGGTAGAGAAATTAAAAAACCAATCACTCTAATATTAACTAAAGTGGATATTAACGAACCAAGATAAACTACAAGAAAGGCCATTGGGCCAGCACTCATCCCAGTTTTAACCTCTTGAAAGTCCTGGAAACATGCTCTTAGTCCTTTGGGTGTAAAACGAAAATAATCTTGGCCATCATTGCCATAACTGTCATGTATTATATTTAAAAATGGGACATTGATGCACACATAGCCTCCCTTTTTTAAAACCCGATTGATTTCTTTTGAGACAATCCAGGGAAATTGCACATGCTCTAATACTGCATTACTAAAAATGCAATCGATACTGCCATCCTTAAAGGGAAGATAGTGGGCATCTGCTATAATATGAATGTTTGGATTTGCTCTTATGTCCAGATCAATGGTCTTAACCTTTATAAACTCATCAAAGGTTCCAATGCCGGATCCAAGATTAATAACCTTTCCACCATCAAATTTATTCACATATTCAAAGACTGATCTATCAATCCAACAAGCCTTGGGAGGAGTTACGAAAAAACTATACAATGCAATCATTTTTTGTTTTATAAATTCTATCATGTTAGTGAAGTTCTACCTTTCCACTTTTAGTAATAATCGGCACCGCCCTCATCCATAACTGTCTTTCCCACCATTTCCTGTTTTCTTTATACCATAGGATTGTTTTCTTCAGTCCATCCTCAAATGACACTGTAGGGTTCCATCTGAGCGTCTTCCTTATCTTTGTTATATCACCTGTATGTCTGAAAACTTGACCCGGCCGTTCTCCTACAAATGTTATTATTGACTCATCCTTTCCCATCAATCTTACCACCTCCTGGGCAAGGGAAAGTATGGAACGATGAATACCGGATGCCACATTAAAAACCTCGCCACGCACCTTTTTAATATCAGCATGCATGGCCATGTCAATTGCCATACAGGCATCTTCAACAAAGATATAATCCCTGGCTGCGCCGCCATCTCCATGCACCCGGATGGGTTCATTCAGGATGCAACTCGTTACAAATCTTGGAACCGCTTTCTCCAGATGTTGATATGGACCATAATTATTAAAAGGACGAATTATTATCGCCGGTATTTCATAGGTTGCCCAATAGGAATAAACAAGCCTGTCAGCACCTGCTTTTGCAGATGCATAAGGACTCATTGGCATCAAAGGATGCTCTTCATCCATGAATTCCTTTCTTGCTGTCCCGTAAACCTCTGAAGTAGATATGTGGATGAATCGTTCGATCCTATCCTTATATTTCAATACTGCATTGGCAATTGTCTGCGTTCCTAAAACATCCGTTTCAAAAAAAAGAAAATTGTCGTAGATTGAACGGGTTACATGGGTTTCTGCAGCAAAATGCACTACCACATCAGACTGAGAAATCAATGTATCCACAAGCTCGCCGTTTTTCACGTTTCCATACCAGAAGGCTAACCTTTCATCGCTATTTTCATTGATGTTTATCGGAAGGTTTTCAATACTGCCGGCATAAGTCAGCGCATCAAGGACTATAATTTTATAATCAGGATATTTTTTATAAATATGCCTGACAAAATTGCTTCCTATAAAACCTGCACCGCCTGTTACTAAAATTTTTTTTTGCATTTATTTGTTAACCTCCAGATTTGGATTTGCCAAAATTAATAGACTCTTGTCCCCGTTGTTAAAAAGTATATCTATCACCGAAAGATAGGGAACAAAATCTCCATGCAGCTGATTGTATACCGGATGTTTATAATCCTGATATTCCACTTTTATTCCGTTTTTAGCAAAATGACTGTCATCAATATAATTTTTGCCCGCCGCCCCTTCATAAAAGATGTCAGCATTATATAACTTGCAGATATTGACAAGCCTTTCAATTCTATCCCCGGTTACACTAAGGGTTGATGACTTGATTATTTTCTTGTCACCCATTCCCAAACATTCTGCCAACTTTAAAATAAAATATATGTCAATATCTACAAGATACTCCCACTCTTTGGAATAAGCCTCTTCAAAAATATCAATATACTTTTTGAAATACTGCGCCTTTGAATAATTTTGTTTGATAGAGAAAAGATGTTTTTTCCTCCAGTTCAATTTATTATCAATTTTAATCTCATTTACCAGATGATTGTCTTCAAACTTAACAAGCACCGGAACTGTAAGCCACTGAACACCGTTTGCAGTTTTTATCCTGTTTCTATTCCTCCATCCTTGTTTGTCATACTGCACATCATCATAAATGACAAAGACATCGCTTTTATACATCTGCTCAAAAAAACCAAGCCAGGGGAGATAACCAGGCTGTAAAATACCAATCCTCATAATTCTTATTCCGTGTTATCAATATCGGCTATACATCCTTCCATATCCTGTATAGCCAATCTATCAGTTTTCTGTTTGCTTTTTTCTTCAGCGTTCTTTACAATTTTCCAGTAATTATGCTTCCATGAGCGGTATTTCCAGTCAGGACAGTTTTTACAGAGGTGAATCTCATGCCCTCTGCGTTGAAGGTGCATCTTCCTGTAATATTCAAAGCCTTTGCCATGCCAAATATCTTTAATAGTCTTCTCATGAACATTGCCCATATCCGTAACAGCTGCTATATCAAAGCCGCAGACCATTACCTTGCCACGAGAGTCAATGTTTAGCCTTTCAAATATAAATGGACACGGTATCATCTGTTCCGGCGGCAGATATGGCGTTTGATCTGCTGAATTTGACGGGTCATTTATCCCCCAAGTGAGATACTTCCTTTTTTGGAAATTATCTACAATCGGTTCCCAGAATTTTGCAACCATTTCAATATCAACACCCTTTTGATTAACTCCACTTGCTATTATCTTTGAAGGGCTTTTTAATTTATTGCGAAGTTCAACCATCCTTTTTACATTTTGCAGCAGTTTCTCCCAATCAAGTCCTTTCCTGGCCCTTGCGTATGTTTCAGGGTCAGCAGCATCTACGCTGAACTCTATCATATCAACCCCTGCCTCAAGCAGTCTGATGCTGTTTTCTTTTGTAAATTTTGAGCCGTTAGTTATAAGTCCTACCTTTGCTCCTGCTTTCTTTGCATATTCGATCAATTCAACGGCATTAGGATGCAGCGTCGGTTCGCCGCCGCCCGATATGCGTATCCATGCGTTGTATTCCCCACACTGGTCGGCGATTATCTTAAAGGTGTCCTCTCCCATAATCAGTGTATCTTTGTAATCAGACCTGATCGCCGAATTTGTGTATGGACAGTTTGGACAGAGGGCATTACAGATGTAAACAAACGAGATTACCGACATCATCGGAAACTCAACGGCCTCCGGCCTGATGCCAAACGACTGCCCTACATGTTCTGTTTTAGTTTTATCCTGCATTTTAACGGCTTCCTTTTAGGTTTTTTTTATAATCGATACCCTGTTGTATAAAACTCATGTATTCCCTTCTGCTCGTCCCGGCCTCAATAAAACCATTCTTCTCGAATGTTCGTCGGGCTGCAATATTTCCCTCAAGCACCCATGCTCTTACAAATTCTAATTTCTTTGCCATAGCAACGGATTCAATAACTTTCAAAAGTTGACTACCTATCCCTTGATTTCGCTCTTTTGCAAAAAGGGCGACCTCATTATTCCTGCTTATGTATAAGATAACAACCCCTAACAAAACACATCCGTCTGCAAGACCTCTTATCTCGATGTCGTCTCTCTTAAGCCATTCTCTTGTACCGGTCATACCGACCGGGGACGTCAACAGCAATTCTGCGTAACTATTTCTTAGCTCGATATACTGTTCAATAAAAACGACTTCTTTTTTTAAGTCAACAATCTTCATTAACCCGCATGATATTGCTATCCAAAATATCTCTCCCGCCATATCTGAAACATCATCAGGTTCCAGATCTTCCCTGCATTATTTCTGTTACCGGAATAATAGCTATGCAGAATATCCATTACCTCAGCGGTATTCAGCAGATTGTGTTTATTAAGCCTGCTCTCAGAAAGAACATCCATGATATAAGCTCTAAGTTTTTCCGCCATCCAATCGTATACAGGCAAAACAAAGCCTTCTTTCCGCCTTTTAGTTATTCCTGCAGGCAATAAAGGTTCTACTGTTTTTTTTAGGACATCCTTCACATTGCCATTTTTTATCTTCATATTATCAGGGATGGTCGCAACAAACTCTACGAGCCTGTAATCAAGAAACGGTGAGCGGATCTCAACAGAATGAGCCATAGAAAGAAAATCTGCAAAGGCAAGCACCTGGTCAGGCAACTGGGTATTCCATTCCATTTCAAGTATCCTGTTGAGAGGGTTCCTTGCAGTAAGGTCATTAAAATGTTCTTTTAGGAGTCCAAACGAATTTGCCTTGCTAAGATTGGCCTTAAAATCATCCGTCAATAATTTGTCTTTTCCCTCATCTGAAAAAAGTGCAAGATTGTAACGCCATTTCACTTCATCCCCTTCTGATTTGTTAAACAAATCTTCTAAGAATTTCATATCACACGGTGCAAATAGATTTTTTTCTGTATCAGTTAAAGCATTCGACTTTACCTTCTCATAGAGTCCGCTGAAATAATGCATTGGCTGCGCCACCCTGTGGGAAAGATAACTGCCAAAAAGTTCATCAGCGCCATCACCTGACAAGGCCACCTTGACATGCTTCCTTATGAGTTTTGAAAGGAAATAAGTGGAAATTGTTCCAGAAAATGGCTGATCAAAGGCACCAATTACATCTCTTATGTCATCAATTAATTCCTTATGAGACATTATATATTCATAATGTTCTGTCTTGTAGGCTTGAGAAACCTTCCTCGCATAATAGAGGTCAGCCTCTTTACTCTTAAGCTCATCTTCATAACCGAGAGAAAAGGTCTTAACAGGTTTATCCGAAAACCTTGTCATCAGCGCCACAATAGAACTTGAATCAACTCCGCCGCTTAGATATGCCCCAAAAGGAACGTCGCTTATCATTCTGACTCTTGTTGCATCTTCAAGCAATGAGAGTATTTTATCTTTTACATATGATTCGTTATACTGTTCAGTTTCAACAAATTTGATCTTCCACCAGCGGTTCTTTGACATCTGACCTTTTGAAAAGGTCAATATCTCACCCGGCAAAAGCGAGTAAATTCCTTTAAAGGCAGTCAGGGGAGCAGGGATATTTTTAAAAGTAAAATAGTGATAAATGCCTTGATAATTCATGTCTTTATTATAGTCTTGGTTGGCAATAATTGCCTTAATCTCCGAACCAAAGATAAGTTTATTGTTCACCAGACAGTAAAAGAGAGGCTTCACCCCCATCCTGTCTCTTATCAAAATAAGTTTTTCCTTTGTTTTATCCCATAATGCTATGGCGAACATGCCGTTTATTTTATGAGTAAAGTCATTGCCGTATTCTTCATACAGATGCACAATTACCTCTGTATCGGAATGGTCAGTATAAAATCTATGTCCCTTTCCCTCCAGTTCTTTCCTCAACTCATGGAAGTTGTAAATCTCTCCGTTAAAGACAATCCAGATGGTCTTATCTTCGTTATGGACAGGCTGTCGCCCTGTCTCTATATCAATTATGCTTAATCGTCGGATGCCGAGATTTATTTTCCCATCAGAATAAAAACCTTCCTCATCCGGACCGCGATGAATGATGGAATCAGTCATCCTTTTGAGAGAAGTTTGGTCTGACCACCCTGTAAATCCACAAATGCCGCACATTTGTTTTTATTTACACTCCTCAGCATTATTATAATAATCTGCCCTTGCAGACTGCCAGTCTTTACACTCCTTGCAAGGGAAAGGCAGCTTATCAAATTCACCATTTTGGTGCATCTCTCTTATCTTTTTGAGTTTGCCAGTCCATACTGATTTAATAGACTCTTGATTGATATTTCCGGCAACAAACCTTGCATCAACATCTACTGCACACATGACAACCCTGCCGTCATCGGCAATTGACATGGTTTGCATAGCCCAATAACATGGCCAACGTTCCTGCATAGGAATTGTGAGATTAGGGGCATCCACAAGTCCAGCCCAGCTTACCATGGGCCTTATCTTGCCAATTGCCCCTTCCTGTTTCCAAAATTTTATAAAATCATTTACTTCAGCTTTATTCACTTCCATTTCAACGAACTGGACATAGACCTGAGGTTTTTCCACACCAAATTTCTTCTTAAGTTTTATGAGATTTTTTATATTGTTGACAACTTTGTGATAATCTCCTCCGACTCTAACCTTTGCGTAAGTTTCTTGTGTAAATGCGTCTATGCCGATATATATGGCATCAAGACCTGACTTGATTAAGCTTTTGGCCGCTTCCTCATCCAACAAATTGGCATTAGAGTTTAATACAACATCAGTCAGTCCTTTATCCTTTGCATATTGAATCATGGGGAAAAGCGTTGTTTTTTTAAGGATTAATGCCTCGCCAAAGAAAACCATCCAAATCCTTGTATTTTTATCGGTTTCTGCGATCTCATCTATTATTTTCCTAAAAAGCTCCATTGACATTTTGCCTCGTTTGCGGGTCATACCCTTATGGCCGCACATAGAACACTTAAGGTCGCAAAAACTTATGGTATCAATGAGGACAACCTTGGGAAAATCACCAGCATCTTTAATACGCCCTTTCTCTATCTGTTGCATTTTTATTTGTTCCGCGCTTTTCATAAAGCCTTTCTCCGCACAAAAAATGGGACAAACTGTCTAATGTTGGCAAAAACATTTAAATAATCACTAAAATCCCCTCTCTTAATAAAAAGCAACATAGAAGGAGTTAATCCAGAAATGGTCTTAAGAACAATAAGGAGGATAAGAAAACCTATAATATACGTTAGAGTAGATGCCATTGCCGCCCCTACCGCAACATAGCGAGGTATTAGAACAAAACATAAGGCAATATTTATGATGGCATTTATCCATGCCAGAAAAGATAGGAATCCTGGTCTTTTTAACTGGCAGACAAAATAAACAGAGGTGATCATGGCCACCCCTATTCCTACGGTTCCTACAAGTAAAATAATCATCGGCTTGTAAGCGGGTAGATATTCAGAACCATAGAGAAAACGAATTAGTAAGGGACTTAAGGGGGCTAAAACTATAGCAACTACACTTAGGATGAAGAATACATGCCTTGTGACTTTTGTCGTAAGCACTTCTGATTCCTGTCGTGTAGCAGCACCAGCTATCTTGGGAGTAATGGCATTATAAAATGGCTGCATAAATCGCCATAACATCTCGGTCAAATTGACTGCAACGGAATAATAACCAACCGCTATTGCTCCGTGATACATGTTAAGCAAAAATGCATCCAATCGAAGCCAGATATATCCAGCGATTCCTCCTACGTGGCTTTTTAGACCAAAAAATATGGATTCCTTAAAGGCTGAATAGTTAACACTAATTTTAACCTTATCAATTCGATGAAGCAGATAGAACATAATTGCCGCAGAAATAGTATTTGCAAGCACCCATGCCCCTATTGCGCCATTAATACCCAGCTTAAAGGCAATTAGGGCAGCGAATACCAAAAGAAAAGAGAGGAGGGTTTGTACCAGCAATATTTTGTTGAGAAGGATAATTGCATTCAATCCTACCATTATACTATTCCAGAAAAACATATACAGGGTAAAAGGCACAAGAGCTATGCCTGACAAAACATATAAGGGGTCAATACCTTGAAATATAGTAAACTCCAGCGCTGACTGGGAACCAAGATATAATGCAATACAAATCCCTCCGATGCTAACAGCTGTGATTATAGAATTGAAGTGCGTGTCAGATATTGAATGTTTCTTTTGAGCTAAAAATGTTGTATTGGCAATACCAAGTCCCATATTACCCAAAGAAACTATCATATAGTTGACCGTAACCACCATAAAATATATCCCCTGATCCTTCGGACCTAAAATCCGTACTATCAAGATATTTGTTAAGGCGCCAATTGCAAAGATAATTAAATTTATTGCAAACCCTATAATGGTATTTTTAGGGATACTGGTTAGATTATCCATAATATTCCCGATACCACACCATAAACCTCTTACCCCCCACCGCAACAGGCATGACCGGTTTAAAATCAATATCTTTCATCAAATTACCCACATCCACCTCGGTGACAGGGACATAGCTGTGCTGTCCCGCAACCAACATCTTTTTCACGCTTTAAACACCTTTTTGCTATTTATCTTCTTTTTCCTAAATGCATCTCTTGTATCCAGAATACACTTTGCATGTTTTTCTATGGATGCATAGTCATATGATGTATGGTCTGTTACTAAAAGCACCATGTCAGAATTCTTCAAGGTTTCCTCACTGAGTTCAACAGATTTCATGTTGATATCTGGATAATGGCGGTGTCCCGCGCAAACAGGGACATGAGGGTCGCTGTAATTAACTATAGCGCCTTCCTCTCTTAGAAGTTGAATAATCTTAAGGGATGGCGATTCCCTCTGGTCGTCCACATCTTTTTTGTATGCGACTCCTAAGATAAGTATTTTAGAGCCATTAAGAGATTTTTTGGTCTTGTTTAAAATAGATCCGGCTTTCTCCACCACATAATATGGCATATAGGTATTAATCTCTCCTGCGAGCTCAATAAATCTCGTTGAAAAATCATATTCCCGCGCCTTCCAAGTAAGATAAAAAGGATCCACGGGTATGCAATGACCCCCAAGTCCTGGACCTGGATAGAAGGCCTCGAAACCAAATGGTTTTGACTTAGCAGCCTCTATTACCTCCCATATATCTATACGCATCCTGTCGCAGAGCATTTTAAGCTCATTTACAAGGGCGATATTAATGCTTCTGTATATATTTTCGAGGAGTTTAGTCATTTCAGCCACCCTTGGAGACGAAACTTTCACGACGCTATCTACAACCTTTGAGTAAAGGGCTTCACCTACCTTAAGACAGTTCGGAGTAATGCCTCCGACCACCTTTGGGGTTGTCTTGGTTGTAAAGTTTTTACGGCCCGGGTCTTCCCTTTCAGGTGAAAAAACAAGGAAAAAGTCTCTGCCGACCATTAGACCTTTCTTCTGGAATAATGGTAAAAGCAGTTCCTCTGTTGTACCGGGATATGTTGTTGATTCAAGCGATATAAGCTGTCCTTTCCTAAGATACTTGGATATCTCCTTTGCAGTATTTTCAACATATTGCATATCCGGTTCCCTCTTGTCAGTAAGCGGTGTGGGCACGCAGATAATTATCACATCCATCTCTTTTAATCTGGACATATTTGTGGTTGCTGAAAAGATTTTCTTTGTTAAAAATGCTTTGATAATCTTAGATGGTATATGTTTTATATAGGAATCGCCTTTACTAATGCGATTTACTTTTTCCGCATCTATGTCAAACCCAAGCACATTGAAACCTTCCTCGCAGAATCTGATTACCAGAGGCAATCCAACATAACCAAGACCAATAATTCCCACCTTTGCTGAACAATTATCCATGTTTTTTAGTAGGTTCATTTCTTCTCCTATGAAAGAGTTGATTACAGAGATTTTGGAAATACGATTTCACAGATTAAAAACTACTGTTTTGCCTTAATCTGTGTAATCCGCTTTTATAATCGGTGTAATCTTTCATTTCATCTTCTTTTTTATCTGCCTTATAACTTACCTAATTCATACAGCTTTTCATTAAATTACTCACATTTTATTTCTTAACAATATCTTTTCTGATGGAATGCCTGCCTTTATGAGCTCAGAATATAACTCTTCCTCTTTTAAAAAGCTGGTGACGATTACCCTATCGTAGCTAATGCCTTTCAGTTCTTCGATTGCTATTAGTGAATGACCAAAAAAATTTTCGACTTGTTTTGAAATATCCGCCACTGCCACAAGTTCCATGCCAAATTCCTGTAATGTTATATATGCAATCTCGGCTACCTCATCAGATCCACAGAACGCAATCTTGTTGAGATTTTCACTATGTAGATTAAAAAACAGGCTTTGAAAGTCGTGTCTCGCATTCCGATAAAGATTTGTAAAATTTTGCAGGTGATGATAGGTAAGGCGGGTTTTTTCTATGAAGCCTTTTGGAGTAAGATAATATTTGTATCTCTTTCGCGGAATCGTAGCTATGGTAATATAACCTTTTGAGGAGAGATTTTTTATATAAGAATTTATAAGACCTAAAGCTACACCCAGGTTTTTACTAAGGTCTCGTTGCGTTACCTCATTATTTTTGGATATCTCTTCCAGCAACAGAAATGAGCGATAATCGTTTGCCTGCTGATCGTCTTTGTTGTTCATATTATGAACAATATCATACGCAGACATCTGCTGTCAAGAAATTTGTTCAAATTATGAACATGTGACTAAAACGCACCCATGACTTATTTCCCAAACACGCAAAAACCCCCATTGTTTGAAGGTGAAGCTACGCCAACAGGAGTTGGCGACTTATTCTCTGATGCGATGCGGAGCAGAACTCCGCACTGAAAGCCTTCGGTTTGGCACCTCCGTCCTTAGCAGGGGCTTGGGAGTTTCTGGTGCGGAGTAAGAACGTCTACAACACACCTTGCGCCTTATACCAGATAATACCGAGATATTCGTATATTGCATTAGTTGAATCATCAAAATATTTGATGTGGGGTATGAATGAATATAAGTTAATTTTCTTCTGCTCACTCTTATAATCTGTAGGAGCAGGAATAACCTCAACACCAATCTTTTTGAACATTCCAACAGCCCTTTTCATATGAGCCGCAGATGTAACAAGAATTACTCTCGCATCTTTAGCAATATTCTTCAGTGTCCTGACACTATCAATTGTATTTCTTGAATTTCCCTCAACGAGTATATCTTTATCAGGCACACCTAAGGAAACAGCCACCCTTTTCATTGCATCTGCCTCAGATACATTTGGCAACTCTGGGTCGCCACTGCCACCGGACGCAACCAGTACAGCGCCATTTATCTGCCGATAGAGTGTTATCCCATGTATAAGCCTTGACATAGAAGTTCTGGAAAGGGCTGGCTGCATATTAAGATAAGAAAGATTTATTGTGCCTCCCCCAAGCACAACGATAATTGTTGGTTTTTCCCCTAACGCAAAGTTTACATAAGTTTTTTGCAGGGGATGAAAACTGGATTCTAAAAAACCAATTAGCCTGTCAGAAACTATCCTTATGCTAAGAAGATACAGCATTAATAAGCTCATAAGAATAGATATCTTTCCAAGGCGGGGATATTTCTTTATTACCGTAAATCCTATAGCCATTATTAACAGTAGTATCGCTGGAGGTAAAAGTAATGATTGAATTATCTTAGTTATTGCGAATGTATCCATAATCCCCCTATCTTCGGTTTCTAATTAATACGAGCGCAATAAATGTCTTTATACTGCGTAGGACTCCTCGAGTTCCTTCGCTTATGCTCAGGACAAGCCTCGACGTACGGCAAAGAGAGTACGCCTGTCCCGCTAAGCGGGACATAGCCACGCTCAGCGTGGCTGCGGTTTTCCTCGTCGTCCGCCTTGTATAAAGACATTTATTGCGCTCGTATGTGTCACTTTATTTAATGCGTTTGTATTTGATTCAAACAAAAAGAGAGCAGCGAGTCAATTAGAATTTCTTTTATCAAATTCTTTTATCAAACTTAACAATCTAAACACCTTGCCCTTAAAATCAAAGCATTGCCAGATATTTTTCTTTTTTTGCTTGGATATATTGACAGCCTACCATTTTACCCATATAATAAGCCAAAGGTTACAAAAAATGTAGTCTTTCTATAGCCTCACGTCCTGCCCCAAAGGAGGCAATCATGAAATTAAAGGTTCAGATAGGTTACAAGTTTATCATTGGATTTCTTCTTGTTGTCAGCGCCGCAGCTTTTTCTCCCAAGATTGTGCAGAGCCTTAATATTGTAGACTGGCTGAAAGAACCTGTGAGTTTTTTAATAGCCATCCTCATTGGGCTGATATTAGGCTCAATCCTTAGCAGAAGTTTTACAAAAGACTTCAGCCAGCTCACTTCAATAGCCAATGACATAAGCAACGGAGACCTGACACAACCTGACGGCATTGGCGTAAACAATAAAATCCTTGAAGATGAATCAACAGAGCTTGCGAATGCATTGAATATAATGCTTAAAAATCTTAAAGGCCTTGTTGGCAATATTAAAGATGCATCAACCAATCTCTATGAAGCTGCTGAGGCATTAAATTCGGTGGTAACAAAAGGCAATGAAACCTCTGAGGATATAAGCAAAGGCACAGCAAAGATATTTGAAGGCGCATTAGAGCAATCGAATCATGTAGAAACTGCCTTAAGGACAGTAAAGGAAATGACAAGGATATCTGATGATGTGGCGGCCAAAATAGATGATATGGCTGCCGTAGCATCTCAAACAAGGTCAGTGGCCCAAAAAAGCGTTGCCATATCCACCTCAGCGCTAAAAAAGATGGAATCTCTTTTACAGGGCGTGGACTTCACTAAGGATATGATTTTAAGCCTGGAAGAAAAAATTAATCATATCCCTAAGGTTCTGGATGTTATCACACACATATCAAGACAGACAGATCTGCTTGCCCTTAATGCAACAATAGAGGCTTCAAAGGCTGGCGAGCATGGCAGAGGTTTTGCAATTGTTGCGGAAGAGGTTAGGAGGTTTGCTGATAATACCAAGCAATCTGTAGGGGATGTTACTCAAATAATTAAAGAGGTGAGGGCAGAGGTTGAACGTGTAGTAAACTCGTCAGTTGAAAGCACGACATTCACAGAAGAAGGCAGGGCTGACATTAGTAAGATTAAAGACTCTCTTGACGAGATAAATACATTTACCTCTGTCGTTGCTGATAAGAGCGGGCATGTGCTAACATTGACGCAAAAACAAAAGGATGGGGCAGAGGCAACAGTTAAATTAATAGAGCAGATAGCTACGATAGCCAGGGAAAGCGTGGCTGCTACTGAGGATGTGGATAGAATCGTTGATGAGCACAGGGTTTCCATAGAAGAATTAATTGCCTCTGCAAACAAATTATCTGAGCTTTCAAAGGAATTAGACGATGTGGTAGCAAGATTTAAGGTGGGACAGGACAAGCTTTCATTTTTTCCAGCAGAACAAACCGAAAAATTAGAGCTCACAGAAAAGACGATATGACCTCACCTGCCTCATTTAAAGACAGCGACAAGCTTTTGATATCCACTGACAGAGAAATATTTGCTGTGGACGCCAATATGGTGGCAGGCATTATAGAAACAAAACAGCTTCATATGCTGCCAATAATTTCTTCCCACCCTGCTTTAGGCAAGACAGGATTTATAAAAGGCGTAATAACCCAGCGGGGAGAGGTCATTGTAGTAATAAGTCTTGAAAACCTTTTTAAGGCAGCGCCTGTCCAGAATGGAAATACTCATAGATTGGTCATAATCAAAAAAGACGCCTCCAGTCTTGGCATATATGTCGGCGCAAAAGAATTGTCCTTTCTCTGGAAGGAAGAACTTTCAAATCTTGAGTTTAAGCAGCTAAAAAAAGATTACATTGTGGGTTTGATTGACCCTTATGGAAAAAAGATACAGCTCCTTGACTGTCAAAAGGTATTGGAAGAAATACACAAGGCAATAAGCGGTAGGCAGTAGGTTAAGAGGATGAGAGGTTAAGAAGATGCAGAAGTTAAGAAGTTGAGCGGTTGTGAAGTTGAGTTTTTCTCATCTTCTTATCTTCTCAATCTCTCAACTTCTATTTATTATGGATACCTCACAATACAAAGCGCTCTTTCTTCAGGAAACAGAGGAACATCTGCAAGAGATAAGCCAGGAACTGCTTCAGCTCGAGAAAAAGCCTGATGACCCTGTTATCGTAAATAATCTCTTCAGGCATTTTCATTCAATAAAGGGCATGGCTGCATCTATGGGTTATGAAAACCTTGCGGCATTCAGCCATCAGGTGGAAAATATCCTTGATGCCCTCAGAAACAAAAGACTGACCGCCAACCGCACTATAATAGATGCCATTTTAAGCGGCTCAGACACCATACGCGCATTTATAAAACTCATTGCAGAAAATAAGCCCCTCAATTTGGATACTACCCAGTTAGTCTCTCAAATCACCTCCATTTTAACAAAGGAAGAAGAAAAAAGTGCTTTGCCATTTAGCCCGCCTCCCACTGTCCAAACAGCCACAGATACAGGCGCTGCGGTTCCTCAAAAGCTTAGTTTGCCAACAATCATAAAAGTAGATAGCAAGATTTTTGACAATTTTATGTCCGTTGTAGGAGAGCTTTTCACATCTGGCTCAAGATTAAAAGAGCTTGCGTCAAAATCCTATCCCGTAGAATTTCAGGATGCTGTCCATCAGCTCGGTAAGACAATCGAAGACTTAAATCGCTCTGTTATAACAGCAAGGATGATACCGTTTGAAGATTTGACTCGAAACTTGCCGCGAATAGTAAGGGATATGTGCAAAATGAGCGGGAAGGAGGTTGAATTGGTCATCCAAGGCGAAGATGTAAAATTAGATAGGGCTATATTGGAACACCTCTCTGACCCGCTTGTGCATATCATTAGAAATGCAATAGACCATGGCATAGAATCCCCAGAAGAAAGGATGAGGCTTGGCAAGGATGCAAAAGGGCGTATAACCCTCACCGTGGTGAGGCAGCGAGATAATATTATCATAGAGGTCGTTGATGATGGCCGGGGCATTGATTTAAACAAGTTAAAGGAAAAGGCCGTGTCAGCAGGGGTTTCAAAAGATGAACTTGAAAGGATGTCAGAAAAAGAACTCTTTATGCTTATTTGCATTCCTGGCTTAAGCCTTGCAAAGGATGTTACAGAGACATCCGGCAGAGGGGTTGGCATGGATATTGTCAAAGGAAATGTTGAGTCAATTGGCGGAAGGCTGGAGATATCCTCGCACACAGGCAGAGGGACAAAGATTTTACTTGAACTACCTGTGACAATATCCATAATAAAGGTTCTCCTTGTATCACTCGATACCGAACTATTTGCGCTTCCTATAGCAAAGGTATTGAAAGTTCTTGATGTAGAGAGAAGGGATATAAAAAAAGAGCAGGCCGGATATTATTTTACTTATAATGGCAGCAGAGCGCCTGTTGTTGATTTGAGGAGTGTTTTAGGAATACCAAGCTCTGCAGAAGACGAAATAGTTTCTCTTGTTCTCGTTGAAATAAAAGATAAAATATCAGGAGTCATTGTGGATGATTTTGAAGAAGAAATAGACGCATATATAAAACCATTGTCTCATCCTCTGACAAAGATGCATGGCATTTTAGGTGTTACAGTGCTTGGAGATGGAAGGCCTGTGTTTCTACTTGACCCTGCAACCCTTGTAGCATAGCCGCAGATCCCTGTTGCAAAAAAATTAGATATGAATGTTAACACGCTTAAAAAACTCATAAACGATATCAAAAATGGGAGAATAAGTATTTCCTCTGCATTAGAGAGATTGAAAACCCTCCCTTTTGAGGAAATGGGATTTGCCACGCTTGATACCCACCGCTCCCTGAGACAGGGCTTTCCTGAGGTTATCCTGGGCCAGGGCAAAACCCCTTCACAGATTATCGCTATAATAAAAAAGATGAAGGAGAGAAAAGAAAATATCCTCATCACAAGGGTTGATGACGCAAAATTCAGAAAAATAAAAAAAATGGTTTCTCAGGCAAAATACAATGAAAGCGCAAAAACCGTATTCATACAGTCACATCCTGTAAAGCTCATTGGCAAAGGAACTGTCCTCGTTATATGCGCAGGGACATCTGACATACAGGTAGCAGAGGAGGCTGCTGTTACTGCGGAGGTCATGGGCAACAAAGTGGAAAGGCTCTATGATGTGGGAGTCGCAGGGATTCACAGACTGCTCCACAAAAAAGAGAAAATCTTTTCCGCAAATGTCCTCATTGTTGTTGCAGGCATGGAGGGTGCGCTTCCATCTGTTGTTGGCGGCCTTGTTTCAAGGCCAGTGATTGCTGTGCCAACCAGCGTGGGCTACGGAGCAAATCTTGGAGGACTTACCACCCTTTTGGCTATGCTTAACTCGTGTGTGGCCGGAGTTACTGTGGTAAATATAGATAATGGGTTTGGCGCTGGGTATGCAGCGAGTTTGATAAACAGATAACGGCTTCGTAAAAAGCCCATCTGCTGCGT
>MGQA01000045.1:9366-17044 GCA_001797665.1 Deltaproteobacteria bacterium GWF2_42_12 | reverse complement strand
AAAAGTATGCCTCCCCCCGATTGAATCTGTCGGGGGCTTGCTCCGCCTTGCATCTGGAGCTTTTTACTTTGCCGTTTTTGGACTGGCTATATTTAAAATGTTTTCCCGACGATATTTTATTAGTCTGATTATGTCCTTCCTCCTTTTTTGGAATAAATCTGCCATGGCGCAAATCTTTTTTAAACCTAAAAAGAAACTCCCACCGAGGCTTCGGGAAAATATTTTTATGCAAGAAAATAAGGCCCTTGTGGGAGTATCAAGCAGCGACAATGTAAAAGAAATGATTAAAGAGGCGGTATCTCTCATAGGTGGCTTTGAAAAGCTTGCTATTAAAGGTAAAACAGTACTTGTAAAACCAAATGTTGTATCAGGGGAACCCAATCCTGCAACAACAAACCCGCAGGTTGTAGGCGCAGTTGTCAGCATTCTCTATGAATACGGCGCAGCAAAGGTATATGCAGGTGATATGTCAGCCCTGGCAACCCTATCTACTTTGCGAAATATGAAAAATAACGGGATAAAAAAGGCTGCTGAAGAAAGCGGGGCAGAAGTTGTTATATTCGAAGATTATGATTGGGTAGAGGTAGAACTTCCACGCAATCAACATGTCAAAACAGCATATGTTACTGAATGGCTCTATAAAACAGACCTTATCATTAACCTTCCTGTTGTCAAAACACATCGGTCGGCGTCTTATTCTATAGCGCTAAAAAATTTTATTGGCTGTACCCACTTAAAGCAAAGACCCTATCTTATAGATTCAAGCCACTGGGAAGAGATAGTCGCAGAATTCAATGCTGCCTATTCGCCTGACCTCAATATTGTTGATGGCACAGTTTCTATGATTGAAGGAGGACCATGGCAAGGAACGCCAGCGGATACTAATCTTATTATTGCAAGCGGAGACCGCGTGGCTGCCGACGCAGTTGGGCTTGGCATAATAAAATCATTTGGCAGATGGAAGATGGTCAATGAAAAGGATGTCTGGGAACAAAAACAGATTAAGACAGCAATAGACCTCAATATAGGCAGGGGTAAAAACAATATAAGGCTTTTATGCAGCAAGGGAGATGAGAGATTCATTGAACTGATGAGAAGGGTGAGGGAGAATACGGGGATATTGTAAAACCACCCCTCACCATTGTCCTCTCCCATCAGGGGAGAGGATTAAGGTGAGGGGTGGTTTTTCAGCGTGGTGGACACGCTAAGCGCGCCCATACCAAGCTTAGCTTGGTGCCGAAGGGGGGACTCGAACCCCCACGGTGTTACCCACTAGAACCTGAATCTAGCGCGTCTGCCAATTCCGCCACTTCGGCAAGAATTTCCTCAAGGCTAAAGCCTTGAGTTACAATTAAACTCAAACCTTTAGGTTTGAGATTTTTCTTTTTTTAATGTATACTCAACCACCGAATATATGTCAACCCTTGACAAATTATCTGATTTGTAAGTTCTTTACAAATTAGTTCGGTGTTTTACAAAAGTAAAACACATAATTTGTCAAGGGTCAAGCACATCCTGAGGAGGCATTTTCATGAAATTCTTTATTGATACAGCAAATATAGCAGAGATAAAGAAGGCCAGTGAATGGGGGCTGGTGGATGGTGTAACAACAAATCCTTCTCTTGTCTCTAAAGAAGGCAGGGAGTTTAAAGAGCTTGTAAAAGAGATATGCTCCATCGTGGATGGCCCTATAAGCGCCGAGGCCGTAAGTCTTGATGCAGATGGCATGATTAGAGAGGCAAGGGAGCTATCCAAAATCCACAAAAATATTGTTGTTAAGATACCCATGACCCTTGAGGGACTCAAGGCTATTAAGGTTGTTGCAAAAGAAGGCATTAAGACCAATGTAACGCTTGTATTTTCACCAACGCAGGCGCTTATGGCTGCAAAGGCTGGCGCAACCTATGTAAGCCCGTTTGTAGGCAGGCTCGATGATATCTCGCATAATGGTATGGACTTGGTCAGACAGATTCTAACTATTTTCAAAAACTATGAATTTTCTACAGAGGTAATTGTTGCAAGTGTCAGGCATCCTTTACATGTTGTTGATGCAGCTATTGCCGGAGCGCATATAGCTACTATACCATTCAAGGTTATAGAACAGTTATCCAAACATCCACTTACAGATGTCGGCATTGACAGATTTTTAAAGGATTGGGAAAAGGTGCCAAAAAAATGAAAAAAACATTTATAAAAGACATCAAAGAAAAAGATAAGGTCGAAGACATATTTCTTGCAACAAGAAAAGAGACTGGCATGAGTAAGAGCGGAAAGGCATATCTCAATATAAAGCTCATGGATAAAACTGGCGAATTAGAGGCAAGAATATGGGATGAGGCTGATGAGCTTTCAAAAAATTTTGAGAGAAACGATTTTGTGAAGATTAGAGGCTATGCCGTCGTCTATCAAGGCGGAGTCCAGTTAAATATATCAGACATTGCAAAAATAGGCAATGATGCGATTGCGATAACAGACTTCCTGCCTACATCCAGTCGAGAACCTGATGAAATGATGGAAAAACTGGAATCTATCATAGCAGGGATTAAAAATAATCACATAAGAAAACTCCTGACCGCCTTTTTAGAAGATAGAGAAATTAAAAACCTCCTTAAACTTGCCCCTGCTGCAAAATCAATGCATCATCCTTATCTCGGAGGTCTGCTCGAGCACGTACTTTCTCTCTGCAAACTCATTCACAATGTAACAGAACACTACCAAAATATTGATAAAGACCTTCTCCTTGCCGGCGCCATACTGCACGATATTGGAAAGCTATATGAGCTTAAGTTTGAAAGGGCATTTGACTATTCAGATGAGGGGAGACTTCTCGGCCATATCACCATCGGCATCAGTATGATAGATAAAAAACTTGAGGCAATTCCTGAATTCCCCGAAGAAACCGCCATACTTTTAAAGCATATGCTCTTAAGCCATCACGGCTATCTTGAGTTTGGCTCGCCAAAAAGGCCAAAGACAGTTGAGGCTGTGATACTTTATTATCTTGATGATATGGACTCCAAGATTCAATCTATGCAGGCTTTAATAGAGAAAGAGAAAGAAGTTGATTCAAAATGGACAAGTTATCATAAGCTGTATGACAGGTATATCTATAAGGGGCGATATCAAGGTGAAAATGAAACCGTAGATAAAAACAACAAGGTTGAGTTAGAACTTTTTAAAAAATGAGCGCAAAAAATGAATGGCTCAACATCTCCATAAGCGCAGCTCTTTCCTGGCTTATGAAGCTCATCATGATAGGCATGCTGCCGTATGTTGTTTATAACGGCAGCTACCTCTTTGCCATAGCGATAACTGTGGCAATCGTGCTTTCCCTTCTGCCGAGTATTGTTGAAAGAAGCTACCATGTCACCCTTCCTTTTGAACTTGACCTTTTAATAACCTCAATAACATTTCTCCATACATTCTTTGGCGAATGGCTTAAGTTCTATGACAGGGTTTGGCTGTGGGATAAGGCGCTGCATATCTACGGCACAGGGGTCGTAGCAATGCTTGCGTTTATGATTGTTTATACACTCCACTACACAAAAAAAATCCGACTCACGTTACCGCTTGTTGGCCTATTTACCATTACTTTTGCAGTTGCCGTAGGTGGGCTCTGGGAGATTGGAGAATTTGTTGTTGATAAGATATTTAACATAGACACGCAGAATGGCCTTGATAACACAATGTGGGATTTAATAAACGACTTTGTCGGCGGGGCATTTGTCGCCATTATGGGTATACTCTACATCAAATATTCCAAACCGCATGAGAGGAAGAGGCTTACAAAGCCGATCGGCGAAATATTTGGCATAAAGAAGCGGATAGACCGTATGAAGGTCCGCATTCATGCTAAGCGAAACCCTGCACACAAATAAATCCAATAAATACTGTAAAAAATCTTGACTTTTTTCATGGAGAAATATTAGTATATACAAGCTTTAAATAACATTCCCAGGTAGCTCAGGGGCAGAGCAGGTGGCTGTAAAATTGCAGCTTTCACGGGAAACCGTGATTGAAAAATCGGGTGAATTCAGGGAAGCCTAAAGCTCCAGCAATTAATTAAGGAGCATGGTAATCCTGAGCGAAGTCCGCTGAAGGGTAAAAAGTAGGCGGAAACGTGCAGAGACTAAGAGGTGAGGAGCCCAATCAATAAACCTCAAAAGCGCCCAACACCCTAATCCCGACAAACATCAGGATGGGTGATGAGATAGTCCAAGCCTTATGGAAACATAGGGGCCGCTTGTAACCACCGGGTCGGGGGTTCAAATCCCTCCCTGGGAGCCAGTCTTTACATCCAGACAAATCAACGTTCTGGGACATAAACGCCTCACCGTTTTCGGTGGGGCGTTTTCGTTTATCTTCCCTTGACAATGTCTTACGTTTGTCATATAATCGTCATATGGTAGTTTTTGATGCATCCACATTGATCCTGCTTGCCAGGACAGAAGTGTTGGAAGTGCTCATTTTAAATTTTCCAGGGCAGGTGCTTATACCGGAAAAGGTCAGAGAAGAAGTTTTGGTGAAGGACAGCGAAGAGTCTCCGCAAATAACTGCCATGATCCGTGGGAAGAGGATCGGCGTTTTGAGAGTAGATGATAGGAGACTGCTGCAAAAGCTCATGGAAGATTTTAATATAGATTTAGGCGAGGCAGAGGCAATAACACTTGCGTTGCAGAAAAAGGGAACGGTGGTTGCCACCGACGACAGAAATGCCATCAGGGCGTGCAAGCTCTTGAAAATAGATTTTATTACTGCGATTGCCATCTTGATAAGGGCTGCCGAGAAAAAACTCTTTAGCAGAAGCGAAGCGCTTTTAAAATTAGATAAGCTCGCATCCGTTGGAAGGTATAAAAAATCAATAATCGCCGATGCAAGAAGACAAATAAAAGGAGGATGAATAACATGTCTGTAAAAACCTTGAGCATACGCATGGATGAAGACGACTATCGTTCCATCGTATCTCTCGCCAAAGAGGAGAAAGAGGACGTCTCAAAGACAGTACGCGAGCTTGTTGAACTGGGACGATTGATGCTTGCTATTGAAAAATACAAAAACGGCGAGGCATCAATAGAAAAATCCGCTCGCATAGCAGGCGTATCTATCTCAAAGATGCTCGATATGATGAAAGAACACGGCGTTACCGCTAACCTTGAAGAAGAGGACTATCTAAATAGTTTGAAGACGGCAAGGAAGGCGTGGTGATTTGAAAAAAGCTTTCTATTGTCCGCAGCATGCTGTGGAAAGAAGAAGACCGCAAAAAAATTCATCGAAAATGATAGTTCAAAGCGGCAAAGTTCATTCAAATATCACATAATTTCCCGCTTTTTCCAGCCTCTTTCCCTTTATACCTAAATCCGCAATACTGGTAATCCTTTGTTCCTGCCGCATCTTAAGTATCCTCTTCACCGTATCCGGCCCAAGACCCGGCACCTTGAGCAAGGCCTCTCTGTCCGCCCTATTGACCCTCACCGGATAATGCTCAGGGTGGGTGTCTGCCCAAACCTCTTTGGGGTCTTTGTCCAGCCTTAAAAGGGCAAAAGGGTCAGGTCTACTTTGTTGTCATTGAAGCAAGTTCTGTAATGTAATAGCTAAAAGAGAAAAAGCGGATTTATTTATATTGAGAGAATTAAAAAGACTCTTGGAAAATAAATCTACCTTCTTTTTGCCCGCTGACGGATAATTCGCTGTTGACACATTATGGTCTTGCAACGGAAAATCGGGACAGCAAGCGTTTAAGGGGAATATAGATATGGAAGCCTGATCAGTGGCTCATGAGGGTGCTCCTTACATTGCGCCGATTAGTGCAGCATTATGCCAAATATGCAACAGCAGGGATACGACGTCAGAGGCAGGCAATTTTATCTTGACCTTTATCTCTTTTTCTGATAGAGTTCTATAATCTGTAAGTTGTAGGTTGGTTTATTAGGTTGGGCCGTGTGCCTTGATACGAAACCTCTATGGCTTATGAAAATCTAAGGAAGGAGGTTTTGTTCAATGGCAAACGGAACAGTAAAGTGGTTCAATGAGTCCAAAGGTTATGGATTCATTGCCCAAGATTCTGGCGAAGATATCTTCGTGCATTTTTCTGCGATTGCAAATGAGGGGTTTAAAACCTTGAAAGAAGGGCAGAGTGTGCAATTTGATGTCACGCAGGGACCTAAGGGACTTCAGGCAGCAAATGTGGTACCTGAGTAACACATAAATAAAAATAACCCAAAAAAGCCCGCATCTTTTAAGATGCGGGCTTTTTTATTGATGAATTACCATGAACCTATATCGGGGAACAACGGCTCTTAGTAAATAAGTAAATAGGGACAGGTGTACTAGCTCACCAATTCGGTAACTTTTTGGAGCTTATCAAAAGGTGATTCATAGTTCAAGCCACCATGTTTTCTAAGGTGGTTAAATTCAAAGAGGAAGTTACCAAGGTTCAAGAACATATCCTGTTCCGATTCAAATGAATTAGGGTAAAAGAACTCGTTCTTAAGTATCTTCCAAAAGGCCTCTATCTTGCCGTTAGTCTGAGGCCTGTAAGGTTTTGTGTATATATGTTTTATGCCTAATTCACTGCACATGGTTTCAAAGGGATGCTCTCTATCAAGGGTTCCCTTGAATTCTGCGCCGTTATCAGACATAACAGCTTCAAACTCGAAGTTGTATATCTGTTTGAACCATGATAAGGACCGGGCCATGAAGTATGTAAGTGTTGAGGCCTTCTTGTCTTTAATTATTTCAGCATAAGTCAGCCTTGTGCAATCATCACAAAGGGCTGCAACATACAGATCCTTGACTTTAAATGAGCATCTTATATCTTTAGGAATCTTGGTCATATCAATATGGGCAAGCTCTCCCGGTGTCTGTCTTTCATAACGCTTTATTATCTTCTTCTGTGATTCATTAAGAGGATAACGCGCCTTTATCCTGTCCATTGTAGCAGGTGAGGGCGTCTTATCCAGATAATAAGGCTTAAAGAGAAGAACAAGTTCGTATCTATTTGAACCGAATCTTCTGTATGCCTTTATTATATTGCGTTCTATTTCTTTTGAGGTTCTCCTTGAGCCAGGACGGGCACCCCGTTTGTTGGGAAGAAGGGATTCATCTGTTTTATTTCCATCTGTCCATTTCTTGTAGTAGCGCCTTAACTCTTTGGTGCTTATATGATGCGCTTTACAGAGGTCTTTTATGAACTTAAATTGCCTTGGATTGACTTTGAACTTGGTTCTCTCATACTCTTTTAGTATTGGTATCCATCGCTTTACTATGACTTGATTTGAGTATTGCATTAGCGCCTCCTTTGGTCTTTGTTATTATACCAAAAGAGTTACCTAATTACTGAGCATGAACAACAGGCACTATTTATTTCCAGAATCTTCAGGCAGGAGCGTCTTTACCTTGAGGGCTTCGCAATGCGGTCCTGACACCTTGACCCCTTTCTACTCCATGACCTTCCACACATCCACATCGCCCCCCTTTTGACATCCGACCTTCCCTGAAGCCGCCCTGAAAATCACTTCGGCCACCTCTTGAGGAGGGCGCCCCTGATAACCTGAGAGGCGCGTTGCTGTCTCGTCGGGGTTCACGCAGCAGATCCTCAAACGGGGATATTCGAGTGCAAGGGTCTGTGTAAATCCCCTGACTCCGAACTTGGATCCGCAGTACACAGACATCTCCTCAT
>MGQA01000045.1:289-9338 GCA_001797665.1 Deltaproteobacteria bacterium GWF2_42_12 | reverse complement strand
GTTGATGATCCCTTTTTTCACTTGCGGAAGAAAGGCGCGGGTAACTTTGATCAGCCCCTCGAGATTTGTCCGGATCTGGCGCTCAATATTCTTTGCGGTCTGTTTCTTGAAAAGGTTGAAGGCCCCTGTACCCGCATTGTTGATGAGGAAGTCTATAGCGCCGTATTTTCTCTTCACCTCCCTCGCCGCCCCTGCAACACTCTCGTTGTCAGTCACGTCGAGATGGAGGAGGAGGGTATCCGTTGCCCCAAGTCTCCTGCACCTTTTCTCAGCAGCCTCGCCTCGTGTCTTCCCCTTGTAATAGGTGAGGACGAGCCTTGCACCCTCTTTTGCGAAGCGGTATGCAGTTTCCCTGCCGATTCCCGAACTCGAACCTGTGATGAGAACTACCTGTCCTTTCACATGCTCCTCCTCACCCCAAAAAATGCAGTTGCATTTTTTGGCAACCGCAATCCCTCCCCCTGTCCCCCTCATGGAGGGGGACAGGGGGAGGCTGCGTCAAATCAGGCTGTCCAAATACTCACATACACTAAGGGGTATGCATCGGTTTTGTCCAGCCTGCTTTTTCTTGTCCCCTGATAGAAACTTTCAGGGGCAGGCTTTGAGCAAAATCTTGCAGTTGTCCCGAAAAATAAAAACAAAATGCATTTTTCGGTCTCATCCTTCCAAGACGTTTTTTAAAGTCCTCAGATCGCGCTCAACCAATGTGGCATCTTCGGCAAAATTCTCATCTGACATGGCGGGCGACTGGAACAGGGTGAAGATGATCTCGCTTCCGGAACCGTTAGGAATCACGCGCATCGGGTTCAATATCTCCAAACCGGGCCTCGGATACACATAGTGATCGAGAACCCCATATTCGTTGTGTTCAACGAACTTGATTCTCATAGGACCGTCCGGTGTCTCCACGATCCAATCCCCCTCTGACCTCCTGACAGACCGGCAAAATGCCGTCGCCCATTTCGGCAGATTTTCAGGGTTTGAAACGAACGCATACACGCGTCTGGGCGGACTTTCGATTGAAACCGTCAGAGTTTTTGATCTCAGAGTCATAGCAATAAGAACAACCCATTATCTCCAAAACCCACTACCTTAAACCTCTATCTGCATATCATCCACGGCGCAGAAGGTATTGCTAAATATCTTTTTTGCTGCAGCTTCTGATGCCTTTCTTTCTTCAATGGTCTTATAAAGTGAAGCGTCAAAATGGACGAGGGCAAGCCTTTTTGCCTCAGCCTCAGATGCAATCTTCGCAGCGCTTTCGGGATTAAGATGGGGCCAGTCTTCAGAGTATTGACCGCTTTTATATGCACATTCAGCAATAACAAGGTCTGCTTTTCTGGAGAGTCTAACTGCGTTTTCGCAGTATCCTGTGTCAGGACAATAGGAAAGCGCCTTCCCATCAAGTTCAAATCTGTATCCTAAAGTTGGCGAGGAATGTAGCATGGGGAGAAATTCAACACGAAAAGGAAGTTGAGCCGCATCTGTCGGAAGTTCATGGATTTCAGTCTTGTATCTGAGCCTGTCAAGTGGCATGGTAAAAGGGAAATTGATAAACCTGGCAAGGATTTCCTTTGTTCCAGTTTGGCCGCATATATGCAGACCTCCGGCGAAGTCAAACTTTCCAAGGATATGCAAACCCGCAATATGGTCAAGGTGAAAATGGCTAAGGAAGATGTATGTAGGTGTGTTTCCCTTTAAATATTGGTCTATCTTGTATAGCCCATTTCCTGCATCAAGTATTATATTGTAATCGCCTGATTGAACGAGGATGCAGATAGTATTTCCTGTCTGACTATCATACCAGCCGTTTGTTCCAAGAAAGGTTATTTTCATAGATTTATTGTGCAGCTTGAAAAATAGTATTTTTGAAGACAGATTGCAAGGGGAATATTGGGAATCTTGGTAGAGGTTTACAATTCCTCGGCTTATGAGATATAGTTATTAAATATGAAGTACTGTTTCTCCTGCAAAAAAGAACTCGAGATCAGGGAAAGGCCGACAAGAAATGATGTATGTCCTTTCTGCGGCGCAGACCTCAAGGTGTGCAAGAACTGCCGGTTTTATGACGAAGGCGCATACAATAGCTGCAGAGAGCCGCGGGCTGAAAGGGTTGTTGAAAAGAACAGGGCAAACTTCTGCGATTATTTTGAGTTCAGGGATTCTCAGGGTGATATAAAGACAGATGCAGCAGAAGAGGCCAGAAAAAGGCTTGATGAGCTTTTTGGAAAGAAGTGAAGTCTATTTTACGCTGTCATTGTGAGGACGAAGCCGGTGGCAATCTCAACGCAACCTTTACCTCATGGATTCTATAAGAGACAGATTGCTTCACGGCGTTCGCAATGACAAATAGAAACAAGAGAGAGCATTTTAGATGAAAGACTACAAAAAAGAATACTCAGAATTCTCCCTTCCTGTCCCTGAAAGATTTTCCTTTCCTCTGGATATCTTTGATAAGTGGGGTGAAAGACTTGCCCTTTTCTGGACAGACGGCGCCACTGAAAAAAGATTTTCTTTTCATGAATTAAAATTCCTCTCATCAAAGGGCGCAGGAGGGCTTAAGAAGATGGGGGTTGCAAAAGGCGACAAGGTTCTTGTCATGCTCCCGAATATCCCTGAATGGTGGGAAGTCATGCTTGCGCTTATGCGGCTCAATGCCATACCGATCCCTGCAACAACGCTTCTCACTGCAAAGGATATTGAATACAGGCTCAAGGCAACAGATATAAAGGCAATTATTACAACAGATGAAGAAGCCCAGAAGGTTGAGGAGGCTGTCAATAGTTCTTTGACTAATCCGCTTCTTATAATCATTAATCCCCCCTTGCTCCCCTTTTTCAAAGGGGGAAAAGAGGGGGATTTTGAGAAAGAGGGGATGGGGGGATTTTCTGGCCAAAGACAGTTCGCCACAGGTGGGTGGCATAATTATATCAAAGAGCGGGATACGGCAGACATATTCGAAGGCGAAAGAACTTTCTCAGATGAAACATCCCTTATTTACTTTACCTCAGGCACAACAGGGCCTCCGAAGCTCGTTGTGCATATCCAGGCATCTTATCCGCTTGCACATCTCATAACAGGAAAATACTGGCTTGACTTAAAGCCCGGCGATATCCACTGGAATGTCTCTGACACTGGATGGGCAAAGGCAGCATGGTCAAGCCTTTTCGGGCCGTGGCACATGGGCGCAACTATATTTTCATTCTATAAGAAAGGGCGGTTTGACCCGCTCCTTGCAATAGATATCATGAAGAAATATCCCATCACTACCTTCTGCGGCCCGCCAACAGCATATAGGATGATAGTAAAGGAGTCTCCTTCCGGCAAACTCAATCTCAAACCCCGCCATTTTGTTGCAGCAGGCGAGCCGCTCAACAGAGAAATAATTGAGATATGGAAGGAGAGGACAGGAAAGTATATCTATGACGGCTATGGCCAGACAGAAACTATTAATGTGCTGGCAAATTTCAGGTGCCTTCCTGTAAAGCCTGGCTCTATGGGAAAGCCTGTGCCTGGGTTTATTGTGGATATTGTGGATGAGGATGCTAATCCTGTTGCTCCGGGCATTGAGGGAGAAATAGCAATCAAAGTAAAGCCTCAAAGACCTGTTGGGTTGTTCAAAGAATATCTCGATAACCCTGAGGCAACAGCGAGTGTATTTAAAGGCAATTGGTATTTAACAGGAGACAGGGCATATAAGGATGAGGACGGCTACTTCTGGTTTGTAGGAAGGGCTGATGACATCATACTCGCTTCTGGATATCGGATTGGGCCGTTTGAGGTAGAGAGCGTTTTGATTGAACATCCTGCTGTAAAGGAATCCGCTGTTGTTGCAAGCCCGGATGAGGTAAGGGGAGAGGTTGTGAAGGCGTTTATCGTCCTGACAAAAGGCTTTAGTCCATCAGAGGCGCTGGTCAAAGAGCTTCAGGAATTTGTCAAAAGCCATGCAGCGCCTTATAAATATCCGCGCAAGATTGAGTTTGTTGATGAACTTCCAAAAACCATAAGCGGAAAGATAAAAAGGATGGAATTGAAAAAGAAGGAGTTTGGTAGGTAATTATTGCAGAAAATGCAAATGCATTTTCTGAGTTATTTTACTTTTGGCGCGGGCTGCTGCTGGCTTATACAATGGATTGTGCCGAGGCCGTAAACGAGGTCGGTGCAGTTGATTCCAACGACCCTGCGGTCTGGAAACTGAGCCTGAATAATATCCAGGGCCCTTTTGTCATTCTCATGGCCGAAGATAGGCGCCAGCACTACTTTGTTGCCTATGTAGAAGTTTGCGTAGCTGGCCGGGAGCCTTCCTTCCTCGTCGCCGATGAATCCGGGCATCGGCAATTTAATGATATTCAATCTCTTTCCGTCCTGGTCTTTTGCTTTGAACAGGGTTTCATAGCTCTCAAGGAGTATTGGATAGTTCTCGTCATTTTTGTCTTCTTCATAGGCGCACAAAACAGTGGTCGGATTTACGAATCTTGCTATATCATCTATGTGCCCGTCTGTATCATCGCCCTCGATGCCGTTCTTAAGCCAGATAATGTGCGACACACCGAGGTACTCCCTCAGATATTCTTCAATATTTTCTCTGGTAAGATGTGGATTCCTGTTTTTATTGAGCAGGCACTGCTCTGTTGTAAGAAGCGTGCCTTTTCCATTTACCTCTATTGAGCCGCCCTCAAGAATAATCCCCGGCTTAAAACAGGGAAGCTTCATTTGCTGATTTATAAAATCAGGTATGTTCGTATCCTTCATGAGGGTTTCATACTTTCCTCCCCATGCATTGAATATCCAGTGGGTCATGGCAAGGCTGCCGTTATTCTTGTTTACAAGGAAGATGGGGCCATAGTCCCTGAACCATACATCTGCATAGTCGTAGACATGGAATATAATATCCCCCAGGTTGACTCCGCCTTCTTTCAAATATATCTTAGCCCTCTTCTTCATCGCATCATCCCTTACAAAGAGGTTTACCTTTTCGCAGGCTGATATTGCCCTTATGAGCTCAACATAGATATTTTCTGCCTTTTCCACCCTATCCGGAAAGGTTATCGGGTCATGAGGCCATGAGAGCCATATGGCGTCATGCCTCTCCCATTCAGCAGGCATGTAATAGCCGAGGTTTCGAGGTGTATTTTGTACGGTCATGTTATTTTTGGGTCTTGCAGATAAGCAGGTATGTATCAGGCCTTCTGTTATTGAGGAACCCCCAGCCTTCGCGAATTTTCTTGTTCATACTTAAATCTATTGTTGCAACTAAAATTTCTTCTTTGTCATGGCTCGCCTTTTTGAGCACCTTTCCAAAGGCATCTGAGACAAACGACCCGCCCCAGAACTTAAACCTGTCCTCCTCCCCAACCCTGTTTACAGCTGCGATATGGATGCCGTTTGCTATGGCATGTCCCCGCTGGACAGTCTCCCATGCATTATGCCAGTCGCCGTCCTCGGAATGATGCCCCTTTACCCAGCCTATGGCAGTGGGGTAGAATATTATATCAGCGCCCATGAGCGTATTTATCCTTCCTGCCTCAGGAAACCACTGGTCATAGCAGATAAGAACGCCTACGGAAGCGAATTTTGTTTTGTAGACCTGATAGCCGAGGTTGCCGTCCTTAAAATAATTTTTCTCATAGAAGAGAGGGTCAAAGGGGATATGTATCTTGCGATATGTGCCGAGGATGGTTCCGCCTGCATCTATTGTAACAGCAGAGTTGTAAAAATTGCCATCCGATGCCTTCTCAAATAGAGGGACTATTATCACAATGCCGAGTTCTTTTGATAGTTGTGAGAAAAGGTTTATTGTATCGCCTGGGATTGGCTCTGCGAATTTCCCGGCACTATACTTTTCATACTGCGGAAAATAGATTGCATTGAACAGCTCCTGAAGGCAGATTATCTGCGCACCCTTTTCTGCTGCCTTTCTCACCAATCCGGCAGTCTTGCGGATATTCTCCTGGACATTATCTGTAACTGCAGTCTGGATAAGGCCTATCGTGACCTCGCTCATATTGCGATTCCTTCCTTCATAAAAAGCCCTTGTAGAGCCAAAATAAGCGCAGATTTCTGACAGCCTGTTGCAATATCACATTTATTTGCAATTATCAATCGCTTATTACCCTTTTACTAACGTCCTCCCTGTCATCTCCTGAGGCTTTTCAAGACCCATTAACTCAAGGATAGTTGGGGCAACATCAGAAAGTCTGCCATCTCTCAAAGAAATAACCTTCTTTTTATCATAAATCAATACAAACGGCACAAGGTTTGTCGTATGGGCGGTATACGCATCTTTTGTACCATAATCTATCATCTGCTCGATATTCCCATGGTCTGAGGTAATAAGCGCAGTCCAGCCCTTTTCCTGAGCAACGGTTATAACCTTTGACAGGCACGCATCTACAACCTCGCATGCCTTTATAGCAGCATCCATATTGCCGGTATGCCCAACCATATCGCCATTGGCGTAGTTTACGAGGATAAATTTATAATCTCCGCTCTTTATCCTCTTAACCAGCTCATCCGTAACGAGATATGCGCTCATCTCAGGTTTTTTGTCATAAGTAGGCACTTCTTTGGGCGATGGGATAAGCACCCTTTCTTCTATATCGAATGGCTTTTCTACACCGCCATTAAAGAAAAATGTTACGTGCGCGTATTTTTCTGTCTCTGCAATCCTCAACTGCTTTATTTCGTTTTTGCTCAAGACCTCGCTGAGGATATTCTTCAGGCTTTGCGGCGGAAATACAACAGGAAGATTGAATGTGGCATCATATTCTGTAAGGCACACATAGCTGGATAATTTTGGCTTATTGCCCCTGTTGAATCCCTTGCAATCCTCTTGGGTAAATGTCCTTGTAAGCTCCCGCGCCCTGTCTGCCCTGAAGTTAAAAAAGATTATACTGTCACCATCATTTATTGTCGCAAGAGGTTTATTGTTGCTGGTAATCACTGCCGGCAAAACAAATTCGTCTGTTTCGCCTCTTTTATATGCTTCGTCAACTGCCTCAAGCGGACTTTTTGACCATCTGCCGTCTCCGCTCCTCAACGCCTTATACGCCTTTTCCACCCTTTCCCATCTGTTATCTCTGTCCATAGCATAGTAACGGCCTGATATTGTGGCTATTCTGCCGCTTCCTGTTTTATCAAGATAGGTCTGAAGATTTTCAATATACCCCTTGCCGCTCGTTGGCGGCGTATCTCTACCGTCAAGGAAGGCATGGATAAAGACTCTGTCCAGACCGTTTTGTTTGGCCATATCCAGAAGTGCAAAGAGATGATTTATGTGGCTGTGAACACCTCCGTCCGAGACAAGCCCCATGAGGTGCAGAGAGCTGCCAGATTTTTTAGTTGCGGCCATTGCATCCAGTAAAATTTTGTTTTTGAAAAAATCACCGGCCGCTATCTCACGGTCTATGCGGGTAAGCTCCTGATACACAACCCTGCCGGCTCCCATGGTGAGATGCCCCACCTCTGAATTTCCCATCTGTCCCTCGGGCAGGCCGACAGACAGGCCGGAGGTTTCCAGCCTGGAGTGAGGAAATTCCCTGAAAATCTTTTCTACAAAGGGCATCCTTGCCAGCGCTTGCGCATTTCCTTCTTTACGCTGGTTTATACCCCAACCATCAAGCACAATTAAAATAAGAGGCCTCATATTTTTCCTTTTTGAATGATAGTATCAGGGAGGTTGGTTGCGTGGTTAGTGTGAATATGGTTCATTCCTTAAAATCGTAAACGCCCTGTAAATCTGCTCCAATAGAATCAATCTTGCCAATTCATGCGGGAATGTCATTGATGAAAGAGAGAGAACCAAGTCAGCCCCTTCTAAGATTGATGGGTGCAGGCCGTATGCCCCGCCTACAACAAAACAAATTCTTCTTTTGCCTATTGTCGAAAGCTTATTTACAAGTTCAGCAAATTTATCTGATGTGTATTGACTTCCCTTATCGCCGAGGGCAATGACAAAATCGCCCTCTTTAATTTTTTCCAGAATGTTTCTTGCCTCTTTCCCAAGAACCTTCTGCGCCGGTATATTGCGGCCAGTTTCTTCCTTAACCTCAAGAATCTCTATTGGAGAATACCTTTTTATACGTGTTAGATACTCCTTTACGCCAGCTTTTATATAGTCTTTCTTGATCCTGCCAACGCAGATAATAGCAAGCTTCAAAGGTTTGCTACCTTACTCTTAAGGGTCTTTGCATCTTCCATCCCATCGAGCTCAGCCTTTGGCGCCTCTGGCCAGAGGCCTTCCAGATTATAAAACTCTCGGACTGGCTCAAGAAAGACATGTGCGATTATATCGCCATAATCAAGAAGCGCCCAATGGCCTTCTCTAATGCCTTCTGTGCTCAATGGCCGCACTCCTTTCTCCTTAAGCCCTTCCTCTACAGAGCTTGCAATTGCCTGAACCTGCCTATCAGATGCGGCGCTACATATAATGAGATAATCAGCGATGCTTGACAGATCGGTTATATTCAGAATAACAACCCCTTCTGCCTTTTTATCCAAGGCAAACTGGGCAGCATTTAATGCCCTTTCTTTTGAACTTAACTTTGTCTTTCCTTTCATTGGTTAGCGGTATAGGCTGTTTTTGATTATATAATCCTCCACCCCTTTCGGCAAAATATACCGCACTGAACCTCCTTCTTTAATAGTTGCCCTTATCTTTGATGCTGATATGCCAAAGAGCGTAGTTTCCATATATGTCACAAATGTGCCATAGTTATTTGCATAAACGCCTCGTTCCGCATCATACCAGAACTTCCTTGCCAGTTCAACAGGGAGAACTTCTCCTATCTTTTTTACAGGATAACCTTGACGGGGAATAACTATAAAATTTGTAAGCTTGAACAATTCCTCGTATTCACACCATGTGGTAATATCATTAAATGAATCTGTACCCACAATAAAACTGATTTCTGTACCCGGGTGCATTTCATGGAGAGTCCTTAATGTCACAACAGAATAAGACCTGCCGCCCCTTTTGATTTCAATGTCAGACGCCTCAAAGAATGGATTGTCTCTTACCGCAATCCTTACCATTTCAAGCCTGTGCTGA
>MGQA01000045.1:0-147 GCA_001797665.1 Deltaproteobacteria bacterium GWF2_42_12 | reverse complement strand
TGGCTATACGCATAGATAAAAGTTATGAGTTAAGAGTGCAGAGTTTAGAGTCTCCAAATTGAGAAAATATGCTATCTGATAAATATGATAGTGTCAATTCAATTCATAATACACATACCTTTTTTATAAGACACTTTTCGCATTTTT
>MGQA01000044.1 GCA_001797665.1 Deltaproteobacteria bacterium GWF2_42_12 | reverse complement strand
TTAAGTAAGTAAGTACTTAAGTACTTAAGTACTCTTCTAAGTACTCTTGAGACCCTGTGCCGTTTGCCCTGTATCCTTCCAATGATAGTCACGGCAAGGCATATACAGAGGCAGAGGCAAAAAATAGCGGCCTGTTTGTAGAGCAAGGGCACAAGCTCATAGAGAGGTTTTTTGAGAGGTAACGAAGACAATTGGTAGGTTGGGTTGAGGAACGAAACCCAACCTAATCATAAAAAACAATGCGCTATCGCAGGTCAAAGGCAAAGGGGGCGGCATTTTTCTTTACGGTGGTAACGCACGGAAGGAAAAGGATTTTATGCCACGAAGCAAATATACGGTTGATAAAAGAAGCGTTTCAGTATGTTATTAACAGGCACACCTTTCGGATTGACGCATTTGTTTTGCTGCCTGATCATATTCACTGTATCTGGACATTGCCGCATAACGATAATGATTTTTCCCTGCGATGGAGGCTTATAAAAAGCTATTTTAGCAGACAATGTCAGGATAAATATAAAGGCTTTAGATCTGCCTCAAAATTAAGCAAGGGAGAACAAGCAGTTTGGCAGAGGCGGTTTTGGGAGCATCAGATTAGAGACGAGAAAGATTTTGAGGCGCATTGTAATTACATCCATTACAATCCTGTTAAACATAGTCTGGTAACATTGCCCCGCGACTGGGCATATTCAAGTTTTCATCGTTATGTAAAACAGTTATGTAAAACAGGGCATTTACAAGAACGATTGGGGAGCGGGTTGTGAGATTCAATTTGATGAGGATGTAGGATATGAATGAATTGTTGGGTTTCGCTTTGCTCAACCCAACCTACTAACTATGACAGTCGCCTCACGCGTAATATTAGCAGAGCAAAAGCGGAAAATTTTTCTAAGGGAGGGCTTATGTTCGGGTTTTTAAATTTTTTCAAGCGTAAACCCGCTGAAACTGTAGCCCCTTCAGAAGAACCCCCCACCAAGTCTATTGACCCTCCTAAAATTATGGAAATTTCACAGCCTGAAAAACCTTTTAAGCCTCCAAGCAAAAAACAACTTGAAGAATGTGAGCGACTTGGTCTTGAAGTAAAGCCAAATATGAGTAGTCGTGAAGTATGGCAACTCATTAAGGACGTACAAAAAGACCCCAAATATAAAAAACTATACGATGAATATATTGCAGAGCAAAATGCCATATGTGAAGCGGAAGAAAGAGAAGAATTTGGAGATGCTGTTGTTGACGAACAAAAAAAATGGCAAAAATTATGCTCTACAAGGCTTCACCACGTTGTTGTCTTCAAAAAAGGTAAAACATTGGACGCAGATATTCTTGAATTTGAGAGTGCAAATATAGAGGGTGAGAATGAATACTACGTAAAAATTGAAGGATATAGACCAAAAATTTATAACCCTCATGGTGAAGACCCGCACATTGAGTGGATAAGAGAAATTAGTTTTCGCCCTGAGCAAATATTTGAAGTTATCACATTGCCGAATCAAATTGATATTTATGCAATAGATGATTATAAAAATGCTCTAAAAAAAGCAAAAGAGTTAAAAGAAAAGTATCAATAAAGGTGGTATTTTGCAGAATAAAAGGGGACACCATCAGGGTCATGAGGGTCAGGTCTACTCGGGCTGTTGCCCAAACGGTAAAAATCACAAAAATTCATACTGAGCTGGTTTGGGCATTTAATAAAATCAACAAGTTATAAAATCCTGAACCATGCAAACAATGCAAAAGGTATCAGATTCAGGTTTGGGCAACAGCCCGTACTTTCTTGTCATTAGAGCATTATGATCCGATGGAGCGCTTTGTTAGACCGGTTGATTGCCGCGCTATTTTTAGCAAACTGCGGAGCGCCTCGTTGACAGAGGCGTCGTCGGGAAAGGCAGCCGCCACATCCGGACTGAGAAGAACAAGATTGGTTCCCTTTTTGTATTCCTCTAAATATTTGCCTCTTATTCCTTTGCCCAAATCTTCCCTTTTGTACTCTTTACGCATTTCTTCATGTTTAGCCGTCTTCATATATTTTCCTCTCTTGTCTTGTTGCGCGCCTTGCGCTTATTATTCTTGTTTTTCCATGTCGTTCCGTATGAATTACAACCAATAGTTGATTCAATCTGGATTGCCCGAAGGTCAGGAACCGATATTCTCCTGTTGAGTGGTCGGGATCATTGAAGGTTATAGCCAATGGATCGCCAAATACCGTTGACGCCTCATGAAAAGAGACGCCATGCTTCTTGAGGTTAGCTTCGGATTTATGCGGATCCCATTCAAATTCCATGTTGCTCTATATCTTTACCTTGCTGCAAAGGGACTTTTTTGCAAGAGTGATGTCTTTATCAGTAACATCCACACCCTTCAGAATTCCTTTGAAGGAAGTTATTTTTTTGCCTGTAGTGGTGATTTTTTTGAGGATGGAAATTTTTAGGTTTAAGACCTCTTTTTCAATGGTCTCTAACTTATGCAGCACAGTAAAGTTATTCAGTGTGGTGTGTCCCATGAATATCATCTTCTTTAATGCAGAATTTACATTACATAGTATGAGACAAATCTACCATAGCATCAGATTAAAGTCAAAATAGATTTTTAAATGCTATAAACTTTGGTAGCAATGCCGTGCAGTTTATCACATAACCTATCGCGGCAATAAATAAAGAATCGCCGTTAAAAAATTTGCCTCTGGTTTTATCCTTGTAAAATGAAACCTCTTATTTTAAAATGCAAGCAGGCCGCATAATCTACCATGAGTTAAAACCCTTTGCCATCAGCCAGCGCCGACAGCAAGACACTATCTTGACATTCTATAAGTCCGAAGGCAGAAAAGGGATGCCGGATGGCATGTGAAGACCGCTCGTGTAAAAAGGGGTTTATTGTTTATCCGGGTAAAGAATCTTATCCTGTAGCACGAAATATCACCGTATTGGTATTGCCTGTTAAAGAAATTTCAAAGATTGCAAAGGAATTTTGGAAGACCCAAAAATAGACTTTGATTTTTGGGTAAACCGACAAGTTGGTTGCCAGACAACACACCACTAAATCCCCTCTCGAGAGGGGACTAAAGGGGTGTGTTCTTTGCGACGAGCCGTATGTTCACCGATACGGTGAGGAGTAAAAATTGTCCGATAACAAAGTATGGCAGCCAAATCGCCGGTTTGTAAACCCCCACACCAAAATTTTTGGTGTGGGGGTAAAATAGCGAGGTTTTCAATCGCTATTTTACGGAAAGAAAATTGGATTGCGCATGTCTGCAAATTCTGCTATCAATATAAAAAAATCCGATATAGAGATAGAATTTTATCGGAGTTCCGGTCCTGGCGGTCAGCACAAGAATAAGACTGCAACGGCAGTCCGTATCCGACATATTCCAACAGGGATTGTTGTGCATGCTTCCGAGAGGCGCTCACAGCTTCAGAATAGGAAAATAGCAATGGAAAGGCTGAGTACAGCTCTTGCAAAGAGGGCGTTCAAGCCAAAGAAACGGATTCCCACTGTTATTTCAGGAGCCCGGAAGAGAAAGCGACTTGAAGAAAAGAGAAAGATTGCGATGAAGAAGGCGTTGAGAAGGGTTAGAGAGGAGGGTTGAAATGAGAGAGTCAGAGATTCAGAATGTCAAAGCAAGTAAGCAGTATGGAGTAGGCAGGAGGCAGAAGAAAAAAAGGGGAAGGCGTTCTGTATTTTTATTGCTGCTTACTGCATACTGCTTACTGCATACTGTAGTTACAGGTTGCGGTAAGAGCGAGAAAGAAGCCATAACAGAGGAGACTCAGGTTGCAGTGGTTGAAAAAAGAGCAGAGGTGGCACCGACTGTTGAAACAATACCGACAGAATTTGCCGAGGCATACAAAAAGGTCTTTGTGGTTTCAGAAGTAGATGGCGTTGACTGGCAGAAAGGGGTAATAACTGCGGTTGGCCGTGGTTATCCGCCAAAGGATATAACAAATCCCGCCCAGGTAAGAATCCTTACCATGCGCGCTGCAAAGCTTGAGGGATACAAGGCGCTCCTTGAAACAATCATGAAGATAAAAACCCCTCCTGACAAGGGCATGAAGCAATATCTTGATGAGAGGCATATAGAGATAAGTCGAGTCGAAGGTTTTGTTAAAGGCGCACGTATAATCAAGGAAGAATACAAAGATGACGGCAGCGCTGAGGTTACCCTGGAAGTTCCTTTGACCGGCGTAAGCGGGTTAGTAGCAGTGATGAAATAGTTGATATTTTGTCATTTGATATTGTTTAGGGTTGGAAGTTTCTAAAATTTTGGTTTTGCATATTTCCCTATTGTCGGGATAAGTATCTGCGGGGCATTGCTTCCGCTTCAGGTGCCTGTGTGCGTGTAGTGCAACTTATGGAGCGAGCCGACCGTGTCGGCGTGAAGACAAACGGCAACACGGTTGCCTTGCTCCAAATTTTCCGCTCCAGCAATACCCCGCAGATACTGCTTTAAGCCGAAATTTTGGATGCTTACATTGGAGTTTAGAATTTTGGATTTAGAATTTATTAAAATTTAAGCGCTTCAGTAGAGTAATTCGTTATAAACATCGAAGGCTTTATAAATGGTACTCATTAAATTCCTGCATCTCCTTTCCTTAGTAGTATGGATAGGCGGAATCATATTCTTTTCTTTTATCGCTGCACCCAGTATCTTTAAGGTCTTGCCCAGAGAGACTGCTGGCGATGTGGTTGGAGACATCTTTCCAAAGTATTGGCTCATGGGCTATATCTGCAGTATTAGTGCCCTCACAACCATCATGATGCTCTCTTACCTGGAACGCGCCTATCCATGGGTGAGGATTGGCCTGCTCGTTTTCATGACTGGCATTGTCTTTTATTCTGGCCTTGTTGTTGGCGCAAATGCCAGAGATGTTAAAGCCCAGATTCGCATCATCGAAGACAAGGCACAAAAGGAAATACTGGCGGCTGAGTTCAAGCGCCTGCATCGGAGGTCTGCTATCCTTAATAGCTCTTCGGGTAAATTCCCCGCAGCTTGCTGCGTAGAAAATGGTATATTGTATGTGTGAGTGAATACA
>MGQA01000043.1:5124-5266 GCA_001797665.1 Deltaproteobacteria bacterium GWF2_42_12 | reverse complement strand
CTGCTACGGGCGGCGCAGCGAATATAAGCTTTACTGAAAGCGGTTCATGCAGCCACTGAATAAGTTGCGTTTATCTGAATTTCCCCTCCCTTGATGTGAGGGGATAAAGGGGAGGGTGAAAAAGAAATTTCCCTCACCCTGC
>MGQA01000043.1:0-5060 GCA_001797665.1 Deltaproteobacteria bacterium GWF2_42_12 | reverse complement strand
CACGCTCCCTTCGGTCGCTCGCAATGACAAAAAGAGGATTATGACACAGCCTCAAGGGGAGAGGGAATAAGGAAAAGGTTTATTACAGGAAAGGAGTTTGAAAATGTATAGCGAAAAGGTTATGGATCATTTTAGCAATCCGAGAAATGTTGGAGAGATAGAAAACGCTGATGGTGTCGGCACAGTGGGAAATCCTGCATGTGGAGATATCATGAAGCTTAGCATTAAGATAGAAGGCGAGGTCATAAAGGATATTAAATTTAAAACCTTTGGGTGCGGCGCTGCAATTGCAACCAGTTCAATGGTTACTGAGCTGGTAAAGGGGAAACGCCTCAGTGAAGCAGAGGAGATATCCAATGCGACTGTTGCAGAGGCGCTGGGCGGTCTGCCTCCTGTAAAGATGCACTGTTCAAATCTTGCAGCAGATGCGCTGCACGCAGCCATAGAGGATTATAAGAAGAAACATGCAAAGTAGTTGTTTGCGTAAAACAAACAACTAAAAACTTATGTGTGGCGGACTGAAATGTCCGCCATTTTTTTAAGAAAATATGGATAAAATAGATAAATATGTAGGGGAGGGGCTTGTCCCCTCCCAACAGGAGACCACAAGGGTCTCCCCTACGAACAAACCTAATCGCGTCGTCGTTGCCATGAGCGGCGGCGTGGATTCATCCACTGCAGCAGCGCTTCTTAAAGAGCAGGGCTATGATGTGATTGGCATATCCATGCAGTTATGGGACTATACTGAAGGGGAACGGGACAGCTTTGGAAGCTGCTGCTCCCTTGATGACCTCTACGACGCACGGAGGGTCGCTGATAAGCTCGATATTCCGTTTTATGTGGTTAACTTTGAGGAGATGTTTTCTAAGGCAGTTGTGGATTATTTTGTTGAGAGCTATTTAAAGGGTGAAACGCCGAACCCATGCCTTAAGTGCAATCAGATTTTAAAATTTGAAGTGCTTTTAAAGAGGGCTCTGGAACTTGAAGCAGACTTTCTCGCAACAGGGCACTATGCAAGGGTTATGTATAATGCCGATAGAGGGAGATACCTGCTTTTAAAAGGGAAGGATATAACCAAGGACCAGTCGTATTTTCTCTTTACAATGACTCAAAAGCAGCTTTCAAAGATTATCTTTCCCCTCGGCGATTTAACAAAGACAGATGTAAGGAAAATTGCAAAGAGGTTCGGCTTAAATATTGCTGAAAAGAAAGACAGTCAGGAGATATGTTTTGCGCCAGAAGATTATCCATCTTTTGTTGCTCAATATACAGGTCACCGTGAGGATACAAAGGGTGAGATCGTTGATGTACACGGGAAAGTTCTCGGCATCCATAACGGACTTTACCGATACACTATTGGCCAGAGAAAAGGGCTTGGTGTGGCTGGGGGGGAACCGCTCTATGTTTTGAAGATAGATACAAAGAAAAATCAGCTTGTGGTCGGCCCTGAAAAAGGGTTATTCTCAGAGGGCCTCATTGCACGAGAGGCTAACTGGATTGGAATTTCTTCCCTGGAGTCAGAAATAGAAGTTCTCGCAAGGATACGGTACAGGCATAGAGGCGCTGAGGCTGTGGTTTCTCCTTTAAAGGATGGCAGGGTTGAGGTTCGATTTAAAAGACCTGAAAAATCCATAACCCCTGGCCAGGCAGTGGTATTTTATAAGGGTGATGAAGTTATCGGCGGGGGATGGATAGAAAAATATAATTCCTAATTTCCAATTACCAATTCCAAACGCGGTTTAAGCATTAAGCATTTCATTAGAAATTTGTAATTAGAAATTGGAAATTGCTTGTGGAGGTTCTTTGCGGGTTTCTATCACAACACTTGGTTGTAAATCAAACCAGTATGACTCATCTGCAATAGAAGACATCCTGAGGCAAAATAATTTTGAGATAGCCAGTTCCTCTGCATCAGCAGATGTCTTCATCGTAAACACCTGTACTGTTACAGGCAAGGCTGATTATCAGTCCCGCCAGCTCATCAGAAGGGCAAAGGCAGAAAATCCAGATGCCATTATCGTAGTTACCGGATGTTATGCCCAGGTTACAGCGCAGGAAGTGGCTCAGATAGAAGGAGTGGATTATATAATAGGAAACCCGGAAAAAGGGAAGATTCTGCAATACATAAATGAAGGAAAGAGAAAATCTCCGAGAATAGAGATAGGCGAGGTTTCCAGCGAGAGATCATTAGGCTTAAGGGCAAAGGGTTCTTCAGGCAGGACTCGATCGTATCTCAAGGTCCAGGATGGATGCAATAACTCATGCTCATACTGCATCATACCAAAGGCAAGGGGTGTATCAAGGAGTTTGCCTGTCCCTGAAATTCTGCAAGAGATAGAAAGCCTTGTTGCTGATGGATACAAAGAGATTATACTTACAGGTATACATCTCGGCGCATACGGACTGGATTTGACGGTAAAAGGTAACAGACAATCTGGCCATTCTGCGAATATCGCAATCCTTATAAGAGAAATTGACAGGAGAAATTATCCATGCAGATTCAGAATAAGCTCATTGGATCCCGACGAGGTATCAGATGAGTTAATAGAAATAATAGCTGATTCCAGAACAATCTGCAATCATCTACATTTGCCATTACAGAGCGGAGATGATAATGTCTTACAGAGGATGAATAGGCTATGTATCGGAAGGTTATTCGCAGAGCAGGTGGAGAAGATAGCAAAAATGATACCTGATGTTTCCATTGGCGTGGATATAATTGCAGGTTTTCCAGGAGAAGGGGAAAAGGAATTTTCAAACACATATAATCTTCTAAATAACCTTCCTATTTCATATATGCATATATTCCCATTCTCAAAAAGAAAAGGGACGTTAGCAGCAGATTTTCCAGACCAGGTAGAGGCAAAGGGCATAAAAGAGAGATGCGAGAGACTCAGAGCGCTGGACAAGATAATGAGAAGAAGATTTTGCAAAAAATTTATTGGCAAAAGCCTCTCGGTTTTAGTGGAGGCCTCAAGGGACAAGGAAACAGGGTTTTTTATGGGGAGGTCAAAAAATTACATCCCTTTTCTTGTGAAAGATGACGATGCAGTTGAAAACCAAGAAATAGATGTGGTAGGTATTGAAATCCGAAACAATAAAGTATTGGGGACTTGTTTGCTTGATTCATAATGTATTAAGTAAAATAAAATAAGAGAGTAATATGAAGAACAAATCTTTCATAGCATGTGGAATGGCTTTTGTCCTTTTGATTTCAGGATGCGTTGCGAATCTCTCTGAGATACAGAAGGGGTTTTATTTAACCAAAGACCAAAAATTTGAAGAAGATAAACTTGTATATTCAAAAGAACAGCGCTGTTATAAGTATAAAGATAAAGTGCTGCTTAATGAGACTGGTGAAAAGGTAAAGACAAAAGAAGAAACCCTTGAAAGAGCAAATTCTTTATCTACCTTCGAGAAAACCACGACTGGGGGAGTGGTTTTTACATTTATAAGTTTTATAGGTCTGACATTGAAGATGGTATTGATGCCTGTGGAAACAATACTTACTGGTGTTCTGTACATACCTCTTGCCCCCTATGTTTTTTATGAGGACAATAAAAATAAAAAAGGGGTTTTCAAAAACTACAGGCAGGGTGATATCTTACTTTTAGAGGGACAATATAAGGAAGCAAGAGAGCATTATATAAAGGCGCTATTATTTGCGCCAAATCTTGTTCAAACTTCTGACATATACTATAAAATGGCAAAGACATACGAAGGAAATGGCGATAAGACGCAGGCGAAAGACTATTACCAGAAGTTTCTGAATTACTCTCTAGGCCAATATCCAGGATTTTTTGAAAAAATTGACAAATTTTACAAAAATGATTTGAGCGAACTCGATAAGAAATTCAGCGAAGCCGAAGAAAAACTATAACAAACAAGATAATTATGCAATTGACTGATAAAAGGGAACTGGAAAACCTGTCATCCCGACTCTCCTATACATTTAATGATATCAATCTGCTTGAGAAGGCTCTTGTGCACAGGTCTTTTACTAATGAGAGGCTTGGGCAGGCTATTGAGAATAATGAGAGGCTTGAGTTTTTAGGCGATGCTGTTTTGTCTACAAGTATAAGCCACCTCCTCATTAAAAAATTTCATGATGCTGATGAGGGAAGACTTTCTAAATTCAGGGCAAGGCTTGTAAATGAAAATATTTTGGCGAAGCTTGCAAGAGATATGGATTTGGGAAGATTTATCCTTCTTGGCAAGGGCGAAGAGCAGACAGGAGGTAGAGAAAAGTCGTCTATACTCTCCGATGCTTATGAGGCAGTTATTGCAGCAGTGTATTTGGATGGTGGATTTGAAAATGCATTTTCTTTCGTAGTCAGACAATTCTCAACGCTCATAGATGAAATTTCTCAAGTGGAGATTGCCAGAGATTATAAAACGGAATTGCAGGAGAAGACACAGGAGTTATTCAAGGTTGCCCCAAAATATCGTCTTATCAGTGAAACAGGTCCTGAGCATGACAAGATCTTTGAGGTAGAGGTTTTCATCAACGATGAAATACTGGGAAAGGGACAGGGTAAGAGCAAGAAAGAGGCAGAGCAAAGCGCTGCAATGGAGGCCTTGGGAAGATTAAGGACAAAAACCCTCACACACAAAGATGTTGATTGATGATAGAAAACACGTAATTTGAGCAAATAATTTCTGTCTATTTATACCTTCTTGCAGCGACTTAATTTCCCCTTGCCTGTGTTTAAACCGTGGGTAATAATCGGCTCATATTTTTTTCTATGAAAAGAATACTCGTCACCGGCGCTACCGGACAGATTGGCTCTGAACTTGTCCCTGCCCTGCGAAAGAGGTACGGGTCTGGCAATGTTATTGCAACAGGGCATAAGACCCAGCCAGATAAGGAACTCCTTGAAGGCGGGCTTTTTTTCTCCATTGATGTAAGAGATTTTAATTCTATTGAAAAGGTGGTAAGGGAGTTTCGCGTCGATACTATTTATCATCTCGCAGCGCTCCTTTCCTCTGCTGCTGAAAAAGACCCACAGCTTGCATGGGATGTGAATATGAACGGGCTGAGGAATATATTGGAGGCAGCC
>MGQA01000042.1:2727-5080 GCA_001797665.1 Deltaproteobacteria bacterium GWF2_42_12 | reverse complement strand
AGGCGCAGCCTCCTCATATTTATCTATAGAAAATAGTATCGATATAAGCTTGTAGATGACATCCGGGGTTTGTGTGCTGCTTTGATATTTTTCCAGAAATTTTTTATATGCATTTATTGAGCTTACTGTTTGACCCTTCGCCAAATAGACATCACCTACTTTTTCCATGGCATAAGGAGTTAAAGGGCTTTTAGTGTGATAATCTACGAAATTAAGAAATGAATTTAATGCCTCATCAAGATTAGAAATTGATAGATGCGCCTCTCCAAGATAATACAAGGCAAAATCAGAGAGGATAGAATCATCACCCTTGGCTGATTCAAGGTGAGCAATTGCCGTTTCAAAATTGCCATTTTTATACGCCTTATAGCCTGAGGACAAATTATCCTCTATCTCCAATGCATATGCGCAAATTGCCGAAATGATAATATGCGAGACAACAGCAAGGCACAGTATATATTTTATTTTATGCATAATGAAAGATTGTAATAGAAACTCTCATCTCCTTATGTAACATATATGGTATAGCTTTTTCAAGGGATTGAAAGAGGAGGCAGAAATAAAGAATAAGGCCGCTCTGTTTTCTCTCTGCGCCAGAATTTTTTAGTGTGGGAGGACGGCCTCAATGTTTCTAAGTGCGACCATTGTTACTCAAGTATATTCAGACGGCAAAACTACTTCACGATATGCCTGTATATCTGTTCTATCTCAATCGTTCCACCGCCCCCTGCCTTTTCCTTCCAGCTCGAAGGTCCGCTCCGCACAGCGAAGGCCGGATGTGTCTCTATTCTCACAATCTCGCCGGTTGACTTCTGAACATAACCTACCACATTCTCTCCGATTGCAACACCAACAGCAGTTGGCATACCTTCTCCAAGACTTTCGGTTCTATCAACAGTATCGCCTGTTGTTCCTACTACTGCCTGGGAATAGGCTGTCCCTGTCTCATAGTAAAGGGCGTACAGCAGGCTGTCTCCAAATACTGAACACATATTACTTGTAGGTTTGTAGGTGGTGAATAATACTATACCTCCCAGGACAACACTTCGTGCAAGAACCCGTTCACTGGGCGCTGGATCTGCTGGATCGTTAAGATTTAAATACCAGCCTTTGTTGCTGGCTGACCTTGCTGCTGTAAGCAGTTCATTGTAGGAACTGTAGGATGTACTCGTGCAGCTTCCTGTGGCTGTATCATAGATGCCGCCGCCTGCTGCTGTTGTGCACACAGCCATGTTTGATACATTCATAAGATCTGAGGTTGTATATGTTGTGCTGCATGGCTCTCCTGTTGTATTTTTCTTCCAGCATGCATCCTTGATGCCGTAAAATGTCTGCTGTTCAGAGTTATTGAGATCATTAATATGCCGTAGTCTTCCTGTTCCAAAGAATACCCAGAGATTGCCGCTGCTATCCTTTGATACAGACGGGCTGATAAGGAGCGGCTTGCCCTGGCTAATAAGCACAGACTGAGCCCAGTTAGCTGCTATATCCTGATTGGTGTTTATTCTGTATACCTTTCCGCTTGTGGATGATATGGCGCTGCCTATATAAATAACATCCGAAGTAAAATCAAAATCTGCATCAACAACTGTTGGATCTCCAATAATGGCATTGCTTGTCTCTACAGTAAATGTCCTATCCACAATTCCGTCAACGAGGTCTATAACAAAAACCTTACCAGCCTGGGTAGTATTTGTTCCACCGTAATCTCTTCCATTGGTAGCGGTAGTATTGTCATGGCCTGAACCAACTACCATATACCATTTTTCTGTGCCAGTGCATGGATTCGTTTGATTATTGCAGATCCGCACGATAGCAGGATAGCTTGTGGTAAATCCCAAACCGCTATCATAGAATCTCCAGAGGAGTCTGGGCTTTTTTTCTGGATCAGTAACATCAAATGCATAAAAGGCGGATCTGAAAGATTGTTCTCCTAAAGTAGTATCAGTAGTATCTGTATCGCCATTCAGATCCACATCTATTGCCCCTCCTCCGAGCCTCAAACCAACAATGAGAAGCGTGCCCCATCCATACGGATGGCAGGCGCCGCTCTGACCATCTACCATGCCAGTAACGCTTCCCGGGCAATCAGCGCTGGGTGAATTGTTAAATATCTTTGCGTCTGTAGCTTTTGGCTTTAAATCAACATAGTAGACATGGGTATATTCCGCATCATTGCATGCTGTGGGGTCTGAAGAAGTTCCATTGCATCCAAGCCATGCAAGATGGGGCAGATTGTCATAAGGGATAAATGCCCACAACTCATCTCCAATAGCTGGCGTCGGTGATGTCCAGCCATTGCCGGTTGATGGGTTTGCAGTAAAAGACGAAGTATCTGCGGAAAAGCCCCCGC
>MGQA01000042.1:319-2718 GCA_001797665.1 Deltaproteobacteria bacterium GWF2_42_12 | reverse complement strand
CATGGAGCATGCCGTCATTGGCGCCAACATAGAGCATGGATCTTTTGTTGCGATACTGAATTCTGAACGCCCTGTATGATGAATCGCCGTATATTAGGTCGTACTGCTCAGCAGGGACGGAAACATTCGTTGGCGTTGAATACACAATATCGCCCAGGGCCCATACCTTCTGGCTTCCTGTGCAGTTCGTCTCATCAGCAGTTTCTCCGGTTATCGTTGTGCATCTGTTCCTGTACCCTGTCTTTTCAATGCCGCGGATGTAATCAATGATGTAACCAGCCTCGTCTTCTGCGGTAAGGGGGCCGTCAGTAGTAGCTGTTTTATCAGGGTCTCCGGCCCTGAGATAATACCTTAATGCAGTTCTGTGAGCAGCATCATTTACAAAGGATAATGCCTCACCTGTGAGACTGCTGAAATCGCCATTGTCAATCACTCCATCAAAGTCGCTATCAAGCCACAGATAGATATTCCTCGTATTCTTATCTCTCTGGGCGAGCCTCTTACCACCCTCCCAGATTGATATCAAATCATCCATAGAGGTATAATTCGGGGCATTATCAGGGGTTGTAAAGTCCGGTGTGCCATTCCCGTCAGCATCGGTAAACAGCTTTACCCTGACCTCGTTTGTGGATGTATTGAGAAACATTTGAGCTATCCTGTCGCCTGCCATGGAGAGTGCTGCATCAGGAGTGCCTCCGCCGCTGTAATCATCCCTGAGATTCTGGTATTTATCTAAAAAGAATGCCCTGAGAAAGCCAGGCCATGTCCTCTGCTCAGTAGTCCCCTCTATTTTTGCAGGATAAAAGTATGCCTGATAGATTGAACCTGCGCCGCTTGCTGATGTGGAAAGCACTGAAACAGATGTGCCAGAGGCAGTGCTTTTCAATATTGCAGAAACTGCATCAACGATCTTGGCCTTTAAATCACCTCCACCAGACGCCTCAAAGTAGGTGTCAGGAATTCCATTGCTGTCGCTATCATCCTCCCCATTATCATATACACCGTTTCCGTCCTTATCCTCAAACCCTCCGTATTTTGCCGCCCTTTTCAGCACAGCAGTCCCATCACCACTGTCAGAGCCAAAGGTATTAACAAAATAAGCAGTAAGGTCTTGCGTTCCTCCCATGTCGCTCCTCCAGTCTGTTACTCGGGCAATATATGCCACATCATCAAGCCAGCCTCCATTCGTTTTTGTATCCTCTATGCTGCTTGCGCACGAGGCATTGCCGAGTGTTGACTTGCAATATGCAGGAACAGTGGGCGTCTCGCCTGGATTTGCGTCGCCGTATATATTTGTATTAAAGTCGTGGCTATAATTTCCTGAGCTTACCATCAGGATAAAGCTTTTGCAGCACTCAACCTTCTGGGCAGCGCTCTGGAAACAGAAAGGGTCATATTCATTACCTGTGGTTTGGCAGGTATTCAGATCAGAGCCGCTGTCATAATCAAAATCTGTTCCCCATTGCGGTGCTTCCTGTTTGAAAAACTTTACGGCTTCGTATAGGGCTTCACTGATAGGGGTTTTATCTGTAGGGGTGTCGCCTCTTGCAGATGTAAACAGGCTTGCAGTATCCTTTGAATTAAAATATTTTCCCTTTGTCTTCATCTCGCCGCCATTGGTGCCTGTGTTTTCAACCCCAACCCTCATAATGCCAAGCCTGAATCCAAGGGTGCCGGCAAGCTCACCATCTCTAAAGTCATGGAAAAGTCCTAAGGTCTGGTGGTCAAAACAAGGATTCTTGCCTTTCTTGGCTTCATCTGCATTATAGTATGGGTGAGTAGAAGGACATTTGCCAGATACTAAACTCGCGTTATCAATAACTATGTAGACCTGATAGGTATCACTTGACAATGGGGCATCTGCATTAAATGTTGTTTGATTTCCTGGCGTCACAGCAAAGGATACATGCGGTGTGGCAAAGATGGCGCAACCACTATGAGTGCCACTGGAGGTGCAATTTCCGAGGGTTGTACTTGTGCTTTGACTATTGTAAGTGGTGCCATTATACGAGTATTTCTTGGCCTTGGTTCCATCACTGTTTTCTATGCCTATGGTAGCGCTTCCACTATATCCAAAATCCTCTCCTCCGCCTGAATCTATATCATTATACTGGAAAACGATGTGATTTGGCCCTTCATAAAGTAGAATCTCAAATGTTAAAGGATTATCCTTGCCGCCATCATCTTTATGATACATTTTTTCATAACGGATGTGGTATATCCTATTGGGCGAACTACCTTCTATAAAGGTCTTAATTACACTGTCATTAGTTGTCCCTCCAGAAGCTACATCAATAAGCTCAAGGTCATCCCAAAATGGAGAAATGATATTATTTGGAGATGCCGTACTATTCATATCAGCATTGGAGGGATAAGAACTACCTGAAGGATTTGTAAAG
>MGQA01000042.1:0-311 GCA_001797665.1 Deltaproteobacteria bacterium GWF2_42_12 | reverse complement strand
GCCACTGGTGCTTATGTAAATTTGAGTATAGGTGTTTCCATAGAATATGAAACTAAAAGGAAGGGTCTGTGCTGTGCTTACATCATCATATTTGTTTAAACTAGGGCCAAATATATTCGTAGCGCTAGCAGGAGTATTCGCCCAGCTATATGGCACTGTAGGCCATTGTGTACACAGAGAACTCGGAACATTTCCTGTGCAGTTGCTAATAGCAGTAGTGTCCTCGATATTCATTGCCTTTCTTATGGTAACCCCTGGGTTAGAACCAAGACGTGCCCTCAGCTTATTCGGGCTGTTTGGCCCTTCTGGAG
>MGQA01000041.1 GCA_001797665.1 Deltaproteobacteria bacterium GWF2_42_12 | reverse complement strand
TTGTCAAGACATCCGAGGATTGGTCATATAGATGGCTTAATTATAAAACAGGGCAGGAGGTTGAGCCGCCTCAGGATATTCACTATGAACTGCTCTATCAGGTGATAAAAAAAGACGGCAAGTGGTTGGTGGATGCAGTGGAAGAGATAAAAGAAGGCAATAAATCTTAAAAATGATTCCATAGAATAAAAAAAGTATTACAAGAGGTTGTTATCATTTGCCCCGAAAATGCTTCACATTCCCATGCCTATCCTTGGGATATTATAATTATACTAATTCATTGTAGCGCCGACCCTTGTGGTAGGCTGTTTTCTGCCGGGGATGAATCCCGAAGTTTCGGGATAAATCCCATTGCTGCGAAAACCCAATTTCATCCCTGTTATGCGTAAACTGTGGGTATGGGGCTTCACCCAGCACCACAGAAAGCCAGAGCAGTAATGCCTGGGAGGGGTGTGTAGTTTCGCGAAGCGTACAACCCCGAAGCCAAGGCTGTAAAGCCGTGGTGCGGGATTCACTTTTGATGGCCGTCTCGATAGTACTGATGACTAATGCATATTCTCATCATCTTTTAATTGAAGTTTAATATCTTCTATTATAAAATAAGCAATAATGAAGTTATTTGTTTTTCTAACATCCAGAGTTTTTGCCATATTCCTTCTTGCAATTTCTGCGCTGTTATTGACTATCTGGAGAGGCAATCCCCAATATTTCTCACGCGCTTTTTTGGTTGTACCGGCCTTTGTATTTATCAGCATCTCAATCTGTATCGTAAAGAGGTTTTTGGCTGTTGGCTCAAGACGGAATCTAAAATTCTGGGGCTCAGTTGTCTTTCATATCGGCCTTTTGGTGATTATTGCAGCCGCGTCTCTTGGGCCTATAATAAGGTTTTGGGCAACGGTTGTGCTTCCTCAAGGGAAGACTGTGAATATGGGCGATAAAACATTCGCTGTTATCCGTAATATTCCTGTCAGCGGAGCGATCCCGGACATGCTTATTAAAATGGAGGAATACAAGGCCAGTTATGCGGATGACCGGTTTCCGATAGATTATGCAACACAGATAACTGTTTTACTGAAGGAAAATGACATTTATAGACAGAGGGTAGAGGCGGTCAGGATAAATGCCCCTCTATGGTTGGGCGGCTATCAATTTATGTTAGATAGTGGGTCATTTTCGCCAAAATATATTCTGAAAGATAAGGATGGGCACGTGTTATTCAGCCAGTTTCTGGATTTGTCCAATGCAACAAGCGAAGAGGACAAGTTTGAGATACCAGAGGCTGGCATGGAGGTATATACAAGATTTTTTCCTGATATGTACAAGGAAGGTAATCTATATGGCAGCCGTTCACCTTATCCAAAGAATCCTGCCTTCGGTTTAAGAATTATATACAAGGATAATCCATTCAAGGAGATATGGAAGGGTGTATTAAAAAAAGGAGAAAAGGCAGAATTTGAAGGCTTGAGCCTTGAATTTGCTGACCTTCAGCAGGTTGCAATTCTGCAGGTGCTGAATGACCCGACCTATTGGGGGATTTTTACAGGATGGCTGTTGATTGCCGGTGGGCTTATGGTTAGATATCTGCCTCTTGAAAAGGCATTAAGATGGAAGGTAAATGAAGTAGCGGCGGAAAAATATATGAGGGAGAAGGCTAAGGACTTATGAGGGTGCTTGAAGGCGTATTTCTCTGGGTGACAATCTCTTTGTATGTGGTGAGTTTATTGCTCTTCCTCTGGAGGGCCGTATTCAAGAATGAGAGACAGGAATTGTATGCATGGAAGTGCTGGCTTATAGGTTTCTGCACACACTCCGCAACGATACTTGTCCGATGGATAGAATCAGGTCATCCGCCGGTTCTCTGGCCATACGAACATGGTCTTTTATCAACCTGGTTTATAGCATTGATATTTATTTTGGCAGGCAGATGGGTTCCCGGTTTGAAGATTTTGGGGATAGTTGTCTCTCCTGCTGTTCTGATGATATTGGGTTACGGCATTATGAACCAGGGTATAGGTATAGAACCTCTTCCGCCCCCGTATCGGAGCAACTGGCTCTGGGTGCATGTGACATTTGCGTGGCTTGCATACGGCGCCTTTGCCTTTACCGCGGTGGTTGCTCTCTTATATATAATAAGGCATATGGCGCCGCGTTTCACTGGTAAAGCGGTGTTGAAATGGCTGCCATCGCCGGAAGTGCTGGATGATTTAATATTCAGGGTTATAATCTTTGGTTTTGCAGGACTTACTATTGAAATGGGCGCCGGCGCATTATGGGCATATGGCTTATGGGGCAGATATTGGGCGTGGGACCCCATGGAGACATGGACGCTGACATCATGGGTTGTTTATGCCTTATATCTGCATCTAAGCGTAACAATGGGTTGGCGTGGAATAAGAATGGCATGGTTGGCAATTATCGCGTTCTGTTTTATACTTATTGCCTTCGGTGGCATAGCCATGATGAGGGGGCTCCACGGCACATTGATTTGATTAATTTTTTTTTAGACAGGGACAACCCCCATATTGTTTATGGTAAATCATTGTAGCGCCGACCCTTGTGGTCGGCTGTTTCCAGCGGGGGATGAACCCCTGCGCTACAAGTTCATGCCAAGAATCCCGCGTTACGATTGTTGTTTAGGACAGCCGTCTCGGCTGTCTAACCAATGTTCCGCGCAATGACAGTCTATGGGATGTCAACTTATTTAAGTCGTTCACTATAGTTTGGAATAATTGAAGGTAATATCTAATTGAAAAGCATGTTGATGGAAATCACTGTTGTTTTTCCTGTAATGCTGCCGGCGTTTTTACCTCCCAGTCCTTGAGCATCTCTATAACCCGTTGTTTGAACTCATCTGTCACCTTTACAGCCTCTTCATTGCTTTCTATGACTCGTGGAAGTAGCAATATAACCAGTTCTGTCTTGGTAGTGGAGTATGTAGTGTAACGGAAGAGATATCCGAGGATGGGTATATTCATTAGTAGCGGTATGCCTTTATAATCCTCTCGCCGGTCTTCTTTTATTAAACCGCCTATGAGTAGAGCCTCTCCATCCTTTGTTACGACTGTTGTTTCAGTTTCCCTTTTCGTAAATGATGGATAGGTAAAACCCGACTGACCAACTGTAACATTTTCAGCGATGTCGCTTACTTCCTGTTTTATATGCAGGGAAACGCCTCGCTCCTCATTTATCTGAGGGGTAACATTTAAAAGGACGCCTGTTTTCCTGTATTCTATATTTTGAATTACCCCAGCAGTTCCGGTAGTGCTTGTCTGCTGCGCCTGAGTAGCCACAGGTATGTCTTTGCCAACATTTATAAATGCCTTTTCATTGTTCTTTACGACGATGTGAGGATTAGAGAGTATATTTACTTTGCCTTCTGACGCCAATGCCTGCAGAATGCCAAAGAATCTTCTGGAGTCTGTAACGAGAAAAGATAGCCCGCCAGGAGGCGCGATGGAGGTGGGGGATGGCAGTGAGCCCATATTAAGACTGCTGCTTCCTATAATGCTGGGATTTGGCCCTTGCGCATTTTCACCGCCTGAAAGCAGAGACCACTGAATACCCAAATTGGTTCCTTCAGAAAGTGACACCTCAGCAATGATTGCCTCTATAAGCACCTGCCTTGGCTGACGGTCCAACTGCTTAATGGTTTCCATAATAATATTATAATCATTAGGTGTTGCCTGGATTAATAACGCATTAGCTGAGTCATAGGAATATAGACGAATTTCTCCCTCAAAATTTACTCCCGGGGGGGGCGGCTTGAGAATAAATAGTTGGTCAAGTATTGCCTTTATACTGGATACCTTCTCATTTTTGACATAATACAAGCGAGTTGGAGCGATAATACCTTCGCCAGAACCGCGGTCGAGTTTTTCTATCCATTCCCGAATAGAACCCATAAGCTGAGCGCTTGCAGAAAATATTACAATACTATTTAATCTCTCCAGAGGGATAAGAGATAGTTGTTTTGAGTCAATGCCAAGTGTTGCTATAATATCAGTGAGCTCCTTTTGGATGGTCTTTGTAGCATTATTCTTAAGAGCAAATACCTGTATATTCATTCTCTTAAAGGCATCTACATCGAGAATTTCTGTAATCTCAATTATCTTTTTTATATTGGAGAGTATGTCTGTAACTATCATCGTATTTGTCTTAGGATAGATGATAATGCTTCCAGCAGGGGATAGCATAGGCTGAAGTATTGGGAGGATGTCATTGGCAGATATGAACTCAATGGGCGCTATATGAGTTATTATATTATCTCCTGCAGGCAAGCCCTTTGCATTTTTTCCATGCATGATTTCAATACTTCTCTGTTTTGCCGCGGCGCTTGTTAAAATTTTGTAAAATGGTCCGGTTTTTACTGCTGCTAGCCCATAAACTTCAAGGATTGATTCAAATATGCCAAATACATCCCTTGCAAAGATGGGCTTTGATGTTTGCACACTTATCTTAGCTGTAACCCCCGGGGCTATTATGAAGTTTTCACCTGTTATCTCGCCAATTGTCTGAAGGACATCCCTTAAATCTGCGTCTAAAAAGTTAAGCACTATATTTCCTGGTTCCCCTTGCTGAACAGACGCAGGGGCTTCAGGCTGTGAGGCTTGAGGTGGCGGTGTTTCTGGTTGCTCTACTTGCTGGGGTGTTTGTGGCTGTGCAGAAGGTTGCGCTATATCCAAAGGCATTTGGGCATATGAAATTGTCGGAATAATTATGAATGATAAAATAACAATTGTAAGCCAATTTTTTGACATGTTAAGTTGTGATTTTATATCCTTTATTTTATGCTTTGCAGCACTGGTATATGTCTGATTTGCCATATGATTTTCTAATCTTTCTCGACTGTGTATATTACTTGGTTATTAATAAATTATCAAGGTTTTTTTGGTTTCCGTAAAATAGCGATTGAAAACTTCGCTATTTTACAAACTGGCGATTTGCCTGCTCCCCGATAGAGACACTCGGGGACAGGCATACTTCGTTGTCGGCGCATTTTTGCTCTTCACCGTATCCTCCCCCTGAGGCTGTGTCATAATGTCATTGCGAGGGAGCGCAGCGACCGAAGCCTTGTCCCGATCCGCCTGAAGCGGAGAGGGAACTCTCGAGATTGC
>MGQA01000040.1 GCA_001797665.1 Deltaproteobacteria bacterium GWF2_42_12 | reverse complement strand
GAATAACAATCACCATCACAAGCTCAATCAATGTAAAACCCTTTTTAGATTTTAACATCTTTTCTCCTCCTTTTTGGATTGTTGTCAATGTTTTATCACATCTTCAAAGAGTCCTGAGATGTCTATCTCAAGCCCCTTGAGAACAAACGACTTCAATATATTTCCTGTCTTTGCTTCCATATAGCCGGTTTTGCCGAGATTAAACAGCTTTACAGATTTATGGGCGGGATTAACTATCCAGTATTCCTTAATGCCGAAGGCCGCATAAAGTTTCTTTTTCAGTATTAAATCTATCTCCTTGTTTGACGGTGAAAGTATTTCTACCGCCAGTTCAGGCGAGCCCTGAACATTGAGTTCGGTAATGATACTTGACCTTTGTTTTGATATGAAGACGATATCAGGCTGGACAATATCATGTTTTGAAAGGATTACATCGTATGGGGCGATAAAGACCTCGCCAAGTCTTTTTTTCTTTACAAAATCGTCTATAATTCTAAATAATTTTACAACAAGCCTCTGGTGCACAGTCCTCGGCGAAGGCGTCATAAACAGCTCTCCATCTATAATCTCATACCTTTTACCCTCTGGAAGCAGGAGATAATCTTCATAGGTCAATTTCAGATTTTCTGGTATCTTTACGGCTGTCTGCATAGAATTGCCTCTCAGGCCTAAATTCAATTTCATCCTAATGAATTTTATTTAGCTTGTCAAGAGTTAATTTTTGTTAATCTACCATTTCTCATAATCCTATTGTAATAGTATTTACTTTTCCGGTTTTTGGGTCATATGTAAATCTGTCGCCAAAGTGACCAAAGATATAGGTCTGCAAAAAAAGGAAATGCTTACAACAATTTCCGAATAACATCAGAAGCAATCTTAACAGCTCTCATGGCATCCTCCATTGTCGGCTCGCCAATCGGCAAGAGGCCTTCTTCAGCAGGATACCTTCCCCTGTATATGCTGTCTATAAAATCCATGTCTTCCTCTTGCATCACTGAAGAGATACCATATCTTTGAGCTATAGATGTCAGCAATCTTATGCTATGAGCCTTTTCTAATTCCCAACCTTTTTTTATAAGAACGCCCTTCATACCCTTTTCAATAGCCTGTTGGCTATGATAACAGGCCCCTCTATAATATTTGTTATTGAACAGGCACTCGGCCATGGCCATGTCTTCTCTGGCTTGCCTGAACCATTGGTCTATGGAATCCTTCATATAAAGGCACCTCCCCTCTCTCTGGACAAGCCTTAAAAATGGGCTTCCCTGCAAAAAGTGTTTTCTCAATACTAAGCGCGGCACTACAAAGGGATCTATAGCAAAATCCCCATAAAAAGGCTTTAAAAGCTTATGCACCTCAGAATCTATGGTTTTTAAATCTTTTTCCTTATCTTCGGTTACAATTAAAAGGTCTATGTCCTCACCCTTTCCTGTTTTTGCGACTGAACCAAAAACTATAACACAGACAGGGTCCATCGTTTTTACAAGGTGTTGCGCAACTTTTTTTGCATCTTCTACGGTAACCATACTCTCCCTTCTATCCCAAATGGTCGGGCTTCTATTTCTCTTGTTCCAAAAATCCCTCAAATCCCCTCTTACCCCCTTCCCCGACAAAATCATTCGAGGACAAGTTTCTAAAGGGGGGATGGGGGAATCATTTTCATATCCAGGGTGAGCCGAAGGCTCATGAGTGTTTGTTCCCAAGCCGAAGCTCTGGAATAAGCATAAAAATCTTTAGTGCATCTTCCCTTTACAGTATAAAACATTAGCAGGTTGGACATGAAAAGGCAAGGCTTGCAAATATTCTGGTAATCATGGCTGCAGCATAATTTTTTCACCACATTTCGTATCCTTTTGTCCCCGACTTTACCATTCCGGTTTTTGGGTCATAACTAAACCTGCGCCCGAATACATCCAGCGGATAACCTTCTTCATCTAAAGCCATCTCCTGAATAAACGGCCATTCCATTCTAACAAGCACATCGTGTTTTGGAATAACAACCTGCTCTTTTACCAACTGTTTTAATGAATCAGGGAGTTTACCCTTTATAATAAGATAAAGGCTTACAGCCCTTCTTATATTGGAAAGCTCTATCTGGAGCGCACCCTCCCTTGCAATGCGAGCAGATGTCCAGAATTTTTCAACAGCAATTATGAGGAAGAGCGCAACGAATATAGTAACCAATATAGTTTCAAACAATACCCTGCCATGATTATTCCTTATATAATATTTATTGATATTCATTTACAGGCAAATTTTCCCCAACCCTCGCCCTTCCCTCTCCCCCTGGAGGCTGTGTCATAATCCTCTTTTTGTCATTGCGAGCGACCGAAGGGAGCGTGGCAATCTCTTGTTTTTCAATAAGTTGCAGATTGCTTCGGTCGCTGCGCTCCCTCGCAATGACATTATGACACAGCCCCTTGCAGGAGAGGGTTAAGGGAAGATTTTCGGAGTAAACCCGCATGAGCTATAGGCTCACAAAAGGAGATAAAATTATTGCTTCATCCTGTCATTCCCGCAGAGCCTGCCCTCGAATGTATCTATCGGGGGTATTTAGCGGGAATCCAGTATTAAAATATAAAAAAACTGGATGCCCGATAGAGACATTCGGGCATGACATAAATGCATTTTCGGGATAAACCCTCACGAGCCCGCCTTAGGCGGGCTCACAAAGGCACGTTAAGCGTGCCAAAGGGGAATGAAAATTAGGCTAACTCCCCTCAATCCCCTCTTGTCCCAAGAGGGGGAGCAAGTCCCCCTCAAGGTAAGAGGGGGTTAGGGGGTGTTATGAAAACTATTTTCGGAGCAAATGATTTTGCTTCATCTCCTCGTAAACTTCACAATATCCCACATCGGCAGGAAAAGGGCAAGGGCAAGGAATAAGACCATGCCAAATATAAATACAAGGAGGACCGGTTCAAGGATTGTGGTCAGGTTCCGGATTGTATAATCAACATCCTGGTCATAATACTGTGCGACCTTTTCAAGCATCTCATCCAGTGCGCCTGTATCCTCGCCTACCTTGACCATCTGCACTACCATTGGAGGGAAAAGGCGCGCTTGATCCATTAATTCTGATAAGCTCTTACCACCCCGAACATCTGTTTCAATATCTTTTATAGACTTTGATATTAGCTTATTATCAACTACCCTGGACACTATATCAAGGGACTGAAGTATTGGCAAACCGCTCTTGTAAAGCGCCCCGAAAACCCTTGCAAATCGCGACATGGTAACCTTAAGTGAAAAAAGGCCGAAGATTGGGATAGCAAGCTTGAACTTATCCCAATTATAATGACCTTTCTCAGTTCGGATATACCACCGAAAGATTAAAATAGGAGCTATAATAAGAACCGCAACGAGATACCAATATGATGTAAAAAGGTTTGATATGACAATTAAAATCCTGGTTGGCAAAGGCAAAGGCACATTAAAACCTGAATAAAGCTTTGCAAACTGTGGGATAGCAAATGTCACAAGTATTATTATGGCTATGATGACAGCGCCTACAACTATCTTTGGGTAAAGCGTAGCTGACTTGACCTTTGAATTAATCTCCTGAATCTTTTCCTGCATGGTAGCAAGTCTATCGAGGATATCATCCAGTATACCGCCTGCCTCGCCAGCTTCTACCATACTGTGATAGGTCTCATCAAAGACTTGCGGATGTTCTTGCAGGGCATGGGCAAATGTAGAACCTCCCTCTACATCCTCTCTCACTCTTTTAATAATATCTGTAAACTTTTTATTTACCAGCTGCACCTCAAGGGTAAAAAGCGCCCTTGTTAATGGAATGCCTGCGGTAAATAAAGTGGCTAATTGGCGGCTAAAAAGTATAATATCTTCTGGGGTTATGCGCTGAAGCAGGCTGCTGATATCAGGAAATTTTATAGTCTTTCTTGCAGGGTTTACAGACAAAGGTATAAGCCCCATCCGGTCGAGACTTATCTCGGCGGCTGCCTTATTTTCAGCCTCGCATATCCCCATAACTAAGGCGCCTGCTTTATCCCTGGCTCTGTAAGAAAAAATTGCCATAAATACAATTCCTAATTTCTAATTTCCAATTCCCAAGTAATTCCCAATTACCAATTCTGAACACAATTTAGAAGTAAGAGATTTTATTAGAAATTGGAAATTAGGAATTGGACATTTATAATAATTACCCTTTATTCATTCTGGATTTTTTGACAATTGATATAAATATTAGCTTAAGCTCATGTGCCTCTTGCCAAAGACTTTTGATATCCCCTTTTAATTCCGGCACTGCCTTTGCAATCATCCTTAACCAATGTTTAGATTCCTTTGATTCTTTTTTGCAAATGCCAATTTTATGTTCAAAATCTCTCTTTGATTCAGCACAGTCAGCTTCGCAATAATTAGACCCAATACTGGTTCCAGATCTAATCAATTGATCTATTAGAGGCGCAGTTACTATATTTTTAGGAATCTTCTTGGCAAATTCAATAATCGCTTCACCAAACTTTGCAGTTCGTTCTTCTAAATCGTAAATCCTGTCTTTACTTATCATTAAATATTGTCTTTTTCATTGGAAATTAGGAATTGAAAATTAGAAATTGTTTTACTCTATTTCCTGTGTTGCCTGTAAAATCTCTTCTATGGTTGTGTAACCACGGGCAATGGCCCTTATACCTTCATGCCTTAATGTCTTAAATCCATTTTTGATAGCAGCAGCCAGTATGGTATTGGTATCCCTCTTTTCAATAATCAATTTTCTGATTTCATCATTTACGACTAAAACCTCAAAAATCCCAAGACGGCCTTTAAGACCCGAACCTTTACATACACCGCACCCCTGCCCTTTGTATAAGGTCGGTATTCTCTCTGTGGTAGGGATGCCTAATTCCTGCAATAGGGCCGGGGAAGGCTGGTACTGAGCCTTGCACTTAGGACATATTCCCCTAATCAACCTCTGTCCAACAATAGCTATTATAGATGAAGATATCAGATAAGGCTCAATGCCCATATCAAGGAGACGGCTTATTGTCCCTACCGCATTATTTGTATGGATGGTTGAGACAACAAGGTGGCCAGTAAGGGCTGCATGTATTGCAATCTCCGCAGTCTCTTTATCCCTTATCTCGCCTATGAGCATAATATCCGGGTCCTGCCTGAGTATATGCCTGAGCGCATTCGCAAAGGTTATTCCAACCTTGGGATTTACCTGAACCTGGTTTATTATCTTTAATTTATACTCTATGGGGTCTTCTACAGTCACAATATTCTTATCCATTGAATTTATCACATTCAGAATAGTATAAGCTGTTGTTGTCTTACCGCTTCCTGTTGGGCCGGTAAGAAGAATCATGCCATATGGCATCTTAATCATCCGTCTCAAAATATCCAACGTATCATGGAGAGGCGTTAACTCCTCAAATTTCAATATAATTGCGCTTTTATTCAATAACCTCAGAACAGCCTTTTCCCCGAATATGGTCGGTAGTGTTGAAAGTCGTATGTCAATATCGCTGTTACCCACCTTTACATTGAATCGGCCGTCCTGGGGAAGTCTTTTCTCAGCGATATTAAGGCATCCCAATATCTTAATTCTGGAGATAATAGCAGGATGCAGTTTGAGCGCAAGATTCGTCATTTCGTGTAAAACTCCGTCAACACGCATCCTTACTCTAAGCGTATCCTCGTCCGGCTCAATGTGTATATCGCTTGCCCTTTCCATCACCGCCTGAGCAATCATAAGATTTACAAGCTGAATGATAGATGCCTCGCCTGCAAGCCTTTCAAGCTTCTCAGGCATCTCCTCTTCGCCTTTAAGCAGCTCTATTTGTGCGCCTGTAATGCGCTTCGCAACTTCATCAATAGAACCTGAAACACCATAGTATTGGTCAATGGCCTTTTGAATATCGCCCTCTGACGCCACATGGGGGTGCAAAGGAAGATTAATTGCCTTTTTAAGGTCATCCATTGCAAGGACATCCACTGGGTCGAACATTGCAACCTTAAGACCAGTTTCATCCTTTACGAATGGAATAATCGAATGTCGTCTGGCCAATGCCTCTGGTATCTGTCTTATTGTGCCTGGGTCAATAATAACTTCACTTAGAGAGATATAAGGAATGCCATACTGTTGAGCAAGGGCGCGGGCAAGGTCTTGTTCAGTCACAGCGCCCATTTTTATCAGCACCTTACCCAGCCGAACCCCTGTTCTTTTGCTTATTGCCAAGGACTCATCAAGCTGCGTATTATTAATGAGACCTGCCTCAATAAGAATCTCGCCTATTCTCTTAATCTTTCGTATCACAGCCATAAGATTCCCTCATAAAAGGCCATAAAAGGCTAAGGTCAAGGTTGCGGTTGAGAATGTTTTTATAATTTTAGCTTGATTTTAACCTTAACCTATCTTTTAATTTATCACTAACTTATACTGGTTAATGGCTTTTTGTCAAGGGTCAAATAAAAAAAGCCGTGCCTCCCCCTATCCCCCAGAGAAAAGGGGACAAAGGGGGAGGCACGGCCTTAGCTTTTAGAAATTACAGAAATAAGAAATGAGAAATTGATAGTGTCTATAGTAATTACACCTTATTTCTCATCGCTCATTTCTCATTTTATTTCTATTTCCACTATCCCACAAACACGCAGCTGCTAACAGCCGTCCTTGTATCCATGTTCCTGCCCCTGTTGATATGGTCATCTATCTCTGCGGCGCAGCCTATCATCCTGCCAAAAAGGAATGTAGTAAATGCTGCTGTCTCAATCTCCTTTTCTGTTATCTTACCTGCCTTAAATGGCTGCCATACCATCTTTAATAAAATTACTGCAATGACGGCGTCCACGTTCACGCAATAGACATTCTCGCTGACCTTGTTTTCAAAAAGGGCCTGCACAAGGTTATGATAGAAATCAAGGAAGATATTGTATATTCCCTTTTCCTCAAACAGGCTGTTGACAAATCTTTCCCTTGGGTCGTAGTTCACTGCCTTGCCTTTGAATACCGGATGATTCACGCAAGGCACCTTCATGTATTCTATGTTCCCTGCTGCCTTTTCCTTTGCCTTGTATTTGCCATACCACTTTGCATACTCATCAGCAATTGCCATGAGGTTTAGCCCGTGTTTTTTGTCAGCAGGGTTTTTCAGGTCTTTATCCTTAAAGCGGTCTATAAGGAAAGCGATAGCCTCATACCCATTTCCACCGTGCGCAAAGCCTGTATGCGTAAGAAATCCTACAAATGCCTTGTTGATTTGCACCCTTGAAGAATCCTCAGGTCCGTCAGCGCTCACTCCGCCCTTGCAGCCCTGCGCTGATATAGTGCCTGGACCATTGGAAATAATGAGGCCAAGCAACATAGAAAATTCAAAGAGTTCATCCGCAGTTGGCTTACGGCCAATAAGCGCAAGGAATGCAGTCTCTGTAAAATTACACTTCTCAATAATCTCTTTTACGCTTATACCGCAGAATTTGTCTTTTTCATGTTTGGAAGAATCCACGCTCACTCCGACAAATGAGGAGAATATCCTCGAATACCATGGGAGATTAACAAGGGTTGCCTT
>MGQA01000039.1 GCA_001797665.1 Deltaproteobacteria bacterium GWF2_42_12 | reverse complement strand
ACAGCATCAACAACAACGAACTCATCATTGCATTAGACGCAATGAATGAAACAGTTGTTGAACAAATCATTGCCTCCAAACCGCAAAAGGTTATCACCCTTGACAGTTTGTTCACCGGCAACGACCAGCTTAAAACCAATACAGTCCTGCAAATGCGCGATGCGGGGGTGGATTTTAAGACGATATGAGCGATAAATTAAATTTCCTTAAACTATTTTCAGCCATGAATAAAAAGAAGGTTCGCTATCTCGTTGCCGGCGGCGTGGCTGTCAATCTTTATGGGATTGAACGTGCCACAGGCGATATAGATATCGTTGTCCATCTGGAAAGGCATAATATTAAAAAATTCGTGGAGGTCATGAAGGAGTTAGGCTTCAGACCTAAGGTTCCGGTTAAACTTGAAGAACTTGCCAGTAAGGAGATGAGGGAGGAATGGGTTCGTGAAAAGGGGATGAAGGTTTTCAGCCTTTATGACCCGCAGAATCCTTATTTCCTGTTGGATGTATTTGTTGAGGAGCCATTTGACTTTGATAAGGTCTATGAAGAGCGAAAAAGTATCAAGGCTGGAAATATAAGGATTCCTCTGGTTCCCATAAAACGGCTTATTGAAATGAAGAAGAAGGTGGGCAGACCACAGGATATTGCCGATGTCTATTACCTTAAAAAGATAGAGAAGGAGTGGGGTGATGAATAAAGCGCCGCTTTTATATTACAGGACGACAGAGCAGATAGAAGAGTACCGGAAAAGACCGGTTCTCCAGAAGATTAAGTGGCTTGAGGCACAGATGGAATTCTTCTACTATGCTATGCCTGATAAGGCAAAGAGAATCAGGGAACGTATGCAGACAGAAAAAAGGACGCAATCCTTTAATAGATAGTTTATTCACCGGAAATGACCAGCTTAAAACAAATACCGTCCTGCAAATGCGGGATGCAGGGGTGGATTTTAAGACGATATGAAGGAACAAGAATTACAAGATAAACTGAACGAACTCCGCAGCCTGCCCGCTGAGACAGAGGTGTTTGAATTTAAAGAGGCGAAGAATGGTTTTGACTTTGCCAAAATGGGCAAATATTTTTCGGCGTTGTCCAATGAAGCAAATCTTAAAGGCAGACCATACGCATGGCTGATATTTGGAATCAAAGACAAGGGCAAGACAATAGTCGGCAGCCGGTTTCGCCAAAGCCGCAAAGACCTCGACAGTCTTAAAGGGGAGCTTGCCAAAAAAACCACTAATCGCATCACCTTTGTCGAGATTTATGAACTGCACCTGCCGGAAGGCCGTGTGGTCATGTTTCAAATACCGGCTGCGCCCAAAGGGATACCCATTGCGTTTGATGGGCATTATTACGGGAGGGATGGAGAAGAATTATCACCATTGAATCTGGAGGAGATCGAACGAATCAGGGCACAGGGAGCTACTGAAGATTGGAGCGCAACCATTGTGCATGGCGCAACGGTAGAAGACCTTGACCCTGCGGCAATTGCAAAAGCGCGGGAGAACTGCAAGAACAAGTTTCGTGAGCAGGCAAACGATGTTGACAGGTGGGATGACATCACCTTCCTGAACAAAGCCAAAGTAACCATAAAAGGTAAGATTAGCCGTGCGGCAATAATCCTCTTAGGAAAATCAGAATCCGAGCATTTTATCAGCCCTGCTGAAGCAAAAATACGCTGGGTGCTGAAGGATGCCAAAGGAAATGATAAGGACTATCACATTGAAAGCTGTCCGCTGCTGCTTGCGGTTGACAAGATATATGCAAAAATCCGCAATCTGAAATACCGCTATATCAAAGATGGCACTCTTTTTCCCGATGAAGTTGACCAGTATGAACCCTTTGTAATACGCGAAGCTATAAATAATTGCATTGCTCATCAGGATTATACCAAAGGCGGTCGTATTAATGTGGTTGAAATGGAAGACCAGTTGATATTCACCAACCTCGGCAGTTTTATCCCAGGGTCAGTGGAAAAAGTGGTTAAGGAAGATGCCCCTGAAGAACACTACCGCAACAAGTTTCTGGCAACGGTAATGTTCAATTTGAAGATGGTTGACACGGCAGGCGGGGGTATAAGGAAAATGTTCAACTATCAGAGGAAACGGTTTTTCCCAATGCCTGAATATGATTTAACCGGAGGCAAGGTAAAGGTAACAGTAATTGGCAAGGTTTTGGATTTGGATTTTGCAAGGGTATTGGCTCGAAATCCCAATCTTTCATTAGAGCAAATTATTGAATTGGATAAAGTTCAGAAAAGAAAAAAACTGACAGATGAGGAAATCAAGAATTTAAAAGACTTTGGATTGATAGAGGGGAGAAAACCCAACTATGTCATTTCTGCAAAAATAACTGCCACGCTTTCCAACGAGGAGTTAAAAGCTCATTACATCAAACAGCGGGGGCTTGATGATGAGCACTATAAGAAAATGATTATTGAGTACTTGAAGAAATTTGGGAAATCTCCAAGGAAAAATATTGAGAAATTCCTCTTGGAAAAATTGCCTGATATTTTAAATAATGCCCAGAAGAGAAATAAAATTACCAATTTACTGTCGGCTTTACGAATAGAGGAAAAAATCAAAAATAGCGGTTATTCAGAATGGTCGCTTTCTGAATACGAAAGAATCGGAAAGGAGATAGAGGAAAATCAGGAATAGCAGCTATTCAGAATGCTTGTTTAAAAGAGTTTTAAAAGAGTTTTAAAAGAGTTTTAAAAGAGTTTGCTGGTAAAAGGATGAAAAATCAAATAGATAAGGTCTCTTATAAAAAGGCTGAAATTTTATGAAACTCCACTTTGACAGTAATCAGGAATACCAGATAGAGGCCTCAGAGTGGTTACTGATCAGCCTATAGCGGAGATAGTATGATTTTGACAGACAAATATTGCGGCGATGCTAAAATGGATTCGCTTCTGAAAAAATATGAAGTGGAATTTACACTTCATCAACTGTATGGGCTTCTTTATGGCGCCATTTCTGCTCCTGAGATTGTTCAGCCTTCACGGGTTATATCCATTATTTTTAATGGAAAAGAGCCTGAGTTTGAATCAATGGAGGAAGCAAAGAGTTTTCTCGGGAATGTCATGACCCTCTGGAATGTTGTGGCTGGCTCCACATCAGGAGAGGCGCCGATGGCTTGGCCGGAAATTGTCTTTCAACAGAGCGATTCCGGGCTTAAGGAATATATCCATGCAATTACCTCATTAGCTGAGCAGTTTATTAAGGGGCTTGACCTTGGCTCAACTCAGGAAGAAGATTTTTCAGGAGAGATAAGAGATGCCTTTGAGTCTCTGGCAAGGACGGATTTATTGCTTAAAGAGTATCTTGATTTGCTGGAAAAGGATAAAAGCGCAAATAAAAAGGTCCTTGCCGAATCATTCGAGGTTGTAGGAAAAATAGAAGAAATTATAGTTGACTGTATAGGCAGGATTGCCGTTGGACTTAAAGGTTCACGGATGAGAAAGGCAAGGGAAACAGCAAAGTTTGTTGAATCTGCACATCAGGCAAGAAGCAACAAGGTTGAAAGAAATGCCCCATGCCCATGCAGAAGCGGAAAAAAGTTTAAAAAATGCTGCGGCTTGCTGCACTGATTCGGGGGAGTGCCGGCAAGGGAGCGGCAAAAGGACGCCCCCTTTGAACTAAACAGTGTCATATCAAAATGAAAACGGGGAAGTATTTTTAATGAAACTCCACTTCGACAGCAATCAGGAATACCAGATAGAGGCAATACGAGCAGTTACCGATTTGTTTGAGGGGCAGCCTTTGAGCGGCGGCGACTTTGAATTTTCTTTGACCGCAACCGGCGTGTTGCTATCTGAAAACGGCGTGGGGAATAGACTTACATTGACTGAGGAGCAGGTTTGGGAGAATGTCCAAAGGATTCAGCAGCGAAATGAAATCACCTCACCCCCGGCCCCTCTCCTTGAAAATGAGAGGGGAGAATTCCGCATTCCACATGGGATGAATTTCTCTGTGGAGATGGAGACAGGCACAGGCAAAACCTATGTTTATCTGCGCACCATCTATGAACTGAATAAACTCTACGGCTTTAAAAAGTTTGTGATTGTTGTTCCATCAATTGCCATCCGTGAAGGGGTTTTGAAAAACCTGCAAATCACCTATGAACATTTTCAGAGCCTCTACGATAAAACACAGATCAATTATGATGTGTATGATAGCAAGAAGGTTTCCAATCTAAGAGGTTTTGCCTGCAATAATTCCATTCAGATACTTGTTATAAACATTGATTCCTTTGCCAAAGATGAAAACATAATCAACAAGCCCAATGACAAGCTTACCGGTAAAAAGCCAATTGAATTCCTCAGAGCACAAATCCGATTGTCATTGTGGACGAGCCGCAGAACATGGAGACGGAGGTCCGCAAAAAGGCGATTGCAAACCTCAATCCCCTTTGCACCCTTCGCTATTCCGCCACCCACACCAACCTTTACAATCTTGTGTATTCCCTCAACCCGGTAAAGGCTTATGATTTGGGTCTTGTGAAGCAGATAGAGGTTGATTCGGTTGTGAGCGAAAATGCCATGAACGAGGCATTCATTCAGTTGGAAGGTGTAAAGGCAGCCAAAACAAAAATTACAGCCAAAATCAAGATTGACTACAACACGAACAAGGGAGTGGTGAAGAAATCCATTACTGTCAAGGCGGGTGATGATATTTACAGACTCAGCAATGAGAGAGAGATTTACAAAGAAGGGTTTATTATTGATGAAGTTGACGCAGGCAGCGGCGCTATTACCCTCACCAATGGTTTGACGCTTTCAGTAGGCGAAACACAGGGCGGAATGAACGACGAGGTAATGAAGTTTATGCTCTGCCGAACCGTTGAAGAACACTTCAAAAAAGAAAAGTTTTATAAGGGCAAAGGCATTAAAATCCTTTCGCTGTTTTTTATAGACAGGGTGAAAAACTACCGAGAGTATGACGCAAACGGAAACCCTGCAAAAGGCAAGTTTGCCGGATGGTTTGAAGAGATATATCGGCAGGAGGCTGCCAAGCCTGTTTATGGCGGTATGCTGCCCTACGAGGCCCACGATGTTCACAACGGCTATTTCTCTCAGGACAACAAGGG
>MGQA01000038.1 GCA_001797665.1 Deltaproteobacteria bacterium GWF2_42_12 | reverse complement strand
CTTGGATTAAATAGACTTGAGCTCGGTTCTTTTGGAACAGTATGAAAGAGGGGAGCATTTTGTGGCTTAGTACTCGGAAAATCAACTCCCACAGGATGGCTCTTCTTATTCCCTGACCAGGTCCTAACATCATCATCAGGGTCAGCATTGCTAAAATCATTGCCTTTATTTCTTGCAGAATGGCAGTCAAGACACAACTGATTTTGCTCATTATTTATCCTCTGGAAGTGCCTGTCCTGAGTATCGCCAGCAGTATATGTAGTTGGTGAAAACGGATCAAATGGGTTGTTGCTCTGATTGTGCTGGTTGTGGCAGGTTGAACAAGATGCCTTTCCATAGGTGGATGCAGGAATAAGATAGTCTGGACGGGTATCTATATCCGTTATATCAAGGGGTGCACCGTCTCCTATAAACATCCTTTTTGCCAATTCTATATTAGATGGGAAATTTATCTGAGGCCTTACCTTAATTGTCCATGTGTTGCCTGCATTAAAAGAAGGGGTAGTGCCGTTAACAAAAGTTACTTTGATTTCGCCAATAAGGGGTATATCCGTCCCGGTACTTATACCGGTCCCCCCTGATTGTGAGGTGCCCCCTTCATCCTGCCATGTCCAATTAAATGTAGCTGTGCCTACGTCACCACCACTATTTATAGTTATCGTATATGTCCGTGGCACTGTCCCTGAAAAAACTCCTGCCTGTCCTCCAACAACCCCTGAAAGCACAGTTCCTGTAGACGTGTTTGTCAGTGCTGCAGTTACATATCCGCCTGGACCTGAATCCCATCTATGAGATACGCCCTGAGTGCCGGGCTCGGCTAAATGGACATCTAACATAGGCTTGTCAGCAGCATCGCCAGCGGATTGATGGCAAGATTGACAAAGATTGGAATTGCCTTTCACTTTTGTAAACTGACCGCTTGTAGTATTGTGAGTCACGTGGCAATTTGTGCACCACCATGCATTTCCAGTTGTCCTGTGCGGCCAGTCTGCTGCGTAAACAGGATATGCCAGCATCGAGATAATAAAGCTACTCCATGCAACAGTAACAAATATTTTTTTGAATGATATAAACATAATCGCCACCTTTTTTATTTACGGGGAACTGCTACTCTTACGCTCCCCTTACTGGTATTGTCAGCATTATCAGCTGCTGTTACTGTAATTGTATAAATCCTGCCATCTACGTCTTTACTATTCCTCGATGCTTCAAGATTTACAGTAAATGTAAAGCTTCCATCGCTATTCGTAGTAACTGGACCGGTTGAATCATATTTGTTATATTCGTCATCCACTGCATATGAAACGGTTTTTAAACCACTCTGGCTATCTGTAACCTTGCCTGATACCGCTACTGCCACAATTCTGCCGTTTGGAGGCGTTAAGACAGATGGCTGAGGCTGATTCAATGTAAGGACCGGCGGGGTTGTCTCAAGGGCAAAAGTGGCTGTAACTCCCTTATCGCCATCTATTGATATTGCGCATCCGCCTGTGCCTGAACAGGCCCCGGACCAGCCTGAAAATACTGAATCAGCCGCTGCAGTGGCTGCAAGCGAAACAGATGTCCCTGCTTCATAAGAAGCGCCGCAGCTGCTTCCGCATATTATACCTGCTGGGCTGCTTACTACAGTGCCGCTTCCGGCACCGCTCTTTGAAACTGTAAGTGCGTAAATATCAACAGGCATCGTATAATTATCAATTCCATAGATAACCACTGCGCTGCTGTTGGCTGAGCTAATGAGTAACCTATTGTTGCTATCTATTACGGCATCGCTTGGTATGCTCAATTGCCCTGTTCCTGTGCCCCAGCTCCCGACTGTAGAAAGCTGAATGCCATTTCTATCATAGACATAGACAAGCCCCTGGAACGAATCAACTACATAGACCCTTCCAAGGCTGTCTACAGTTATACCCTGTATCCTTTGAGAAGAGCCTATAGCGCTCCTGTAATTTCCATCAAGGTCAAAAACCTGCACCCGATTATTATATTGATCTGATACCCAAACCTCGCCGTTTACATCATCTATTGTTATGCCTGTTGGAAATTCAAACTGACCGCTTCCTGCCCCTAAGCTGCCGAAGCTTATATATAAACTACCATCTGCGTTGTAAATCTTTACTGCGTTGTTCTTGCTATCTGTAACGTATATCCTACCTGTAGAGCTGCTTATTGCTATATCTCCGGGCAAGCTAAACTCGCCATTTCCGCTGCCAAGCTTTCTTAAATATGCCCAGCTTGAATCAAAAACCATAACACTTTTGGTCCTATTGTCGCCTATGTAGATGTTCCCTGCCGCATCCAATGCTATACTTAATGGCTTGCCTTGAAAATTTTCTGCTGAATATTTCCACCTGCCTGCCGGACTATACACCAGAACCCTATCTTTAAGCGGGTCGGTCACATAAATATTTCCGTCAGGACCCACTGCAATCCTTGTCGGAGAAGAGAGCCCGTCAGATATAGTAGATAAATAGGTTGATGTAGGTGGATTAACTGCAAGAAGAGATATTGGCGCAACAAGGGTGCCAAGTACTATGATAACGCTATATCTAAAAATTTTATGTAATATATTTCTGACCACTTAAACCTCCCTAATGTCTTGCTTTTTTATCTATTATGACACTGCTGACATCCTCTGTCAGACTGGACACCATTTCCTGACTGACTTCCAAGCCCAACTTCCGAAAGATATTCCCATCTTAGGGCGTCATAATATGGTCCTGCATGGGCGAAGTGACAGGTAAGGCAAAAGACCTTATCCTCATTATCAGCATCAGCATAATAGTGACCAGTGTTGTTTAACCAGTCATTCCTATTACCATTAGCAGCAGGGACTTTGAAACATGAGCCAGTTCCACAAGTGATGCTATCATAATGGCCAAAGTCTATAGTATCTACTCCGGCGCCGGACGAATCCGCATCGTTTATTAAATTGTTTACTGGATGCCTCATCCAGTCACCGCCCGTTGGGTTGGTATTGCCAACAGCAGTACCTTCATGAAATTTTGGATGGCATCTTGCACACCATTCTCCCATGCCGCCATCATCTGCAAACAGGTCATTCGGACCAGTAGTTAAATCATCTGCTGGCGCGGAAATGCCATCATAGAGATTCTGTTCAACGCTCCATGCATCATTTTTATATACCGGCCATATAGCTAAGCTAACTAACATTACGGGGTTATAATATTTGGAACCCGGGCTACTTATGCCTGTATACTGCCCAGTAATGCCGCCTATCCAGCTCTTCATATGCCATAATTCGCCAGGGGCAAATGGTGTAGGATTAAAAAAACTCTCATGGCAGAGTCCGCATTTACTATCATCCCAGGCCCCTTCATTTAAATAATTAGGTCCTTCTATTAAAAGGTTTCTATATACGTTTACATTATAACTATTGCTATTGAGAGCTGTTCCGTGCGGGTCATGACATGTAGTGCAGGTTAAAACTATAGATGGCGTTGTGCAGGGCGCTGCTGTAAAATTCGGGTTTCCTGGGGGACAGGCATTTGTTAATCCTGGGCTATGGCCATAACTTCTGGCATTTGTTGATGCTGCGCCTGAAATGTCAAAATTTGGCGCAGACACAAATTCGTTTATAAAGTCCCCCCCTGCCCCTATTTCGCCAAAAGATTTGGATTGATCCCAATTCGCTCCATATACTTTAGGCGCATATTGACCGTGGGGCTCGTGACCTACATATGCCTGCAAACCGCCTTCTGCGTGGCACTGCAAGCAAAGCTTATGAAGCTGTTCTCTGGTGCTTACTGCGCCCCTGAGGAGAAGAATTGAACCGGTGGAATTGCCTTCTAAGCTGGTGCCACCCTGGCTATTGTGCATTGTATGGCAGTTTCCACAAACAAGATTACCAGCGCCTTTATGCACTGCCATTGATGACGTTGGGATGATTATAGCCGCAACAAAGAAAATTGCAATGAATGCTAATAGAAGGGTTCTTAGATTATTGTCGCGAGTTATATTATTTTTTTCAAAACTATTTTGGGTTTTTAAAAAAATAATCGGCACACACAACCTCATTCCTCTTAATATAGTTGAGGCGGCCGTTACCTCAGGTGTTTCTTGATGCCATCGTCAGCATCACAAGTTTCTGGTTCACATTATACCTATTTCAAAAAAGATGTCAAGCTTTATTTATAAATTTTTTTTAACCTTTGGTTTACAGGATTTTAAGACTGCCTATCCCTTTCACCTGTAACGTTGCCCTTTATGGGCAGCAAAAATCGTCGGGGATAAACCCCGACGCTACTAAAAATAATATCCTCAGCTTTGTTATTGTTTTAAATTTCAAACACATCTTTTAATTCTACCGTCATTCCATCAATAATCTTTGACCTTACACCCCCAGTCTTTTTTGCCTTGCAAAACTCCCTGTAAATGTTGTTTCCAAGGGTTAAAACTTCAATGACCTTTTCCTGAGGAAACACAAGCCAGTATTCCTTTACGCCGTATTCTTCATAAATATTTCTCTTATCAATGGTATCATACGATGCAGAAGATGGAGATACTATTTCAACAACCAAATCAGGGCATCCCATGACTGCGGCCTCCTTTATAATATCCAGCCTCTCCTTGTTTATAAAAAGTATGTCAGGCTGGACAACCACATCCTCTGCAAGGACCACATCGGTAGGGGCATAAAAGACCTTGCCGAGATTCTTCTCCCGGGCATACTTGCCAATAATAAACCCTAAATTTTCTTCTGCCCTTTGATGAATCGTAAACGGTGCAGGCACCATAACAAGCTCTCCTTTCATGACCTCATACCGCTTTTCGTCATCTATAAGGACATAGTCTTTATAGGTATATTTTTTTTCAACTGCTGTAGTATTCATGTCCCCTGTCCTTTTATCACATTAAAATAAAGTTGGCAAGATTTTTTTAAATTTTTTCAACCTTTTTGCATAGTAGGTTAAAAGATTTTAAGAATGCCATTTTCCCCATATTTTATGAGGGGGTCGTTACCTTGATGTTGCCGGCAACCCAGCGTATTCTTTCTTAGATATTAATACAAATACATTAATTTTTGAGACTTGCCCCGAAAATACCCCTCACCCCTGCTTAATACATGCAGGGGCAGGCTCTTGCCCTCTCCCGCAAGGAGCGGGAATATAGAGAAGTTTCCCCTCCCTTGAGGCTGTGGTCATAATGTCATTGCGAGGGAGCGCAGCGACCGAAGCCTTGTCCCGATCCGCCTGAGGCGGAGAGGGAACTCTCGAGATTGCCACGGGCTTTGCCCTCGCAACGACCTTTCGGGTCGGATTGCCACGCTCCCTTCGGTCGCTCGCAATAACAAAAAGAGGATTATGACACAGTCTCAAGGGGGATGAGCCCCCGCCATGGACGGGCTAAGGCGGGCTCGTGTGGGTTTGTCCCAAAAATACCTCAAATCCCCCCTACCCCCCTTCCCTGATAAAATCATTCGAGGACAAGTTTCTAAAGGGGGGGATTTATTCCGTCCCCAAAGTGCGCGTATCGGGGATAGAAGCCTTCGGAGACATGTTTTATGCTCTCCCTGCTTAAACTTGTCCCCGAAATCTTTAATCGGGGAACATGCAGGGACAGGCTTTGTGGCCGAAGGTCATGTGGGATTCATGGAGTCAAGGAAAGAATATATGGAATGGATATAAAAAGCAAGGAGGTTCATGACATGCTTAGCATTGCTCAATCACCCCCCGTAAAATAGCGATTAAAAACCTCGCTATTTTACAAACCTGCGATTTGCCTGCCATACTTCGTTATCGGACAATTTTTACTCCTCACCGTATCGGTGAACATACGGCTCGTCGTAAAAATTGTCCGCTGCCTCGTCTGGCAGCCAACTTGCCGGTTTCCCCAAAAATCAAACGCTATTTTTGGGACCCCGACCGTGATTGCAAATTTATTCAGATTGAGTTAGATTATAAATTATGGTCAGACTCGAAGATATCCTTGAAAAAATATCCTCCTATAATCCCCAAGCAGACCTTGAGCTTATAAAAAAGGCGTATATCTTTTCAGCCAAGGTCCACCAAGGACAAGTGCGCTTATCAGGGGAACCTTATCTAAGCCATGTTATGGAAGTAGCGAGTATCCTGGTTAACATGCAGATGGATGTGGTGACAGTTGCAGCAGGTATTCTGCATGATACTGTAGAGGATACATTGACGACCCTTGATAAGATTAAAGAACTCTTTGGCAGTGAAGTTGCAACACTTGTAGACGGTGTTACAAAGATAGGGAAAATAAGCTTTGATAGCCGTGGCGCTTCTGGCGAAGAACGGCAGGCAGAAAATTTCC
>MGQA01000037.1:4994-6259 GCA_001797665.1 Deltaproteobacteria bacterium GWF2_42_12 | reverse complement strand
TATCCTTACTGACCTATTTAAATATTGGAAAAACCCTGCGCTATTTATGAAAAAGACTATAATTCTCACATTACTGTCCCTTTCAGCATTTATCGTTAGTCTGCAAATAGACCATTACATGAAAAATTATCAGGGGACCAATCTCATAGATATTGCCCAATTTCTCACTATCATCGGCGATGGGATAACCCTTGCCATAGCCTGCGCGCTTCTCTTTATCATAGGCATTATTTATAAAAATGAAACCCTTAAGAACAGTTCTGTTTACAGCCTGGGAGCAATGCTCGTATCAGGATTAATTACTCATACACTCAAAATAGCCATCTCAAGAACAAGGCCTGGCCTTAGCGCTACGGATATACTTCTATTATTAGAAAACCCAATGATTCTTGACTTTAATGGCAAATTCAATTCATTTCCATCAGGCCATACCACTGCATCATTTGCCATAGCCTATGTATTATCAAGGTCATTTCCCTGGCTATCTCCTCTCTTTTACATAATAGCAGCAGGGGTCGGTTTTTCGAGGGTCTATCTTGGAGCACACTATCCATCAGATGTGGTTGGCGGCGCGCTACTCGGTATTGGAACAGGCATGTTTCTATATTCAGAGGCAAGAAAAAATTGGAAGAGCTATCTTTTTATGTCTCTTGTTGTTTTTATTTCATTTTTCAGATTGGGTGGTTTTCTTTTATTTGATGTTGATGAGGCTGTATTCTCAGAGGCTACCAGAGAGATGATTGAAACTGGAAACTATATTACACCCACCTACAATTATGAACCGAGATACGATAAACCAATTCTCTTTTATTGGCTAATGGCTGTTGCATTTAAGCTATTTGGCATAAGCGAGTTTTCTGCAAGATTTACATCTGCCTTATCCGGTGCAGCCCTTGTAATTATGACTTTCCTTTTTATAAAAAGATTATTTGGCGAGAAACAGGGGATATTGACTGGCTTATGTCTTTTATTAAGCCTTGAGTTTTTTGTGTATAGCCATTCAGCAGTTACAGATATGACTTTGACCTTTTTCATAACAGCGTCTCTTTACTCTTTTTATCTGGGGGTTAACCCCACACCCCACATCCCACCCCCGATACAAGCATTCGGGGGCAGGCATTCCACATCCTATAATAAGTGGTATCTCTTATTCTGGATATTTGCTGCTTTGGCAACCCTGACAAAAGGGGCTGTCGGAATCGTTTTTCCAATCGGTATTGTATTTATTTACCATTTAGCAGTAAAAAGAATAGGTGATATAAAGC
>MGQA01000037.1:0-4975 GCA_001797665.1 Deltaproteobacteria bacterium GWF2_42_12 | reverse complement strand
CCTATTAGTCTTCTTTGCTGTAGCTGCTCCATGGTATATTGCCCAGCTTTACATAAATGGCTGGGAGTTCATTAATGCATTCATAATTAAACACCACTTCCAGAGATATACAGAAGTCATCTCAAGTCACAGCGGCCCAATATACTTCTATATGCCTGTTATACTTGCTGGCTTTTTCCCATGGGTTGCATTCCTCCCCTATGGATTTTACAGAGGCCTTAAGGAAAAAAGCCTCTATCAATTTACAATACTGTGGTTTACGGTAGTTTTAATATTCTTTTCAATTGCAAAGACAAAGCTGCCAAATTATATCTTGCCGCTTTTCCCGGCAATGGCAATCATGGCAGGCCTTGCAATAAATGAACTCATAGAAAAACGAATGAAAAGGAGTTGGTTATATGGATGCTGCGGCTTTTTAATAGCAGTTCCATTAGTAATAGCAGCGGTGTTATTGTTTCTGCCATCACATATAACTGGAGACATAGTATTGCCAGGATTTCTATTCTGGAGCATGAGCATGTGTTTTCTCGTAATTGCCTTATTCAGCTATTTACTCATAAAAGGAAAATACAGTCTTTTCTCAATTGGGGGTATTGCCTCTGCTACTATTATATTGCTTGTTTTACTGAGGGTTTATGGCGTGCCTCCTGCCAACATTCATCTTCAAAAGACGCTTTATCAGTATTCTGTCTATGCCAGAGACAATTTGGATTCTGAAGGGGTGCTTGCAACCTACGAGATTAATCAGCCGAGCATTGCATTTTACAGCAGAAAGAAAATCCTAAAGCTTGATGGTGAGGTGGGCATAAAAGAACTTTCAAAACTGAGCGAGTCAAAGAAGGTTTTTATAATAACGAATAGGCAGAACATGGAGCAATTGCAGACCCGCCTTCATATGACGTTATTAAATACTAACGATAAATATGCGCTGTTGGGTAATGCTGAGTAGAACATAAGTATGACGACATTGTATTGGCCATCTCAAAATCCCCCTCAATCCCCCTTTTCTAAAGGGGGACTTACTTTTCCCCCTCTTTAGCAAAGAGGGGTCAGCGCCTGCCCCTGCATGTATTAAGCAGGGGGGAGATTTTATAAAAGTTATGTCTTCTTACCAATGATCTCATTAGTAAGTGAAGAACCCCGCATGAATATCGAATAGACATCATAGAATGTTTCTGATAGAATTTAGCATATTTAAAATTAGTTAGTTGCCACTGAAAAATGGGTGGCAACTAATTGTAATCTGTGCAATCAAGTTCATGATGAATTTTTCAGCATGAACTAGTGTAGTGTTACCAAAGGAACTATCAGCGAGGGAATAACCATGGTGAGAAAACCTGCCGTAGCATTTCAGTTTTATCCTGGAGAGCCGCAAGTTCTTAAAAAGAATATTGAATCAATGGTAAAAGACAAGGCCCCCAGGCAGGATGCTATAGCAATCATTGCGCCCCATGCAGGCTATATATACTCTGGAAAGGTGGCAGGCTCTATATATTCTGCAGTGAATATACCTGACAATATCATCCTGCTCGGCCCGAATCACACGGGCCTCGGCGAAAGAGTGGCAATCATGTCAGAAGGACAATGGGAGATGCCTTTTGGCAGGGTAAATATCAATCAGGAATTGGCGCATCTCTTAATTGAAGAATCTCATACATTTTCAGATGATTCAACAGCCCATGTGAAGGAGCATTCTCTGGAAGTTCAACTGCCGTTTATTTTTCATTTCAACCCAAAGGCGAGTGTTGTTCCTATAACAATAACGCATCTCAGTTACAGGGAGTGCGAAGAGCTGGGAAAGGCTATTGCCAATGTTATCCGAGAATATAGAGATAAGGTTTTAATAGCAGTAAGCTCTGACATGAACCATTATGAATCAGATGTTGTTACAAGAAAAAAGGATAAAAAGGCAATAGATAAAATCCTATCCTTAAATCCAAAAGGGCTTTTGGAAACAGTGTCTGACGAGAATATAAGCATGTGCGGCATCATACCAGCCACCATAGCCCTCGTAGCAGCAAAAGAGCTCGGAGCCAAAAAGGCAGAGTTAATTGACTATGCAACATCAGGCGATACAAGTGGTGATCATGAGCATGTGGTGGGGTATGCGGGGATTCTCATAAAATGAACATCGGCAAACTTAAACTTGGAAATACTCCGCGGATAGCTGCTGTTATCTTAGACGGCGAAGATAAAAAGGCAATAGCTGCTGCAAAAAGGGATGGAGCAGACCTTTTAGAATTGCGGATAGATTGCTTTAAAAGGCAGGATACTGATTATATCCGGAAAATCATAAAGGATGTCAGGACTGAGAAGCTGCCTGTAATAGCCACTATAAGGAGCGAGGCAGAAAGTGGTAGGCGCAATCTGAAGGATGCGGAAAGGCTGAGGATTTTTAAAGCCATCATGCCGCTTGTAGATGCGGTTGACATCGAACTCAGTTCAAAAAAGATACTAAAGGATGTAATAAAAGAGGCGCATAGGTTTAAAAAGAGGGCAATTGTCTCCTATCATGATTTCAGGAATACGCCTGCTGAGGGTCAGCTAAATGCAATTATAAAAAATAGCAGGAATGCAGGCGGAGATATAGTAAAAATAGCAACGTTTGCAAAAGATAAAAGGGACATTATAAGACTTGCGACACTCACGGCATCTCATGGTAATATAATCATCATTGCAATGGGAAGGCTTGGGATAGTGTCACGACTGTTCTTTCCTATGCTCGGTTCTCTGCTTACCTATTGTTCAGTAACAAAATCCTCCGCGCCGGGCCAGATACGGCTCAAGACCACTGCAAAACTCTTAAAAGAATTCAGAGAGCGTTAGGGTCAGGTCTTTATTCTTAGCGTTGACACTGTATAGAAGATACATACGAAGTCTGCCACTGTGCGAGGTATGCTAAAATTAAAGACCTGACCCTTTGTGCTTCCTTTGCGCTTCTTTAAAAAAACCTTGCGTTTTAATAATAGATAATTATAATTGAAGAGTCAAAAAGAGGAGGTGTTGATGTCTGTAAGAATTGCAATAAATGGTTTTGGAAGGATTGGCAGGAATGTGCTCAGGGCATCCCTGAAAGAGAAAGATTTAGACTTTGTTGCGATAAATGATGTTACAGATGCCAAAACCCTTGCACATCTCCTTAAATATGATTCTGTATTTGGAATCCTTGATGCAGACATAAAGGCAAAGGATAGCTCTATTGTAGTGAATGGGAAGGAGATAAAGATTACAGCCATAAAAGACCCGTCTCAGCTTCCGTGGAAGGATTTGAAGATAGATGTTGTCCTTGAATGCACTGGCCTTTTTACAGATAAGGAAAAGGCAGTTGGACACATAACCGCCGGCGCAAAGAAGGTCATTATCTCAGCGCCTGCAAAAAACGAGGACTTAACCATCTGCATGGGCGTAAATGACGAAAAATATGATCCTAAAAAACATCATGTTATTTCAAATGCCTCATGCACAACAAACTGCCTTGCGCCTGTTGCAAAGGTGTTGTTAGAGGAGTTCGGGATTGTAAGGGGCCTTATGACAACAATTCATGCCTATACAAACGACCAGAAGATTTTAGACCTTCCCCACAAAGATTTGAGAAGGGCAAGGGCAGCAGCACTTTCCATGATACCTACAACCACAGGCGCTGCAAAGGCAGTTTCCCTTGTTATCCCTGAATTAAAAGGCAAATTAGACGGCATCGCAGTCCGGGTGCCTGTGCCTACAGTATCGCTTGTTGATTTAACCGCAGAGCTTGGCAAAGAGGTTACTGAGGTAGATGTAAATAACGCCATGAAAAAGGCGGCAGATGGCAAGTTAAAAGGCATACTCTGGTACTGCGATGAGGAACTGGTTTCCATTGATTTCAAGGGCAACTCCCACTCTTCCATCCTTGACGCAAAACTGACAAAGGTATTGAAAAGCGGATGGTAAAGGTGTTTTCCTGGTATGACAATGAATGGGGATTTTCGTGCAGGATGAGAGACTTGGTTAAGATGATTGCGGAAAAGGGCATTTAGAACTACCGTTGTTAAAGTTATAAACTTCGATCCGTTATAGGGTAGCAAAATATCCAATTATTCAATACGGTTAGTTGATTAAGACTGGAATGGAAAATTTAAATTATCAAAAGTGGCTTGAACGGGTAAAATATGATATGGATACTGCTGAAGCCATGTATGTAACAGGACGGTATATTTATGCTGTCTTCATGGGCCAGCAGGCGATTGAGAAATGTTTTAAGGCATTGATGGCATTTAAAGGGATGGAGATTGTTCCTATACATAACTTAAGGCGTCTTGCTGAAATTATAGGAATAATTGATGAGATGAGCAAGGAGGATGTAAAAAAGGTTGATTTTCTTTCACAGTATTATCTCAATGCCAGATATAAGGAAGATATTGAGGAATTGTCATTGCAAATCACAGCCGATGTAGCTAAAGAATTCGTGAGTTTTTCAAAGGAGAAGGTAGAGTGGCTTATACGCAAGATAAAGCAATAGAACTGGCAAAGTCTTTTTTGAAGCAGTCTTCTAATAGACATTCGATACAGGCTGCATATTTATTTGGTTCCTATGCAAGAGGAACGCAGAAGTCCTATAGCGATATAGACATAGCAGTGGTCTTGGGTAAGCTTGCTCAAATAAAGAGATACTATGAAGAAACCCTTGAAATCTTCCACGAGGCACAGGAGTATAATTCCCTGCTGGAAATCCTCTGTTTTAGAGAAGATGAGTTCGAAAGAGATGGAGAAGGGATTATCTCCAAAATCAAAAAAGAAGGGGTAAAGATTGAATTGTAGGGGCTTAATAGTTATTTTAATTTTTGCCATTCCGGCCTTTGCCGCCTGAACATGGAAAGGTAAAATCATAGATGCGGCGACCAAAGAGTCGATAGAAGGAGCAGTCATTCTTCCATCTTTGATGCAAAACTGACAAAGGTTATTGAAAAGCGGATGGTAAAGGTGTTTTCCTGGTATGACA
>MGQA01000036.1 GCA_001797665.1 Deltaproteobacteria bacterium GWF2_42_12 | reverse complement strand
TTGTTTGCTATTGCGAGAAGCGATGCGCCTATAACCAGCGCCGCAATTATCATCCCATTAGCAATTCTATAGCCAAGATTACCTATTTCATCTGACAACACATCCAATTTATGATGGACAAAACCAATCTTTAATTCTTCATTTAGAGTCCTGTTTAAAATAGAATGCACCTGATACGGCACATCTGTAGCCATTTCCACAAAATTTTCTACCCTGCCTTTGCCCCTCTCATAAATCCGCTTTGGCGAGGCCTTTTCCTTGAGCATCCATTTGTAGATTAATGGCTTTGCGACCTCCCACATATTCACATCAGGATAAATCTGCCTGCCAACACCTTCAATTATTACCATAGACTTCTGTAAAAGCAGGAGATTTGGCTGAAGCCTCATCTGAAAGCGCCGCGCTGTGCGGATGAGTTTCATTATAAGCTCAGACATGTTTATCTGTTCCAGCGTGCGTCCGAATACCGGTTCGCAAATATCCCGCAAGGCATCCTCAAATTCATGGATATCAACTTCCTTAGTAATAAGCCCCATCTCACGATGCACCTGCGCCATGCTGTAATAGTCCTGCTTTACAAGATAAAATAGAAGGCTTGCAAGATATTTTCTTAAGTTCTCATCAAGCCGCCCCATAATCCCAAAATCAAGATAGATGATAGTGCCATCAGGGCTTGCAAAGATATTCCCAGGGTGTAAATCTGCATGGAAAAATCCAAATTCAAAAACCTGCCTGAAAAATGCCCTTATGCCGTTTTCTGCAATCTTTCGGACATCCAGGCCCTGGGCCTTTATCTTTTCAGTCTCATCAAGCGGCGTGCCGTAAATCCGCTCCAGAGTAAGCGCCTCGTTGGTTGTGTAGTCCCAGAAAACCTTTGGTATCTTGACCGTCGGGTCGTCCTCAAACATCTTTGCAAACCTGCTGGCATGTGAACCCTCCACGGTGAAATCCTGTTCTTTATGTATGACCCTTGCAAATTCATCAACAACTTCCATAGCTCTGTATCTCTTTGCCTGCGGCACATACCTGTCCAGAAGATATGCAATTGTGTGCATTACAGAAATATCTGACTCTATGATTTTATCTATGCCAGGCCGTTTTACCTTTACCGCTACCTCCTGGCCAGAAGGCAGAATTGCATAATGCACCTGTGCAATAGATGCAGATGCGCAAGGCGCTTCATCAAAGGTCTTAAATTTTTCATGGAGCGGCGCCTTGAGGCCATGCTCCACCACTTCCCTCACCTTTACAAAGGAAAACGGCGGCACAGCATCCTGAAGCTTTTTAAGCTCTTCAAGCCAGTCCGGAGGCAGAAGGTCTGCTCGTGTGGATGCCACCTGGCCGAGCTTTATAAATGTAGGGCCAAGTTCTTCAAGAACCAGTCTTATCCTCTCTGGTATGCTTAATTCCTTTTTTGCCCTTCTGAAAAACAAGAGCCTTTCAAATGAAGAGAGGAATGGAAAGAGCTTGAGCTCCTTTACAAGCCCGCCAAAGCCGTACTTGATGAGGATGGCTACTATCCTATGAAGCCGGCGTATGTTTTGATAGGTTCTGGTTTGCATAAAGAATACCGTTGTCCATGTCCGTTATTCGTGTCCGTAGTTCTTTACGGTCACGGCTTACGGTCACGATTCACGGCCTTTTTCTCCAACTCTTCGATCCTTTTCTCCAGCTTATCCACCTTTTCCCTTGCCACCTGTGCCATCTTTTCTATTATCTCCATATCATCCTTTGTTGCAACCTTAAACTTTTCCAGGAGATGCTTTACCGCCTCTTCTATCTCCTTATCAACCTTTTCCTTCCCTGCCTTCACCGTAGCAACAAGCTCCCTCACGGCCTTCACCCCTTCATCTACCAATTTATTTTCCAATTCCTGTTTTGGTGGAAGTTCTCCACCTTCTCCTGTCTTTGCCTCTTTTCCCTCACTTACCAGCTCATTCAAGGCATCTTTTACCCTTTTCTCCAAACCCAAGCCAATTAATATTGCTTTGTCAAGTATGTCGGTCATGGTGTCCTCCTTTGCTTTTAGCGGTCAATAAATCCATTAATTTTGTGGCAACAAAAAGTTTATTGCGTTTCCTTTCTGTGACCTCACGGAGAATTCCTAAATCCACAAGCCTCTTTACCCCTGTTTTTACAGAATTAAAAGAAATATTCCACTTTTTGCTCAATCCCGAAATAGCAATGACAGGATTGATAAAAAGTTCATCTATCAATCTATGGGCTGATTCAGGAATCTTCTTTGTTTTTTCAAGAATATTTTGATATTCAGCATGGAGTTCAAGTATTTTTTTTGCATCTGATATGGCGTCTTGAGACTGGGTTATTACTCCACGCAAAAAAAAGTCTATCCACCCGCGCCAGTCACCTCTCTGACTCACGGCAAGCAGGCTGTTATAGTATTCTTCTCTGTATTTGTCAAAGAAGGCAGACAGATATAGAAGTGGTTGAGTCAGATATCCCTTTTCGTAGAGGAAAAAGGTAATTATAAGCCTTCCAATACGGCCGTTGCCGTCAAGAAACGGATGAATCACTTCAAACTGGTAATGGGTCATGGCGCATTGTATTAAGGGCGGCTCATCAGGACTTGAATGGATGTATTTCTCCCATGCGCTCAATATCTCTTTCATTTCTTCTATTGGAGGAGGGACATAAGTGGCTTCATTGAGTGTACAACCGGGAGGGCCTATCCAGTTTTGGCTGCGACGAATTTCTCCAGGGGTCGCGTGTTCGCCCCTTACTCCTTTCATCAGAATTTTATGTATCTCGTTAATCAACCTCAGGGAGATTGGCAGTTTCGCGAGACGTTTAATTCCATACTCCATAGCCTGAACATAATTATGCACTTCCATTACATCAGGCGCGCTGGGTTCTTCTAATTTAGCCGCCTCATAGAAAAAAAGGTCGCTCAGGGATGCCTGCGTGCCTTCGATTCTCGAACTCGAAACCGCCTCACGGCGGACATACGGACCGATGAGGAGATAGGGGTTAGGCAGCAATCTCCCTGTCCCTGACAGTTCGCCTAATAATCTGTCAGCCTCAGAAAGCAGTCTGATAAGGTTTTTGTCATACATGATAACAGGAGGTAATGGATTTGGCACAAATGCCCAGTATCCGTTTAATGTCTTTATACACCTGCCTGTCTGGGAAAATTCAAAATCTTTTGGGTTCAATGCCTACCTCTTTCTTATTGATGGATATTGCAATATCGCTGCTTATTATTGCAGAATTATGCCTTATCCTGCAATAACAAAGTTTCTTATTGCAGAATTCCCAAAATCCGATTTATCACACCAAGCGCGCTTTGGGTTTTTTTTGGAGGATTATACCTCTGGCATCTTAACCCCAACAAAGTCCAAAAACTGGACTTACAACAATTAACTTGCATCTAAACTACCCCTCACTACTACAACCGCCCTAACAAACCCATTACCATTTCCGCCATACCCTTATTAGCAAGCATTATCTCCATTGTCCTTATATCACATAATCAGCTTGTTTAAACCGTTCCTGAGGCTCTTTGCTCACACCCCTTTTCTCCAAACCCATCCCAATCAGGATGGCATTGTCAAATATATCGGTCATGTTCTGCCTCCCTCTGTACTCTCAAATTCTGAGAATTTTTATTTACGAATAATTTCAATTATTCTATCAATAATCTGGTTTAGTTTGTCTGGCTTAAGATTGCCTACTTTATACAAGACAATATGACTGTCAGCTGTAAATAAGCGGTTGGGTCGTGCATTACTTGGCTGTTTTAAGGTTCCGTTAGCAAAGTCTCTATCATCTATGGGGATTGCATAATTATCTTTAATAGATTGGCTGGTTATCTGACAAAGGATTAAGTCATCACCATCCAATGCTGTGATGACTAAGGCAGGGCGCCTTTTGGCTTGAGTTAAATCAGAGAATGGAAAAGGAACGACAACAATATCGCCTTTTATAAACCTTGCCACGCTTCATCCTCCTCCGGCCTTAACCAGTCTTTTTTTAGAGAGGATTCGCTGGCAATGGCAGTATCCAGCTTTTCTGTAATTGCCTTTGTCTTTAAAAAATGAACAAAGTCCATCACTTCGTCAATGAGAAAGTCTGGAACCTGCTCAATCTCATGTATTAGTAATTCTTTTTTACTCATAACATACCTCCACCATTTGCATCCAATTTGAATATATCACTTTGCGCGATTTTAGGCAATTTTTGATAATGCATGACTCGTAGCTGGATTCGCCAACTCATTCAAAACATCCTTTATTCTTTTCTCCAAGCCCAATCCAATTAATATTGCCTTATCAAGTATGTCAGTCATGGTGTCCTCCTGTAAGATTTGGGTTATCTTATCACTTCAACAACTCGTGATATGATTATCTTATCAACAGCCCGCTATTTCGTAATATTACCCTCTTTATTACCCACTTTTAGAGATATTACCTCTTTTCCTCCAAAGCGCCCCCGGCCCCGACCAAGGCATTCGACCCGCCAGGTTTCCACATAGCAACAAGAAATATGGGGTTCTCAGTATGAATGGGTGAAATTGTTATGCTTTAACTCTCCTCAATTTGCACCTTGTCCGACAAACCCAGCTCATCGAGTATAACACGGAGTTCGGATTTCATATTACTGACAAGGGCTGCATTTAATGTAACCCGAAAATCAACACATACACGCAGCTCAGCCCCTGACTTAAGTTTGGGAAGGATTTTAGTCCCGAGACGATTCCATAGTTCAGGCGGAACAGTCCCGGAAAGGTGAAGGGTGCGAGTACGTGTTCCAATTTCAGGTTCGGCCCCTGGCCCGGGAATCGGTTGTAAAATTGGTTCCGGTTGCGGCTCGGCAGGTGTTACTATAACAGGTGCGCCCCCTGTCTTAATGGCGGCGGCTTTACCTTTATTTAAAAGAAAGACTCCAGATTCAAATGATACTTCTTCCGGTGCGATGAGTTCCTTATACCAGACCCTTTCGTAAGTTCCATCAGGCTTTTGCCCGGATGCTAAACCGAAATCTCCACGCCCAACAAACTCAACAATCTTGAAACGCAATATACTATCAGGGTCAAGAAGCCTTGTTAAAGACCCATTAAGGAAACTCTGCCTGAGGCTCATAAGTGGCCATGCACCGCTTTCTTTCAAAGCAGGAGGCCAATTGCGGTCTATATACCCGGCGCCGACAGATTCGTTAAGCAGAGCCTGGGATTTCAATGCTGTAATTATTCTTCCGCAAAGGGTCTCTCCGCTGCTTGAATGGCCAGCCCCGAGGTCAATGACCTTGAGACCGTTAACCCCTTGATTATCAGAAATCACTACAAAACGATACCCGCCCCAGACTTCATCTTTTGCCGCCTCCTCAGCATCAGTTACCTTAGAGTGAATTTCGGAACGGTCAGTGCGGTCAAAATCCGCTCCGAGGGTGCCTTCTGCAACTTCTCTCTCAACTCGTTTCCACGCAAGCCAAAGCTCTACCTTTTCTCTCAGTTCCCGCCCCGGCTTTCTAATGCACCAGACAAGCGACCCCGGATAAAGTCTCGGTGACTTACCTCTCTGTTTTGTCCATTCGGCAATTTGCTGGCGCAATGAACCGCTTCCATTCCATTCTGATTCTGGTTCAATTACTACAAGCGTTAATTTAGGAGAATCCTGTATCTCCGCACTGTCTGTTGGAAAATGAACTATCGGGATGCTTGCTCCTCTGCTGAACTCCTTTTGAATAAGCATCCGCATTATCGGCTTAATCTCTGTGTCTTCATCCAAGGAAGCACGTCTGTCGCTTACCACCTTCTTTAAGGTAGGCTGATATCGGACCTGAAAGCCATCTGTGCCTACTTTACGAATAAAGAATGCCTTTGCCTCCAAGGCAAGTGCAGCATTGTCTATCGAAGTGGTATCGATTTCCGGCTCACCGAGCGCAAATCGTAGTTCGGGTAAGTGTGCTACTTTATCTACCTGCCCGCCAGAAGACTCAAAAAGAATCGTTGTAGCCACACGACTGTGTATATCCCTGAGCGGCCCTTTGGTATCTGCATCGAGAGCCCTTGCATGGGATTGTAGTCCTGAAATGTCTGCCTCGATAGCTGCTACAAGCCGCATTTCACCAAGTTGACCAAGGATAACCCCTCTAAATTCAGACACATCAAGCGGCGCAGAGCCGATGGTAATAAGCGGCTCGCGCCGTGCCCTCTGATATCCTTCACGATATGCCCATGAAATCCACTGGGCAAACATTGCAAGTGTTCCACGCGTCTGCTGAAACTGTGTAAGCGCCTGCCACTTTCTCTGAAAAACCGAAAGGGTCGCCGGGTGGAATGGGTAACACGCCTCAAACCGTGTCCTGAGAAACTCCCTTGCCTTAGCTTCTGTCGTTGCAGTATCTACAGCAGTCCATTCCGGCGGAAGCTGAGCCCTCCTTTCAAAGCACCAATCCGCATATACCTTTGCGATATTCTTCTGTATTCTATCGCTTCCCAAATCCTCAAACAGCCTCCGGCGTATTACCTCGCTGATTTCTGCCTCATCGTTTGCTATCAGGTCTTTTGAAACACGTCTAACTACTTTGGTTATCTTCTCCTGCCACTGAAGGTCCCAGTCTGTCATTTCCACCTGACTTCTGGGCAGGCTGATTAACATTGCGCCATGCGTGGTGCCTGTCATTGCCCTGTAGAGGTTGTCGAAAAATGCATAACATGGCTCTGCCATGCTCCGATGACGGTTGAAGAAGTTCAATACTTCGTCCATCAAGATAAGGACAGGGCTGTTTGCTGCCTTAAAGAGTCGAAGAAGCGCTTCTGTTCCGGGTGGTGTGGTTTTGGCAGATGTTCCAAGCGTTTCAATGCCCTTTTCGCCGGCCAACTGCCGGGCAATGTCAATCCAAGGAGTTTCCTGCCCTTCACGAGGGTCCCATGCATTACCTACAAAGACGGCAACTTTTGCTTGCGGGACTTCTGTAAGACCTGCGCCTTTTATAAGGTCTGAAATGCCTGCATAACTGGCCGCTTTATCACCAGTTCTGGCTATATGATAAAGAGATGTGAGAGTATGAGTCTTGCCGCCGCCAAACTGTGTAATAAGGGTAAGCACCGGCGCCGTGTTTTCGGTTTTTCCTGCCAGCCGCCTTAAAACCATTCCTGCATGTTCCCTGAGCGCCCTTGTAAAGCATGTGCGCGCGAAGAATTGTTTTGGCTTACTGTAATCCTCAGGCGCTGTCCCTGCCACAACCTGCTCAAGGGCTATGGCGAACTCATCCGGGTTAAATGAACGACCTTCCCGGACTTCCTTACGGGGTATGACTACCTTATACCAGGGTTCCATAGACTCCTCCAGATAAGTAAAAAGTAAACTTACTTTTATTTTTTGCCCTTTTCCTTTTTACTTTCTTGCTATCTTGGCACCGCCAAAAGCATTGCATCAAGGAGGCGCTTCTCCTCGCTGTCTTTAGGATACAATGCCGAGAGCGCATTGGCAAGTCTCAAGAGATCAGGGCTTCTTTCCACTTCTGATTTAAGCAGTGCCCTCAAGGCATTTGCCCTGCCGCTGGACTGAAGGATCATTGCTGCGTGGACGCGGTCGAGCGTTGTGGCTTCGCGGCGCGTTTTTAACTGCTCATCTGAAATATCCGCACCTTTCTTCTTCTTGCGGCCGCGCACCTTTAATTCAGGCACCGATGCCTCTGCATTTTCAAAAAGTGAAAGTTGCGCCGATGCCGGGTCTTTCTCCAGCATGTCTGCAACCACATCAGCGCCTTCTTCACCAAAGAGAACTTTTGCACGCTCTGAGATAGGGAGAAGATGGACAACGCCCTTTTCCGTCTTGATTATGCGGCCTTCCCATTCAGGAAGATGAATGCCCAAAGGCTGGGCAAAGCGGCGAGCAACATCAAACACAAGACTAAAACCTTTTGGCTTTCCTTTCGGTGCTTCACCATCCTCATACCCTTCTTCAACTTCCTCGCCCTCCTCGTCTTCACTTTTACCTTTTCCCTTTTTACTTTTTCCTTTTTCCCCATTTGTGCTTTGAAGCGTCCATAAAAATAAGGCCGTCAGGCGGGCATCTTCTTCAAGCGCCCCGGCGGCGCCGTTGCGGGCTTTTGCCTCGGCTGTTCCGAGTATATGCTCAAGCGCTGTTCTACCGACCACCTCCCAGACCTTCTCAAGATATTCGGCAAGCTTAACCTCCCGCCCGTCTGCTGTTTCAACCTTTGAATAGCGGCTGAATATCTCAAGCGCCGGGCCTATGCAGGCGAAGACGAGGTCTGCGCCGCGGATACCTTCTGTCTGGAGCCGCTCCATCCAGTCACCGACGCGATTGGGAAGCTCACGAAGAACCTCACCCCAGTCACCAACAGGCGCGTTCTCAGGACGAGGACGGCAGACGAGGTGGACGCTGGTTGCGAGAGCGGCGGATTCCTGAGAGCGGAGTCGTCCGGGCCTCTCTGTAGCAATAGGCCAAGAGCCTGTAATTGTCCAGCCACCTTTTATCATGCCGGAAAGAAGAGCTTCCCAGCCTTCGGTTGACTTGTGAGCAAAAACTACTGAACCTATGCCGCAATCTTTGACGACACGACGACCTTCAGCAAAGGCACAAGCTATTGTTTCTTCAAAGAATGCGCTGTTTTTTGGTTTGCCGTCAACAGATGAGTAAGTTTCATCCTGGACACATTCCCGCTGTTTCGGAACAAGAGGATTGTTCAAATCATATGGGTCTTTAAGCATAGGATGATTGAGTAGCGCCCGTTTCAACCATACAAAGAAAAAATCAGATAGCTCTGCATAGCCAACAGCGTCATAATACGGCGGGTCGGTAAACCATACGGTCACGGCTTGATCTGGCAATGGCGATTCGCAAGCGTCAGCTTGCTGAACTTGGCCTATGTTTTCTGCCAAAGGAGACAAAGCATCAACTACCCGGCCTATCCAATCGACAGCTCCATCGTATCCGCCCGACTCTGGCGAAAATGGCATTACCTCACAGAAATCCCACACCATAGAAAGTGCTTGACGTGCAAAAGTGCTTCTAATGAATTCTCCACCTGTAGCCCAGCTATTAAGGCTGGAATTGAAGTCGGCACTTCGCCCAACTGTTAACGCCAATAATTCTTTTAGATTACTATCGCTATCGGATTGATTAACTTTTTGCGCCATGGTGGACAAGGCAATTTTCTGTCGAGCTGTAGAAACATCTGACCACTGCTTCATGCCATAATTTGGGATACGAAACGAATTTGTATTAGTTGGCGGCAAAGGCTCATCCGGCACAGGGCATAAACCATTCGGTAGTTTCTCTTTAGTAATTTTCTCCAACGTCTTTCTTGCTTTCCAGATAGCCGTATAGTCCGCCTCTATCGGCAGACGGTACTGCCGTCCTGTCTCGCCGGGCCGGAGCGTTACAACGGCCAAAAGCCTTGCACCGCCAATCCGGTTGCCCTTTTCGTCAAAGACCGCATCCGCTCCGCCCCGCTGAGCAGAAAGCTGTGCGCGCACACGCTCGGGTGAAAGGACTATATTGCAGCAAAGACAGGTAGCCTTGGCCCTTGTTACAGTGCCATCTGGAACATCTTTATCCGTTTTAGGCTCGAAGATCTCAAACTCGACTTCTGGAGGTTTGCCTTTTGGTTGAACGACCTTATATCTCAGGGCGCGTTTGCGCCCCGGCTTTTTGCAGAGCCAGAAAGAGCGCATCAGCGGCATCTCTGCCCCGCAGTTGGGCGTCTCGCATCTGACAGTCCTTGCCCATAGATAGGCTATCGGTCTTGCCCCGTCCGGGTCGGCCGGAAAAAATTCCGTAAGCTCTTTCTCGGCGGCTTTCTTGATTTCCGCACCAACTCGCCGCAGTTCCTCGGCCAGCTTCGGGCCGTGGCGCGGGATGTCCTCAAGCATTACCTTTTGTATAAGACAGGCAACCGGGTTCAAATCGCTCGCAAAAGCCTCACAGCCAAGACGTAACGCCTCCAGAGGAATCGAGCCTCCGCCCGCAAAGGGGTCAACAACAAGAGGCGGCTCCTCTCCCTGCGCCGCCTTCACAAGCCCGCGTGATACTTCCAGATAAGCCGGATTAGTCGAAAAGTCCCAGTTGGCAAAGTCCCCTATGAATTTCAGGAGCGCGTGCCGTAAATCCATATCTTTAGGCCCGGCAGTTCCCTGCACCTTGGGCAGAAGTCCTCTTGCCTTTTCCTTGAAATCCGCCGGGCAGTGATGGTCACACGGGTCTGGAAGCAGAAGCGCCAAAAGCATCGACCTGCACGCCGCAAGGGGCCGCCTTGCCCACCATAAATGCAGTGTGCTCGGATGCCCATGCCTGATAGACTTCTCCCTCGCCGAATGCTTTGAAACCACCGCAATCGGGAAATCCACTTCGGCAAGACGTTTGCATTCTTTTGGGATCATTTAAGTTATTTGCTCTCTTTCCCCAACTCCGCCTCTATCTCCTCAATTGTCGGCAGGTTTTTCCTCAGTTTTGCCGGTAAAGAGCGAGTAAGTTTTGTTTTCCATTCAGCCACACCGATAGGTTTTTTCATATCACGCAGGGCGTATTCGGCGAGAATTCTATCCTTTGTGGCACATAAGATGATTCCAATAGAGGGATTATCTTCAGGCGCTTTTACAATATCATCAAGGGCTGACAGATAAAAATTGATTTGCCCTGCATACTCAGGCTTGAAGTCCCCTGTCTTTAACTCTACGACAACATAACAATGCAGACGCGTGTGATAGAAGAGGAGGTCTATATAAAAATCCTGTTCTGAGACTTCCAGATGAAACTGTTTACCCACAAAAGCAAAGCCAGCACCAAGCTCAAGGAGGAATTTCGTGATGTGATTGACAAGTTCTTTTTCAACAGCACGTTCGTGAGTTTCTTTGTCAAGAGTGAGAAAATCAAAAATATAAGGGTCCTTTAGGGTCTGATGAGCGAGGTCGGACTGCGGCGAAGGAAGCGTTTTTCTGAAATTACTGATTGCCTTGCCCTGCCGGTGGTAAAGATTGCTTTCTATCTGCAATACGAGAATGTTTCGTGACCAGCCATTCTCTATAGTTTGACGGATATACCATTCACGTTCAGAGGAGTCTTTGACCAATTGCATTATGCGGATGATGTGCCCCCATGGCATTTGTGAAACAAGTTGTTTCACAATTGCCTTGTCAGAAAAAGCCTCGGCGAAGCCCCGCATAAAAATTAGATTTCTGTACGAAAATCCTTTCATATCAGGAAATTCACGTCTAAGGTCAGCAGCAAGGCGGTTAATAACCTTTGAACCCCAGTTTTCCCTTGCCTGTCTTGTAAGGATTTCTTGACCGATTTGCCAATAAAGCAACACCAGTTCACGGTTTACTGACAAGGTTGCCCGTATCTGGGCCTTGCGTATCCGCTCTTTTAAAGTATTCAAAAGCTCAGTATAACCGGTCAAAACTCTTGAGATATTATTATCCATAGTGGTTCTCATACAGCATCAATTCTGCCACAGCCTGCGGCACAAATTGATATTACAACCTTTCTTTATAATCTTATCACTTCGGCATTTCGTGATATTATTATCTTGTCAAAACCAACAAGCTACATTACCTAATTCATTACCTATTTGAATAGATATTACCTATTTCCCATAAGGAGACTGATCCTCTTTAACCTGCATCGGCTTGGTCATGGCATCAACCGATAGGTAGTAATGTGCGACTTTTGTCACCTCATTCCATTCAAACCTTGCCGGGTCTTTGATTGGCTCCTGCATCTGAGGTTCTGTATTGCAATTGGTAACCACATAAAGATAGTAACAATCCCTGCGGTCTTCGGCAACGCGCCGTTCATTCGGAGTTAGGAGAATGGTTCCCGTTGTATCACCAATGCCTTTAACCTCAATAAGCCTTAAATCGCCTGAGTTCAGGTCAAGACTTGTAATATCATAGCCTAAATTCTTTTCATGGACATCAAAGACCTGACGACCCTGTGCACGTTCGTATTCTATCACCGCCTGCATTGCAGTAGCCTCAGTCTCAAAGTTGGGTCTCAGCCGTCTTACTTCAGGGGTCTCGCTCTCAGGATGTGGAAGAATAATAACGCTTGCAATTCGTTCCACTGCCTGAAGCGATAGAGAACTCTGGCGATTAAGTTCCTCCCGCCTTCTTTCACGGCGGTTAAAAAGTTCTGAATGCCGGGCCTCCGCCTGTGCAAGCCGTCCTTCTGCGCCCTGAACCTTTTGTTCAACCTCTGCCGCTGCCTTTCCAATCTCTTCATCTACCCTTTGCAGTAATTCAGTCAAGGACATCTCTATATGTGCCGAGATACGCTCTACCTCGGCAAGCCGCTCAGCCTTGACCTCTTCAATAAAGGGTTTGAGGGCATTTTCATTAAGCCACTCAGATGACTCTGACATCATAGAAACAGATGGAAGTTTTTCAATTTCTTTGGCAGGTATGAAATTTCCAAGTATTCCCGGCTCACGGAGACAGGGCTCTCCATTTTCAGTAATCTCAACTGCAAAGAGTCTTTCATGAATAATGTTACCAATGCCATCAACTACACGTGCACGGTAAAAGTCAAGTCTTGCCGGAGCATCATGCTGAAGTGAATAAAAACACCCCCCTTTCCCAAAAGACTCCTGTGCCAGAGATAGTGTGTGCCTGCGAACTGCTTCAAACAGGGGATGGCCTGGTGTAACCCATTCAATGCTATTTTTTTCGGCAGTCTCTCTATCAGTTGAGCATCGGGGATACCTGTTTGCTAAAGCAGGGAGTTTCCAGTCAGGTACGGTTTCATAGCGTCTGAGCACAGAAGGGGTTCTTCCGGGTTCAAATGTATGGGAAAGATTCGGAATGAATTTTATATTGATAGGGATATACTCGGCTGCCTCCCGAATAAACCGGGCAATAGTTTCAGGCACCACCCGATGTTCCTGGGCACGAGCCCTTCGCTCAATAAGCATCTCAAGGTTGAGTTTTTTAGACGCGAGTCCTTCAAGGGCGTTACGGCAAATAGCGCGAAACTGTTCTGCATCAACATTTTTGAGGAGCCGTTCTTCAAGGTCGGCATCTCCCAATTGACCGGCATAATAGTCTCTGAGCACCCGCTCTATATGGGCAGAGGGCAAAACCTCTCCCACCACATTAAATACCGCATCGTCATCAAGGGCATCTCTGATCTCCTGGAGCTTTTCAAATAGGCGCTGCAGCACCCGTCCCTCAATCGTATTTGTAGCCACAAAGTTAAATATCAGACAGTCCTTACGTTGACCATAGCGATGTATCCTGCCCATCCGCTGTTCAAGGCGGTTGGGGTTCCAGGGAATGTCATAGTTAAATAGGATATTACAGCACTGGAGGTTTATGCCTTCTCCTGCTGCCTCTGTGGCTACAAGAACCTGAATATTGCCTTCTCTGAATTGCTGTTCTGCATAAAGACGGCTGCCCGGTTCATCCCGTGAGCCGGATTTCATGCTGCCATGGATGCATCCTACCCTAAAGCCCCATGACTTCAAACGGCTCATGAGGTAATCAAGTGTATCTTTGAATTCTGTAAATAGTAGGAGTCTTTTATCTGGATGGTCGAAAAATCCTTGCTTTTGGAGAAGTTCTTTTAAACGGGAGAGTTTTGCCTCCACTCCCGAGTCTTCTACGGCTTGTGCTTGTGCAACGAATTGCCTGATTTCTTTAATCTCCTCACGAATCTGCTGGGTATTTCCTGTAAGGGTAATGGCATCTATCATCTCTTCAAGATGCTCGCGTTCACTCTCTTCCATTTCTTCCAGTTCTTCAGGGGTTGGGAGTTCTGGTGGGGCAAGCCTTACCAATTCCTGTGCATGAGTCAAACCATCTTCAAGACGTTTTATGCGGTTTTCAAGGGAATGACGTAATGAATAAGTGCTTGATGCAAGACGGCGCTGGTATAAAGACATGAGAAAGCCGACAGCCCGTGCCCTTGGGTCATCCCCCTGTGCAGCCGCCATGGCACTCTGTTTTTTCACAAAGCGAGTAACATCCCTGTACAGGTCTAATTCGGTACCGTCTATTTGAAAATCTACAGTATGAGGGATGCGTTTAGTAAATATCTTTTTAGCCACCCATGTCCCGTCAGGCTGCCGTTCAGGAAAATATATCATTGCCTCTTTTGTTCGGCGTAAATAAAAAGGGGCACGTTTTCGGTCCATTGCCTCACGGATTGACTTGACATCCGCATAAGCATCGGCATCGAGGAGTTGCAGAAAAAGGCTGAAATTGGCAGGGTCTCCCTTATGAGGCGTTGCAGTGAGAAGAAGCATGTGATCTGTAGTATCTCTTAGGAGTTCGCCAAGTGCATATCTTGCAGTTTTTCGTGATGGAGGTGTCCATGACATATGGTGGGCTTCATCTACAATAGCAATATCCCAATGAACTTGGCGAAGACCTGGCAGTATCTCTGTGCGTTTAGCAAGGTCAAGTGAGGTAATAACTCGTTTCTGTTCAAGCCACTGGTTTACACCAAATTGGTCCCGTATGTCTTGCCCCTTCAGAACCAAAAACTGCTCATCAAACTTTTCTTTAAGTTCTCTTTGCCATTGAAAGGCAAGGTTTGCAGGGCAGACAATAAGAATGCGGTCGGCAAGCCCTCTGAGTTTAAGTTCCCGAATAAGAAGCCCCGCCATAATTGTCTTTCCTGCACCTGCATCATCTGCAAGCAGAAAACGGACGCGGGCAAGTTTAAGCAAATAGTCATAGACTGCCTCAAGTTGATGCGGAAGCGGGTCAACACGGGAGATAGAGAGGCCGAAATATGGGTCAAATTCATAAGCAATTCCAAGAGAATATGCCTGAATACCAAGACGGAGAAGTCGTCCGTCGCCGGTATAGTTGAATTGCGAATCAATAATAGTAAGTGCTTCAATGTCGCTGGAAGTGAGTGTGACCTTGCGAAACCGTTCTGTTTGTGTTCCTACGAGGCCCGCAACCCATGTATTGATACCGTTAGACTTTATGGTCTCCACACGCATCGGCTCATTAAACAGCGCTCCGGTAATAAGTTGGCCTTCACGGATAGGATGTCTGTCGGTCATATTATTATATCCTCATCGGTTTTCACATACCTTTTTAAGGCCATTTGTATCAAGCGGCAAAGTAAAAAGCTCCATATGCAAGCCTGTCCCTGCAGAGCCTGCCCCTGTAGTAGTAAGCAGGGGTATTAAGCAGGGAGCGGAGCAAGCTATGTTACAAGATTCCTCCCCCCAATGGATATCGGGTCGGAACAGGCTCCACAGATGGACTTTTTAGGAGCCGCCAAATATTCTTTTCCTGCCTTGCCAAAGTACCACCCATTACAAAACTTGTCCTCGAATGCTTTAATCGGGGAACCCTGCGGGCTTGTCTCTTTAAGCATTGCAAGTCCTTCTTCATGTCCGATAATGCCGTCAATCCTTTTTCTAAAAATATCCACAATCTGTTTTGTATATTTATATTGCGGAGAAATCCTTATTGCCTTTACGCCGATGGCCTGTAAATCCTCTATCACCTCTACGAGCGTATATGTTAAGGCGCTTAAGATAGATGTTCCGTTAACAGTAAATGTTGGCTCGCCTTCAATCGTTTTTAATAACATTCCATCAGGATGTTGTTTGCAGTGATACTGGCAGTTGGTCTTATTAAGCCCATAAGCCCTTGATGTGTAGCACCTCCATGAAAAGGCCAGTGGCACCTTGCCGTGGCTAAAAACCTCTGCATCAACACCTGTATTCCGAATGCAGTAGCTTACAGAATCCCTTGAAAGTTCTACAGGAAAAACGACCCTATTGACTCCTATAGTTTTAAGAAATTCTATGGAGGGAACATTGTATGTTGTAATATGCGGACCGGCGATAAGCTGGCGAGTGGGAGGTGGGAGGTCGGAGGTGGAAGATACATTAAACACAGACATGTCATTTGCTTCTATGGAAAAGGGAAGTTGCGCAATATCCCGCACTAATTTTAACTCTTCCTCATTACTTACAACCGCAAGACTGGAAATAACCACCTCTTTTCCTGCCCTCTCCAGCTTTTTTCCAACCCCCTCTAACTCCTTGACACTCAGTCCTTTCTTTTTTGCGCACACCACCTCACCAAGATAAACCCTGTCCACAGGCATATCTGCTACTTCTTCATAGAATCTTAAAAGTTCGCCTTTTTTCCAGTCAAATAAGACCGGACCAATGGTTAATTCCACCTGAAAACACCTCTTTTATTAAGATTGTCATTCCCGCAGGATTTTAGCGGGAATCCAGAGTCTTTCTGTTTTAGTCCGTATCACATCCAAAAGACGCTGGATGCGTCCCCGAATGTTTCTATCCCCGATAGAACCACTCGGGGACGGATAGAAGCATTCGGGCATGACAGTTGTTAAATTTTCGTCCCACTTTGTGAGCCAATGGCTCATGGATGTTCCATATAATTACCTTTTGTCTTTTAACCGGTCAAATACCCTTTTAACTTCCTCTTTTACTTCCTCCCTACTTTTTCCTTCCACATTCTCTATAACAAAATCAGCGTATCTTCTTTTTTCTTTTAATGGCATCTGGCTTGCAATGCGGTTTTTTGCATCTTCTATGGCAAGGCCGTCTCTTTCTGTCAAACGTTTTATCTGTGTTTTCTCATCCGCACAGACTACTATTACCTTATCCATCTTTTTATACAACCCTCCCTCAATAAGCAGGGCCGCATCTACTACAATAACTGCCTTTGGATTTTTAGCTTTTATAGCTGATATTTCTGCCTCTATCTTCTTCCGTATCCTCGGGTGTGTTATCTGTTCAAGCCTCTTGCGGAGTTCTGGATTAGAAAAGACGATCCTTCCAAGCTCCTTACGGTTTATCGTCTTATCCGGATTCAGAATTTTTTCTCCAAATTCCTTAACAATCTCACTATATGCAGGAAGGCCTCTCTTTACCACCTCTCTGGCTATCTCATCAGCATCAATAAGGTATGCGCCGAGCCTTTTCAATTCCCCTGCAACAAGGCTTTTTCCCGATGCTATGCCGCCTGTAAGACCGATTAGCATTATACACCCTCAAATGTTTTTATTTTCTCAAAAGCTGAATGGCGATGATTAACCAAAAAATGCAGTTGCATTTTTTGGCAAACGCAATCCCCTGATAAAAACCTTCAGGGGCAGGCTCTGGCCAAATACTGCGTCCCGCTCAGCGGGACATAGCCACGCTAAGCGTGGCGTCAAAGCTGACTGTCCAAATACTCACATACTTAAAACAGTATGCTCCGTTTTGTCCAGCCATCTTTTCCTTGTCCCCTGATTGAAACTTTCAGGGGCAGGCTCTGGCTCAAATCTTGCGTTTGCCCCGAAAAATAAAAACCAAATGCATTTTTTGGGTTATTGCATATTTGTCACAGTAAAATGTCACAGCATGTCACACTAAGACATAGTGCCTTGTCGGTTTTAGGTGTTATGACATATTTGGGTTTAAATATAGATATTGTAGTCTTTCACCCCCAATATAAAACTTTTCTAACGGAGGGCAATAATTTTCAAACCCTTATCCGTAGCTTTGTTTGTTCTTGGCATGGTTATCTGAACACTTCAAACCCTTTTAAATAATCGTCATAATCTATCGGAGATTCAACTCCAAATTCAGCCAAAAGGTCTATTGTTTCGCTTACAGACAATTCAAGTTTTGATGCAAGGGTGCTTAGGGACATCTTTCCATCTTTGTAAAGTTTGAGCATCAGAAATTCCCAGCCGTAATCTATCAGTTCTCTTGCAACTGCGGACTTATCTTTATGTTCCATTTTGGACAGTTCGTTGATCCTCTTTATTTCCCTGTCTTTCAGTCTTAAACTTATTACTGACATTATTTGCCTCCTTTCAGCCTTTTTGCGGCATCGTCTATTATTCTTTTGTTGTATCGTCCATATAAAGATAGTTTTTCAAGTTTTACAAATGCCATCTTCCTGTCAATTCTCCCCTTTTCGGTGGTATTTATTAAAAAATGGATTGCTGTTGCAAATTTAATGTTTAGTATCTTGCACGCCTTTATAGTCGGCAAATCATCCACAGCAAGAGGTAATTGCTTTTTCAACGCGATAGCAAGCGCTTCAACCTCGCCGGCATGAATTTTAAAATCTCTGCACAGTGTGGCGGCAGATTCCTTATTTGCTGTAACAACTTCAATTTTACGATTATCAATAAGGGTAGAAATTAATTTGGCATCAAAGGTGTCTTTGCAGGTGCATTCAGTCTCTACCATTTTCGGGATTATTATTTGAACATCTTCGGAAACCCCCCGCAATAGTTCAGTCTTTGCCAGCAATATCAATGTGGAAGAATCAAAAACCATCTCCATATGTTTACAATATACTACAAGTGTAATTGTTTAGTCAACTTTTTATATGGATGGTACAATAATCAGATTGGATGTATCGGATAATACAGACTTGGCTTTTTGAGAAAGGCGCTGGCTTGCGGTCAAGAACCAAACCCACGGATGTGTATCTGTAACAATATACACTAAACAGGCTCCTTGGCCTTTATCTTCACTGCCTCAATGTCCTCAACGGTTATGTCATCGCTCCCCTTCAGCAGACCGTATAAATTTGCCGATGTATGAGCCTTAAACACCGGTTTTCCTGCCTCCACTTGCGCCTTTAAGGCATGAAGTTTTAATTCCATAAATTTTATCTCATTTAGCAAAGCAGCCTTTTCCATAGTATCCTCCTATCTTATTGCAAAGGATAACAAATAGGGTTATTTGAGTCAAACGGAAAAAATTGAAATATCTAAAGGGCGCCTCCCCGCTTCCATCCGAAAAGCTGTAACCTTTCAATTACCTTCAAACTTGTCCCCCGTATCAAGTACGGGGCAGGCTCTGCAGAGCCTACCCCTGTAGTAGTAAGCAGGGGTATTAAGCAGGGATCAGTGTCTGCCGCTTCGTTAGTTCTTGGCATAGTATGCCTCTAAAGTTATGGAAACAACTCATCAGTTTCAAGCCGCCGGTGGCAATCAACTCCCCTTCATCACTATAAAATTCAACTGCCTTCCTGTCTTCTTCCCATCAGCCCTATAAGAGAAAAATAAATCGTTTCTGCAGGATGTGCAGATGCTTTCCATGGATATATTCTTTTCTAAAATACCTGCGCTCAGCAACTGATTAAGGTTTGCCCTCTTTAAATCAATCCTCCAGCCATCCCCCTCTTTTTTTATAAATTCATTATCTCCAGAATCGGAACCCGTGACTCCAAACTCTTTTACAACCGACCTATCCACTTCATAACAGCACTGTCCAATGGATGGTCCGATTGCTGCCAATATTGCCTTTTTATCAGAACCAAATTGTTTTACCATCTTTTCCAGGGTCCTGGGAATAACGCCTTTTACAGTCCCCTTCCAACCAGCATGAACCATCCCAATTACCTTTTTAACGGTATCAACCAGTATAATGGGAACACAATCTGCTGTCATTACCCCTATGGCAACACCATACTGATTTGTAATTATAGCATCTGCTGAGGTTTTAGACATATCAGAAATATTTTTCACTGGTTTGTCAATTACCAAGACATCGTCTCCGTGGACCTGATTGATTGTTAAAAGCCTCTTTGCTTCAAAGCCAAACAGCCTTCCAACTACTGCTTTATGATGTTCTATATTTACCTTGTTGTCGCCTTCTCTTACATCATAATTCAAAGATGAAAATGGGCCTTTGCTTATGCCGCCTATTCGTGAGAGAAAACCATGGGCAATGAAAACTACACTCCCTAAAAGAGGAGATGAAGCGTAGATTATGCCATTGCCATGTTTTAACAAGTTTCCTCCAGGGCATTTATAATAGCCTCCATATCCCTCGGTAAGGGCGCTGTCCATTCCACATACTCGTTTGTTTCAGGATGAATGATACCAAGTGTTTCTGCGTGGAGGGCCTGACGCTTGAGATTTTTAATTAGCATGATTGCCTTTTGTGAAAGCCCGGATGGAATATTCTCTTTTCCATAAACAGGGTCTCCCACAACAGGGTGATGTATGGCTGAAAGATGCACCCTTATCTGATGCGTCCTGCCTGTCTCAAGAGTAACTTCAAGGAGTGTATGAAAAGGGAATCTCTTAAGCACCCTGTAATGTGTCACTGCCCGCCTCCCTTTCCTTGTCCGGACAGACATCTTTTTTCTTTCTGATATATGTCTTCCTATAGGAAGGTCGACTGTCCCTTCATCTTTCTTAACATATCCAGAGACAATAGCAAGATATCTCCTTTTAATGGAATGTTCCTTGAATTGTTTTGCAAGAAACTGGTGGCTTTTGTCATTCTTGGCAACCACCAGAACACCAGAGGTATCTTTATCAATGCGATGCACAATGCCAGGCCGCAGCTCGCCGCCGATTCCGGAAAGGTCTCTGCAATGGTAAAGTAAGGCATTTACCAGAGTCCCTTTTGCTCGGCCTGTGCCGGGGTGCACTGTAAGGCCAGGTGGTTTATTTATGACAATTACATCCTTATCTTCATAGATTATATCTAAAGGGATTTTTTCAGGTTCTGCCTTCACTGGTTGGGGTTCTGGTATTGTAATACTTATCTCATCTCCGCCCTTTACCTTAACCCCTGCCTTAGCCGGCATATCATTAAGAGATACCAACCCATCCTCTATTAAGTTTTTTATTCTTGACCTGGTTAAGTCAGGAAGTCTTTGCAGAAGGAATATATCCAGCCTGGTCTTTGCATCAGAAGGGGTAACTGTGAAGGTTTGGGTCATTGAAATAATGAAAAGTGCAAATTGGCGCCAAGAGCGTCATTCTGAGGCGAAGCCGAAGCTTGTCCTGAGTGTAACGAAGGAACTACGAGACCCTTCCCCTTCGCTTTGCTCAGGGCTAAAGGCTCACTCGCTCAGGGTGACATCTTCATGTCATTTTGCAATTTGCATTTTGATATTTGCAATTGTAGTTAAGGGTTTACCATATTTCAGACTCTACATCGCCGCTCCTCTTTATAAGGATATCAACAATTGCCTTGTTGAAAAAGTTGGTCTTTTTCAGAAGCGTAGGGTCAACTCTACTTTTATAGAGATCTTCCCCTTCCTTTAATTCCTTTTCCAGCACCTCAAACAGGTTGTCATTTTTTAATCCTTCCTTTACCTTTTCCTTGTTATAGATGGCAATGTCAGAAAGGATTGTCCTGGCCAGCCTGGCAGCAGCCTCTGGGGATGTAATGAGCGCCATATCAAATCTTTTCCTTTAATATCTCTTGCACCAGCAGTTCACCGCCCTTTTCTGCATTGGCTTTTACAAGCCTTTCTACAAGGTCCACATCTCTCTTTTTGAATGCCTCTAAAATCTCGGTATGTTGTTTAACGGAACTTTGCATCCTGCCATGCAATGAAAGAGAGGTTCTCCTGAAGCGTTCAAACTGTTGGACAAGTGTATGAACCAGATTGTATAATTTATCATTTCCGCATATTTTTAAAAATACATCATGATAATGATTATCCAGTTTAAAAAAGTTCTGCACATCATTCCTCTCAGCGCATTTTGCCATTTGTGAATTCAGGTATTCCATCCTCTTTAGGTCTTCCCCGCTCAGTTTGCAGCACGCCATCTTTGCGGCATAACCTTCGAGCATACCCTTTATGGCATAAAACTCTTTCACATCTTTTTCTGTTATAGGACTGACAACCGCCCCCTTCCTTGGAGTAAATGTAATAAATCCCTCAGACTCCAGCTGTCGAAATGCCTCACGTATAGGGGTTCTGCTTATGCCAAACTTCTCGGCAAGCTCTGGCTCTGGCACCCGCTCACCAGACCTGAGCCTTCCCTTTATTATAGCCTCTTTGACAAAATCAACAATCCTTTCCCTTAAGGTAGGTGGCTTTTCAAATGGATAATCTAAAATTCTGCTAATAGTCTTGCCTCCGAGATTATTATCCCTGCGCCAAAGGTTTTGGCATAGGGAGTTTGAACAAGGTATTTGGTTTAACTACAAATATTAATGCTTTAATTGCTTTAATTGCATTTCTCCGCTGCAATTATATTATATACAGTATACAAATAGAGAGGTCAATACCTTTTTGGGCCAACTTTTTCTCTTGACAATAGAAGGCCTTCTGTTTTACATAGTAAGTCCTTAACAAATTATCCTCGGCAAAGAACAAAGCCTGCCTTTAGCAAAACACGGTTTTGTCAGGGGTTAATTTAGGTGGTGACAGATAATGCTTTTATCTTATCTTCCTGTCTTAATTATTATAGGCTTTGTTGTATTCCTTGCCTCGGCAGTTCTATTCGTCAACAAACTGGTAAGTCCAAAAAATCCATACAAAGATAAACTAAGTCCCTGGGAATGCGGAATGGAACCTATTGGCAACGATGCTGACAGAGGCCATTTCAAGGTGCATTTCTTCATTATAGCAATCCTCTTTTTAGTCTTTGATGCAGAGACACTGTATCTATTCCCATGGGCGGTTGTCCTTAAGGAACTTGGAATAGTCGCCTTTGTAGAGATGTTTATATTCATAGCTATATTATTGGTAGGACTTATATATGTCTGGGCAAAGGGGGCGCTGGAATGGGTATAGCAAAGAATCCATTAGAAGGGCTAGTGCAATTTACAACCCTTGACGACATAGTCAATGTGACAGGAAAAGTTGTTGCTACAATAGCAAAGACTACCAAGATGGATACGGTTGTTGATGGCATCGTAAGCTGGGGAAGAAGGTCGGCTCTATGGCCAATGACATTTGGCCTTGCGTGCTGCGCAATAGAGATGATTTCAGCTGGCTGTTCCCGTTATGATACTGATAGGCTGGGTATGGTATTCAGGCCGTCACCGAGGCAGAGTGATGTCATGGTTATAGCAGGCACAATGACAAAAAAGATAGCGCCTGCTGTGAAAAGACTCTATGACCAGATGCCGGAGCCTCGATGGGTTATTGCACAAGGAGGATGCGCATCAGCAGGCGGTCCATACAATACTTACGCAGTTGTCCAGGGCACAGACCTTGTAGTGCCAGTGGATGTCTTTATCCCGGGCTGTCCTCCAAGACCGGAAGCGCTTATATACGGGTTTTTAATGCTTCAGGAAAAGATAAGAAAAGAGATGCCCTCGGTATTTGCACGATACGAGGCGAGACAACATTCTTAATGAATGTGAAGTGTAAATTGAAGGTTGCAGATGAGACAGAAGGTGAGAAGTTGAGAAGATAGGAAGTTGAGACTGCTTTCTTAACTTCTCAACCCCTTAACCTCTTAACTTCTGTTTTTACAATGGAGCAAAGCGACATGGCAGTTGGCCCCGATTCAATCCTGGTAAAAAATATCAGAGAAAAGTTTGGTCAGGCTATCCTTGATACGGTTATTTTCAGAGATGCGGTATCTCATCTCATAAAGAAGGATATCCTTATAGAGATATGTAGCTTCTTAAAGGAAGACCCTGCCCTTCAATTTAACTTTCTTTCAGACGTGGTTGGCAGCGATTATTATCCTCAAAATCCAAGATTTGAGGTTGTATATCACCTCTATTCAATCCCCCAAAGACACAGGTTAAGGTTAAAGGTTAAGATTGAGGAAGAAGAAGCAGTTCCCTCTGTTACCTCCATCTGGAAAGGAGCAGACTGGGCAGAGCGGGAGGCTTACGATATGTTTGGCATTGAATTTGAAGGGCATCCTGACCTTAGGAGGATATATATGCCGCAGGATTGGGAGGGTTTTCCTTTGAGAAAGGATTACCCATTAAAAGGATATAAAGATAGATATAACCCATACGGAGAGGAAAAAAAATCGTGACGACTCAAGGGAGCAGAGCAGAGTTTAAAACACGAAAGAACCAAAAAATATGCCAAATGTCATAAGGCTGCCATACATGGCAGAAAAAGAAGATATAATTACAAAAGAGATAACCCTAAGCATGGGTCCGCAGCATCCGTCTACTCATGGCGTATTGCACCTTCTTCTTGACATGAAGGGCGAAACGATTTTGAAGGCAGACCCTGACATAGGCTACCTCCACAGAGGCACTGAAAAGATTGCTGAAAACCTTTTTTACCACCAATTCGTTCCATATACGGACAGACTTGATTATATGGCTGCGATGAGTAACAATCTTGCATATGTGCTTGCTGTCGAGAAACTTTTGGGTATAGAAGTAACTGAACGGGCAAAGTATATAAGGGTAATAGCTGCAGAACTCTCAAGGATTGCAGGCCACCTGCTGTGCATTGGCGCATGGGCCCTTGACCTCGGCGCAATGACTGTCCTTCTATATGCATTCAGGGAAAGGGAGATGGTACTGGACCTCTTTGAGATGCTCTGCGGCGCAAGAATGACCCTCAATTATCTGCGGATAGGTGGAGTCCGATATGATGTCCAGCCGCTTTTTAAAGAAAAGTGTCTTGAATTTGCAGAACTCCTTCCAACAAGAATAAAGGATTACGAGCAACTTCTAACAGACAATAGAATATGGCTGAAAAGAAATAAAGACGTTGGCGTTATGACAGCCGAAGAGGCAATTAACCTCAGCATAAGCGGACCTGTTGCAAGGGCATCTGGGGTTAAATGGGATATAAGAAAAGATGAGCCCTACCTTGTCTATGACAGAATTAATTTTGATATTCCTGTTGGCGAAAATGGGGACTGCTTTGATAGATATATCGTGCGATTGGAAGAGATGAGACAATCTGCAAAAATAATTAAGCAGGCATTTGAACAGATGCCAGATGGCAAGCCTTGTATTGATATGCCTGATGTAGTTCTTCCGCCGAGAAAAGATATAGAAACTAATATGGAAGCGCTCATCCATCACTTTAAAATTATTTCGCACGGATTCAAGGTTCCTAAGGGCGAGGCTTATGCATGCGTTGAATCTCCAAAAGGCGAATTAGGTTTTTATATTGTCAGCGATGGTTCAGAGCGGCCATTCAGGGTAAAGATAAGGGCGCCCTCTTTTGCGAATCTTCAGGCTACAAATCTAATGTGCAAAGGTGGGTATTTAGCAGATGTAATAGCCATTGTAAGCAGCCTTGACCCAGTTTTTGGAGAGGTAGATAAGTGATATGGAGCAAGCCAACCGTGTTGGCGTAAATACGGCGACATGGTCGCCTTGATCCAAAATATATGCTTTCAAACAAGACCATAGAAAACATTAAAAAGACAATCGCCAAGTATCCAAAAAAGCGTTCTGCCTCAATGGATGCGCTGATGATAGCTCAGCAGGAGTGCGGCTATCTTACAGAGGAGGCATTAAGGGAGATTGCCTCTATATTGGACATATCAACAGTCCAACTCAATGAGATTGCAGCATTTTACACGATGTACAACAAAAAGCCTGTTGGCAAATACCATGTTCAGGTATGCACAAATGTTTCGTGTTCACTTCTTGGAGCAGAACATATTGTGGAAGTTCTTTCAAAAAAACTCGGCACAAAAAAAGGGGAAACAACACCTGATAATAAGTTTACACTTTCTGAGGTAGAATGCCTCGGCTCGTGCGGCACAGCGCCCATGATGCAGATAAATGATGACTATTATGAGAATCTGACTGATGCAAAGATAGAGGAGATTTTGAAAGGACTAAAATAAAGGGTTCCGGGGATCAAGGGTTCGAGGGTAAGAGCAAAACCCTTGACCCCTTGACCCCTTGACCCCAGATATGTTTGAGCCTATTCTTCTAAAAAACATAAACACCGCCGATTCCCATCGGATTGATGTGTATCTAAAAAATGAGGGCTATAAGGCGCTTTCCAGCGCTCTAAAGATGCAGCCGGATACAATTATCCAGACGCTTAAGGATTCTGGCCTTCGTGGACGTGGCGGCGCAGGTTTTTCTACAGGCCTCAAATGGAGCTTTATTACAAAAGACCCCACAATAGCAAAATATCTGTGCTGTAATGCAGATGAGGGTGAGCCAGGGACATTTAAAGACAGGGCTATTATTGAAAAAGATCCGCATGAGCTTATAGAAGGCATGATTATAGCCTGCTATGCAATCGGCGCAGCAGCAGCCTACATCTATATCAGAGGTGAATTTGCATTTGGCGCAAACAGATTAGAAGAGGCTCTTTCTGAGGCATATCAGAAGGGATTTTTAGGCAAGAACATTTTAGGCTCAGATTTTAACTGTGATATTTATGTCCACAGGGGCGCAGGCGCATATATATGCGGCGAAGAGACTGCGCTTTTAGAATCAATAGAAGGCAGACGCGGACAGCCAAGGATAAAACCGCCCTTCCCTGCCCAGGTCGGTCTGTTCGGCAAACCAACTGTTATAAATAATGTAGAGACGCTTGCATGTGTCCCGCACATCATAAACAAAGGCGCCAAGTGGTTTGCATCCATTGGCCCTGAGAAAAGCCCTGGCCCAAAAATATTTGGCGTAAGCGGTCATGTTAAAAAACCGGGGCTTTATGAATTGCCGATGGGAACTACGGCGCGCGAGGTGATATACACACATGCTGGCGGCATCAGAGACAACAGAAAACTCAAGGCATTTATACCAGGCGGAGTATCAGCGCCAATGCTGATTGAAAAGGATTTGGACACACCAATGGATTTTGACAGCCTTGCTGCTAAAGGCACAATGCTTGGTTCAGCAGCGGTCATGGTTATGGATGATACAACCTGTATTGTAAAGGTTGCTATGAGGACAATGGAATTTTTCCGACACGAATCCTGCGGCAAATGCACACCTTGCAGAGAGGGCACAGACTGGACATACAAAGCCCTCCGCAGGATTGAGAGCAGACAGGGTAAGAATGGCGATATAGAGCTCCTTGACAGGCTTTGTGGAAATATTTTTGGCAGAACCTTCTGCCCTCTTGGTGATGGCGCTGTAATGGCGCTCAGGGGGGCATTAAAGAATTTTAGAGATGAATTTGAGTTTCATGTAAAAAATAAGAGGTGTATGGTGTAGCGAAAAAACAGTAGCGTTGCCCTTTATGGGCAACGAATTCGTCGGGGATAAACCCCGACGCTACATTACTCAAAACTCAGAACTCATAACTATATTTATTATGGCTACCGTAAAAATTAACGGAAAAGAGATAACAGTAGAGGATGGCACACTAATCCTTGATGCCGCACGTCAGGCAGGCTTTGAGATACCCACCTTCTGCTATCAGGCAAGGTTAAGCAGACTCGGTTCATGCAGGATGTGCCTTGTTGAGATAGCTGGCCAAAAAAAGCTTCAGCCATCATGTGTAACGCCTGTTCTTCATGGCATGGAGATCTTCACCCAAAATGAGACAGTCAAAACTGCACGTGCATCTATGCTTGAATTCCTGCTTGCAAACCATCCGCTTGACTGCCCTACTTGCGATAAGGGCGGCGAGTGTGAGCTGCAGGACCTTACCTTCAAATACGGGCCACGACAGAGTCCGTTCGCAGAACGGAAAAGGCGCTTTCATGAAAAGGACGAGATATTAAGCCCTGTTATTGTGAAGAATCATAATCGCTGCATACATTGTGAGCGATGCGTAAGGATATGCGATGAGGCTGTTGGCGCCAAGGCCCTTGGAGGAATTGGCAGAGGCGCAATGCTGAAAGAAACCAGTTTTTTAAATAAAGAACTTGATTGCGACCACTGCGGCAACTGTATAGAGGTCTGCCCTGTTGGTTCGTTCATGAGCCTTCCCTATAGATATAAATCGAGACCATGGGATCTTGTTGAAACAGATACAGTATGTCCTTTTTGCGCTACAGGCTGTCAGCTTACTATTGGCACAAGGAACGGCAGTGTATTAAGGGTCAGGAGTAAGATTGAGACAGGTATAAACAAAGAGACGCTCTGCGCAAGGGGAAGGTTCGGCTATGACTTCATACAGAGCGAAAAACGACTGACCAAACCTATGGCAAAAAAGAACGGAAGGCTTACAGAATGTTCATGGGAAGAGGCCATATCTCAAGCCAAAAACAAACTTTCCAGCGCAAAGAAAATCGCAGGTATTGCATCAGCAAGACTTACCAACGAAGAGCTTTACCTGTTTCAGAAACTAATGCGCAATGTATTCAGGACAAATAATATTGACTCAGGTAGTCGCTGGACAGACAAGAGAACAACCGATGCATTGATTAATGCGTGCAATCTGTCAGAAGGCGGGACTTCGATATTTGAGGCATTAAAGGCAGACCTTATATTCATTATAGGGTCTTCTATATCTGACGAAAATCCAATAACAGATTATTTGATAAGAACTACAGCAGCAGACAAAAGAAAAAACCTGATACTCGCTTATCCAAGGAGGATAAAGCTTGATAGCTCTGCAACCATCTCGCTCAAGCACACGCCTGGAAGCGAAGATATTGTCATCTCAGGTATTCTGAATGCCCTGCAAAATCAGGCTGTAAAGACCGATGGTTCGCAGGTCTCAGAGTCCGATATTGCAACCATCGCCCAAAGGATGAAAACAGCATCTACTATCTCAATCTTTTTGGGCACAGATAGTCTGAGATTTGCAAATGGCAAAGAAATGCTTTTAGGCATTGCTAATCTGGCAAAGGCCCTCAAGGCATCAGGCAAAAACATAAAAGTCATGCCGCTGCTCGACAGATGCAACCAAAGGGGCGCATGGGATATGGGAGTGCACCCATCCTTCCTGCCTGGCTATAAGAAAACAAATAGTGATGGGATGGACTGCACTGGCATTCTGGAGGCATCATCAAAAGGCGAGATGGATGCAATCTATATAATTGGCGAAGATATTGTTTCAATGTATCCTGACGCAAAATTTGCAAAAGAGGCGCTGTCAAAGGCAGGCTTTATTATTGTTCAGGACATGTTTTTAACAGAAACCGCTAAGATGGCAGATATTGTTCTGCCTGGCGCCAGTTATGCTGAAAAAGAAGGGACATGGACAAATCAGGAAGGAAGGCTTCAGCGTCTGAGGCGGGCGCTTCAACCTATTAAAGCGGCAAGGGAGGATTTAAGCATATTAAGCAGTATTGGCGGATTTGAATATAAATCTGCAAGGGATGTGTTTGAAGAGATAAGAAAAGAAGCGCCTGGCTATCAGGATATATCCTTTGACAGTTTAAACAATACAGGGGTGTTGGTAAAGGGGCATGGGGCTGAAAAACAGGGGTCAAGGGGTCAAGGGGTCAAGGGGTCAAGTGAAACAAAAATCAATCCCTCGAACCCTCGAACCCTCGAACCCTCGAACCCTTATCTTGATGACTACCCATTCCTGTTAATCACCGGCAACCATCTCTTCCATTCAGGCAGATTGTCACAAAAGGCTGATGTGCTTAAAAGGCTTCTGCCTGAGTCATTCGTGGAAATAAGCGATAAAGACGCTGCAGCGCTTGGCATTAAGGAAGGTGATCGGGTTATCGTAAAGGGCAAACATCATGAGGCTGTATTAAGAGTAAGGGTAAAGCAAGGCTCTCTGAAAGGAACTGCATTTATTCCCGAGAATTTTGAAGATGTCCCTGTAAACTGCTTCTTTAAAAAGGGAGAAGGCATACCAAGGGTGAAAATCAGTAAGCAGTAGACAGTATGCAGTAGGCAGCTACTGCTTACTCCTTACTGCTTACTGTCTACTTTCAATAAGGAGGTATCAAATGGTAGACCCAAAGGTTCTCAGAGATATGTCGTTTTTTGTTGACCTTTCTGACGATGAAATTAAGGTTATATCAAAGGTTATAAGCAAGAAAAATTATAAAACAGGCGAAATCATATTCAAGGATAATGAAGATGGGAGTTCTCTGTATGTCATAAAAAGGGGAGAGGTAAAGGCTTGCAAGGCAGCCCCGGATGGAGAACTCATGACGCTCACAATGATGAAGGATGGGGATATTTTCGGCGAAATGTCATTTCTCGATGAAAGGCCCCGTTCTGCCACCATCATTGCCATATCAAACACTGAGGTCTATTTGATTGACAAGCGCGATTTTGAAAAGCTCGTAGATACTAACCCAAGGATGGTTTACAAAATTCTTAAGAATATAATCTTTACTATCCATACAATCGTTCGTGGAATGAATACAAGATATATTGAGATGATAAATTATATGTGGGGAAGAAGGAGATAAAACGGTTTAAACAGCTTAAACAGTTTAAACGGTTCAAACTGTTCATATGCCTGACGTCAATACACTCATAGAAGTGGCCTTAATAATTGTAAAGGTCGTTATAGTCAGTATGATACTCTTTAGCCTACCGCTTCCATTGACCTGGTTGGAGAGAAAGATTGCCGGTCATATACAGTTAAGACTTGGGCCATTTAGGGTTGGCCCTCATGGCGTATTACAACCTCTGGCAGATATGATTAAACTTATGTTTAAAGAAGACATTACACCTTATAAGGCTGATAAATGGCTTTTTAGACTTTCACCTATTGTGGCCATGGTTCCTGCATTTGCTGTTTACGCAACTATACCATTTGGAAATACCGTGACAGTGCCCTTTATAAATAAAGAGATTAGCCTACATATAGCTGACATGAATGTAGGCATACTGTATGTGCTCGCCATCGGAGGCATTACTGTTTATGGGATAATGCTCGGCGGATGGGCATCCAACAGCAAATATGCGCTTCTGGGAGGCATCCGCGCATCAGCCCAGATGGTAAGTTACGAGATTGCGCTGACCTTCTCATGTGTCGGCGTAGTAATGATTGCAAACTCCTTGAGCCTTGTAGACATCGTACATACCCAGAAAGGCGCAATACTCGGCATTTTACCTAACTGGAACATTTTTTATCAGCCGCTTGGCTTTATAATATTTTTGATAGCAGCGCTTGCAGAAACAAACAGGATACCTTTTGACCTGCCAGAGGATGAAGGCACTTTGGCAGCTGGGTATCATGTTGAATACAGCGGAATGAGATTTGCATTCTTTATGCTTACTGAGTATTTGGCTATGGTGACAGTATCTGTCCTGTCTGTAATACTCTTTTTTGGTGGCTGGAATTCACCGCCATTAGTACCAGAGACATTGAACAATCTAATACCACCTATTTTCTGGTTTATTGGCAAAGTGGCGGTATTTATCTACTTCTTTATGTGGCTGAGATTTACTCTGCCGAGATACCGCTATGATCAGCTTATGACTATCGGCTGGAAGATTCTATTGCCGTTGTCTTTACTTAATATATTAATTACAGGATTATTGTTGATATGAATCCCGTTAGACCTAATCAAGCAGTTCATTTTTATACTAATGGAAGAAAATTCCAGATTAATACAAACGCATTAAATGTTGTTATATTATCATTGTAGACAGTGTAGGGGCGGGCCTTGTGTCCGCCCGCAGAAACAGGAGAGGACAAGCCTCTCCCCTACAGCATCTACTCCCTGCAATGGCACTTTACTTATTGCGTTTGTATTAGTTCTATCTGGGTAAGAGGGGTCTAACGGGGTGAATCTTTTAAAAAAGATATTTTTTATAGATTTTATTAAAGGCCTTTCTCTGACATTCAAGTATAATGTGTCAAGGACCATTACTATGCGCTATCCTGATGAGGAAAAATGGCTCCCCTATCAGAGATTCAGGGGCCTTCACACACTAAACAGGGATTCACAGGGCCGTGAACTATGTGTTGCCTGCGAGCTTTGCGCAAAGGTATGCCCAACTCAATGCATCACAGTCATACCAATGGAAGATGTGGGGACAGATTTGAAATCTGTCCCCAGGGGTATCTCTGACAGGATTGCAAAGGTATATGAGATAAACTTAGTAAGATGTCTGTTCTGTGGGTTTTGTGAAGATGCCTGTCCGACAACAGCTATAAGGATGGGACGGGACTATGAACTTGCATGTTTTACATTAGACTGTGCCATTGCCGACAAGAAAAAACTTCTCACACCAAGAGATATACCTGCTGAATTTGAAGGTGGCTTTGTTGTGAAGGCAAAGTTTATAAGAAATGATGAAGGAATCAAGGTTAAACCCGATTTAAGTAAAAAGAAGAGGTGGTGGTAGAAGACAAATTTTACAATTTAATATTTGCAATTTTCATTTTGCAATTTCGTGAACACGATATGGAAAAACTATTTTTCTTAACATTCGCAGCAATAGCAGTTATATCAGCATTAGCGGTAGTTTCTGTGCGCAACCCTGTGCACAGCGCCATTGCGCTTATAGTCTGCCTTTTTCAGGTGGCAGCCGTATTTATCCTTTTAAGGTCTCCCTTCTTGGCTGCTGTCCAGGTCTTCATCTATGTAGGAGCGGTAATGGTGCTCTTCCTCTTTGTAATAATGATGCTGGATATCAAACGCGCTGTTATCACAAGTTTCTTACCCAGCGGACGATTCTGGATAATAGCTCTTTTGCTGCTCCTTATCGGTGAAATTGTATTTACGCTTGCAGACAGTAAATTGGTTGATATACAAATGGCGCAAGCCAGTCTGGATGGCACCGTTATGGAGATAGGCAAGGCCATGTTTTCAACATATCTTTTGCCTTTTGAAATTGTCTCAGTAATCCTTCTTGTAGCCCTTATGGCTGCTATAGTAATGGGAAGGAAGGAGATAAAATAAGGCAGAAGATGAGAAATTGAGAAGATAGGAAGTTGAGTTTTTTTCTTAACTTCTCAACCCCTTAACCTCTTAACTTCTGTTTTTATAATGGAGCGAAGCGACATATGATACCGCTTTCCTGGTATATAATTTTAAGTTCTACACTCTTTATAATAGGCATTGCCGGCATTCTTTTAAGGAGAAACTTACTCATAATCCTTATGTCTTTAGAACTTATACTGAACTCCGTAAATATCAATCTGGTGGCCTTTTCATACTTCCTTCAGGATATTCGCGGCCAGATGTTCGCGATATTTGTGATTACCGTAGCTGCGGCAGAGGTTGCTGTAGCGCTCAGCATACTTGTTGCATTAGTAAGGAACAGGGCAACTGTAACTGTTGATGATATGAATATAATGAAAGGATAAACAATACAATTACACAGATTTTTTAAGACGATTACACAGATTAAGAAGCGGTTTCAATCTGTGTAATCGCCATTTTATAATCGGTGTAATCAAGATTCCTATGGAAACAATTCAATCCATAAGACCTCTTCTTGCTGTGCTTGTATCTCTTGTTACAGCCTTTTTGATACTGGCGCTTGATAAAAAGCCAAATGTCAGAGACACGGTCTCTTTCGTGGCAGCCATCATAAAGTTTTCCATCGTGGCATCCATGGCCCCGACCATTTTATCCGGCGGCACCATTGAGCTAAATTTATTTACTATCCTTCCTGGCATAGAGTTTAAATTCAAGGTAGATGCGCTTGGCATGGTCTTTGCGACCATATCATCATTTCTATGGGTATTTGCGTCCGTATATTCTGTAGGCTATATGCGGAGCGCCCATGAAAAAAGCCAGACCAGGTTCTTTGCCTGTTTTGCAACAAGCCTCTCAGCAGCAGTGGGCGGCGCATTCTCAGCAAACCTATTCACACTTATCATATTCTACGAAGTCTTAAGCCTTGTAACCTACCCTCTGGTCTATCACAAGGAAACAGAAGAGGCATGGGAAGGCAGCAAAAAATATATTGTTTATCTTGTTGGAACATCAAAGGTCTTCCTGTTGCTTGGAGTTGTCCTGACATATTATCTTGCAGGGACCCTTGATTTCATGCCTAAAGGATTGTTGGCAAATGTATCAGCATCGCCCCTTCTTCTAACAATAGTATATTTCTCATATCTGATGGGCTTTGCCAAGGCAGGCATAATGCCGTTTCATGCATGGCTTCCTGCGGCAATGGTGGCGCCAACGCCTGTCAGCGCCCTTTTACACGCTGTTGCAGTTGTAAAGATGGGGGTGTTCTGTGTATTGCGCGTTGTCCTCAATGTCTTTGGGCAAGACCTTTTAGGCAGCCTGGATTTAGGGATAGTGACTGCATATATAGCGTCATTCACAATTATTATGGCCTCCATTTATGCCTTAACTACAGATAATTTAAAGACAAGACTTGCATATTCAACTGTGAGCCAGCTTTCGTATGTAGTGCTCGGCGTGGTTCTGCTCAATCCAGTAGCCTCAATTGGCGGAATCGTGCATATTGCCAGCCATGCGTTCTCAAAAATCACACTCTTCTTCTGTGCCGGGGCCATCTACTGCTCGGCGCATAAAACCCTTATAAGCGAGCTGTCTGGCATAGGTAAAAAACTACCATGGACCATGACAGCATTCTTTTTAGGGTCTTTAAGCATGATTGGCGTGCCTCCGGCAGCAGGGTTTATAAGCAAGTGGTATATTGCAGTTGGCTCTATTGAGGCAAAAGAGATATTCTTTCTTATAGTAGTTCTTGTTAGCGCCCTCTTAAATGCCGGATATTTTTTACCAATTACTTACAAGGCTTTTTTTGAAAAGGAAAATAACCACAGCCATCATCCCCCTGATAAAAACTTTCAGGGGTTGGATTCAGGACACCATGAGGATGTAAAGGAAATCCCGATGGTGGCTATACCCCTGTTTATTACAGGCATTATTTCAATAATTATGGGTATGTATCCTGATTATTTTGTCCAGTTGGCAAAGGTTGCGCTTGGCATACCGCATTAAACATGCAATTAGAAATCAGTCCATAATAGTATTTACACGCTATCGCCTTTTGTTCGTCATGCCCGAAGTTCTTAATCGGGCATCCAGAGATTAAAAACTACTGGATTCCCGCTAAAAACATGCGGGAATGACACTCTGTGAAATGTATATTCTATTATGGACTCCCTTATAGCAGATGAGAGGTTGAGAAAGTGAGAGGCATGATATGATGAAACGAATTTTATTTTTCCTTGGCGACCCTGCAAATACAGGCAGACTCAAAAAACTCCTCTATATAACCTTAGCTGTTATTGTTGCGTCTGACTTTATTGTGCATCGCGAACATGCCGTATTTATATGGGATAAGATCCCTGGCTGGAGCGCCATTTATGGATTTATATCATGCGTATTGCTTATTTTTGTCTCCAAATTCATTGGCCATATCTGGCTCATGAAAGATGAGGACTATTATGATTGAGTGGTTCCATCCCGGAATATTATTTATCTTTGGGGCGATTCTAATCCCATTCTTTAAAGGCAAGGCAAGACAAATATATATTATACTGATACCAGCCCTTGCCATATTCGCTGTAGCATCTATGTCTGATGGCCAATACTGGTCATTTACATTGCTCGGCAGGGAGATAATCTTAGGAAAGGTGGATAAGCTGAGTATCTGCTTTGCCTATGTATTTACCATCATGGCCTTCATCGGAATGGTGTATGCGCTACATATTGAAAAAATCGGCGAGCACATAGCAGCTTATCTTTATGTCGGCAGTTCGCTTGGGGTAGTATTTGCAGGGGATTATTTTACAATCTTCATATTCTGGGAGATAATGGCATTTGCATCAGCTTATTTGGTGTTCGCCCGCGGAGAAAAAAAATCAATCGATGCAGGCTTCCGCTATTTAATGATTCATATTGCCGGAGGCCTATTCCTTTTAGGCGGCATTATCCTACATTACATGGATACAGGGTCATTACTCTTCGGGCCTATTGAAAAGGATGGCAGCCTTGCCTTTTATCTCATCCTTATCGGCTTCATACTGAACGCAGCAGTTCCGCCATTGAATGCCTGGCTTCCAGATGCCTATCCAGAGGCCACAGTAACCGGGGCTGTATTTATGTCAGCATATACAACCAAAACCGCAATATATGTATTGATAAGGGCATTCCCTGACACAGAACTCCTGGTCTGGATGGGAACTTTTATGGCCTTATATGGCGTCTTCTATGCAACCCTTCAGGATAATATGAGAAGGCTTCTCGCCTATCACATTATAAGTCAGGTGGGCTATATGGTGGCAGGGGTTGGTCTTGGAACACACTTGGCCCTTAATGGCTCTGTATCCCATGCATTTACCCATATAATTTATAAAGGGCTCCTTTTCATGGGCGCTGGCTCGGTAGTTTACATGACAGGAAAGCAAAGGCTCTCAGAATTGGGAGGGCTGCACAAGACCATGCCAATTACCATGGTGCTATATGTTATTGCCGGACTTTCTATCTCTGCCTTCCCTTTATTCAGTGGTTTTGTTAGTAAATCCATGATAGTTGCGGCAGCAAATCATGACCACAGGGCGATTATATCGCTACTGTTGGTCTTAGTATCAGCCGGCACATTTCTATCTACAACCTTAAAAATCCCTTACTATGCCTTTTATGGTAAAGATTCAGGGATAAAGGCAAAAGAGCCGCCCATTAATATGCTCATAGGCATGGGTATAGCTGCATTCCTTTGTATTGCAATAGGTATATTCCCTGGCCCGCTATATTCAATATTGCCATACCCGGTTGATTTTGAACCATATACAGGAGATCATGTGACAGGGTCGCTTGGGATACTCATGTTCACTGCCCTGGGCTTTTTCTTATTCTTAAAAAAGCTTAAGCCAGAACCGTATATGACCATTGATACAGACTGGTTCTACAGAAAGGGCACAGGCATATTTATGAGGATTGCTAAAGGTCCGATTGTTATATACGAAAACTTTGTCAGCAATCTTTCAAATACAGCAGTATTGAATCCACTTTATGTTTTGGCTGATATCTGCCACAAGATAGACAAGCATATAGTAGACGGGGCTGTGAATGGCATAGCAAATCTGATTCTGTATATCGGCGGTATAGTCCGAAAGGCGCAGACAGGGCTGCTTCCGCACTATGCGGCAGGTATTGTGCTTGGTATACTGATTATTATCACAGTATACACCATGATAATGTAGAATGAGTCTGTGTGACTTCTAAATTCCTCCCCACCATGCTTACCGGGGACGCCAAAAATTTTTGGTGCAAGGATTTAAAGCGGATGCGACAATGAGGATAATAACACTTTTACTGCTTTTTGCTACTATTGTTCAAATTGACAGGGCTGATGCGGAGATTCGCATTAATTCTCAGGCGCTAACTGACAAAGGCCATCTTTTAAGTAACGTAGTAGTCTATTATGTTATAACGAATTCTCACGGACAAAGACTCGGCTATGACCCGCGGAAACAGCAAGGCTACACAGAAATTGAAGGAAGCTATGGCATTACAGATGCCAATGATATCCCAGGAATAAAATCGTCTATTAAACCAAATAATGGAAACCATTTAATAGAACTGATAGGCGACACCTTGATGGTATTTGGTTTGGATGTCTCTATGTTGCAGAATATCAATGGGAAAGATATTAAAAATTTTGACTTTGAAGGAATAGTTGATAATGGTCTAACCAGTAAATTTCAGGTAGTTTATAGCCAAGACCCTGTCCATCCATCATTGACCGTAAGGAGGTTTGCAACACCTTTAAGCCTCAAGCAGGACATAGCACTCTCATATAGAGTCGGATGGATAGAGAATGGCGAGATTATGGCAAGTCTGTTAAAGAGGGTTGATGTGATTGAGGCAGCGATTGTATTGCAGCATTCTGATACTGCAAAAAATCAGCTTGCTGCATTTGTAAATGACGTTAATACTCAGAACGGCAAATGTATAAAAGATGAGGCTGCTAAGATACTTTTGGAAGATGCGCAATACATTATAGAGCATTTAGAGGAGGAGCTTTGGTAGATATCCTCAATAATTATCCAATACTGACCCTTGTAACCTTTCTGCCATTGGCAGGCGCAATCATTCTTCTTTTTATGAAGGATGATAATGCTATCAGATGGACTGCCCTTTGCTTTACTGTGGCTGATTTTGTTATATCCATCCCGATAGTTTGTTTCTTTGATACATCTACCCACAGAATGCAGTTTCCTGAGCGCTACCCGTGGATACCCTCGTGGAATATCAACTATGCCATGGGAGTTGATGGAATAAGCGTGCTATTTGTATTTCTGACAGCCCTTCTTGGATGGATATGCGTGCTGGCATCATGGACTGCCATAGAAAAGAAGGTAAAGGAGTTCATGATTGCAATCCTTGTCATGCAGACAGCCATGATAGGGGTGTTCTGCGCCCTTGATTTTTTCCTCTTTTACATCTACTGGGAGGCAATGCTGATACCCATGTATCTTATCATTGGAGTATGGGGTGGGGAAAGAAGGGTATATGCAGCTTTTAAGTTTTTCCTTTATACACTCGCTGGAAGCGTTCTGCTCCTTATCGGCATTCTTGTCCTGTATTTTGCAGGAGGCAAGACATTTGACATACTTGCCCTTATGAATCAGAGGTATCCATTTGCAATCCAGTTTTGGGTATTTCTCGCATTCTTCATTGCCTTTGCAATCAAGGTGCCCATGTTTCCATTCCACACATGGCTGCCTGATGCGCACGTAGAGGCGCCAACAGCAGGCAGTATACTACTGGCAGGGATACTTTTGAAGATGGGGACATACGGCTTTCTGAGATTTTCCTTGCCAATGCTTCCTGAGGCGTCACACTACTTCACAATGCCTATACTCCTGCTGTCTCTGATATCTATCATATACGGAGGTTACCTGGCCTTGGCGCAGGAAGATTTAAAGAAGTTAGTTGCGTATTCCAGTGTGAGCCATATGGGATTTGTGACACTGGGGCTTTTTGTTTATAACACAAATGGATTAGAAGGCGGCATACTCCAGATGTTGAATCATGGCATCACCACCAGCGCCCTTTTCCTCTGCGTTGGAGTTATTTATGAAAGGACGCATACAAGGGAAATCTCTGCATATGGCGGATTGGCAAAGGTAGCGCCTATATATACCACATTCCTTGCAATATTTACCCTATCCTCTATGGCTATACCAGGAACAAACTCATTTATAGGAGAGCTGCTCATCCTCGTAGGCGCATTTGGCTATAACAAGATAATTGCGGCGCTCTCAATCATTGGCGCAGGTCTGGGCGCCGCATATCTTTTAGGTATGTATAAAAGAGTGGCTATAGGCAAGGTAAATGAGCATGTTAAAGAGGCTTGGGATATCAATGCGCGCGAGATAGTTGCAATGGCTGCGCTCGTAATTTTTGTTATCTGGATAGGTCTGTATCCGAAACCGTTTCTGAATATACTTCATGCCTCTTCAGAACATTTATTGCAACAGCTTGCGATAAGATAAGGAATGAACCGCCCTGCGGCAAGGCAGCGAGAAATTACAGGTGTAAAACCCGCTGAAAACAGCCGACCACAAGGGTCGGCGCTACGGTAATGTAAGTATGGAGGATTTTCAGGTGAAACCCTCACGAGCCTTCGGCTCACAAAGGCACGCTAAGCGTGCCAAAGGGGCATGAAAATTAAATGTAGGGGCGGCCTTTGTGGCCGCCCGAATCGGGAGGGGACAAGCCCCTCCCCTACAATAATAGGATATGCATTTTCGGAGCAAACATTATTGTGCCGTCAGGAGTTTCCTCCTGACGGCAATTGTTGGCAGGAGGAAACTCCTGCCAACACTCAACAATAATCGTAGCGCGGGGGTTTATCCCCCGCCTGATTTTCGGAGCAATTATGAAATTCGACATGATAAATATCTATGCAAGCCTTCCTGAAATAATTGTTATTGTCAGCGCTTGCGCCCTTCTAATCATTGACCTTTTTCTTAAAAAGGAACAGAAGCGGCTTGTTGCATATCTGTCGCTGGCAGTTGTAATCATAGCCGCCGGAGAAACTTGGAGGATTGCAGGCAATCCGCTGCTTGTCTTTGACAAGATGTTTATCGTTGATAATTATGCAATATTCTTTAAGATGCTCTTTTACTTAGCTACATTTTTAGCCATACTCCTTTCTATAAATTATATAAAAATTGAGGAGATAGAGCATAGCGAATACTACATCCTGATGCTATTTGCCTTAAGCGGCATGATGCTCATGGCCTCTGGCGCAGACCTCCTTACCATATATCTGGGGCTTGAACTTATGGCGCTTCCCATATATATGCTTGTAGGTTTTATGAAAAAGGATATCAAATCTAACGAAGCTTCTATGAAATACATAGTTCTTGGAGCCCTTTCATCAGGTATTCTCCTTTATGGAATATCCCTGATATACGGCCTGACAGGAACAACCCAGCTTTCTGAACTCGCCGCAGTGCTTAAAAAACAAACCGATATTGATTCGGCAGTTATCCTATCAACCATTTTTCTGGTGGCAGGCTTTGGTTTCAAGGTAGCTGCTGTGCCATTTCATATGTGGGCGCCTGATGCGTATGAAGGGGCGCCGACTTCCATAACGGCATTCATGTCTGTTGGCTCAAAGGCAGCAGCCTTTGCCGTATTTTTAAGGGTTTTACTGGACGCCCTTTCACCAGTATCCCTCAATTGGATTGCCCTCATATCAGCAATCTCGGTTGTAACTATGATTCTGGGCAGCGTTGTTGCCCTTGTCCAGACAAATATAAAAAGGATGCTGGCCTATTCCAGCATAGGCCATGCTGGCTATGCATTGTTGGGTTTTGTGGCAGGCGGCTCAGATGGCATTGCAAGCGTAATGCTTTATATGCTGATATATGCCTTTATGAATATGGGTATCTTTGGCGCCATTATCATTATGAGAAAAGGTGGGATTGTTGGCGACAATATTGAGGACTATACCGGACTTGCAAAGGTGCATAGGGGAATTGCTCTGCTGATGCTAATCTTCCTCTTTTCTCTTGCAGGGATTCCGCCTACTGCCGGGTTTGTCGGCAAATTCTACATTTTTATGGCCCTTATTCATAAAGGGTTTATCGCCCTTGCTGTTATTGCGGCACTTACCGCAGCCATATCAGCATATTTCTACATTCGTATTATTATGCTGATGTATATGAAAGAGCCTCTACATAAGTTTGACTTAGCCCAGACCCCTGCCACCCGCATTGCGCTTGCCATTGCTGCAGCCGGCACAATCATAATAGGCATACTGCCTGCATGGTTTATAGAACTTGTCCAGAAGGCAGTTTTTTCTTAATACAGACGCAATAAATGTCTTTATACTACGTTGGACTCCTCGAGTTCCTTCGCTTATGCTCATGACAAGCCTCGACGTACGGCAAAGAAGTACGCCTGTCCCGCTAAGCGGGACATAGCCACGCTCAGCGTGGCTGCGGTTTTCCTCGGCATGACCCGCTAAGCGGGTCATGCTAAGCATGCCAACACTATGTCGTATCCGACTTTTCACCTTTTTATACCTTTTGGCCTGAAAAAACTTTGTCATGCCCGAATGTTTCTATCGGGCATCCATTTCTTTGATACTGGATTCCCGCCCGAAGCCTGCGGGAATGACGAAATGAAACAATGGTTTCACCTGTAAATACCCCTATTCATAAGTAGGGGAGGGGCTTGTCCCCTCCCGCAAACGGGAGACCACAAGGGTCTCCCCTACAAAATTTTCATGCTCCTTTATGACCGAAGGTCATATGTGTTTCATAATGCACAAGAAAGTTTTAATCGATGCCAAGTATTCAGACCTATTTATCACCTGCTAAGGTTAACCTTTTTTTAAGGGTTTTGAGAAAGAGGGCTGACGGTTATCATGATATCATGTCACTTATGCAGCCTATTTCCCTATACGACGAGATATCTCTGGACATCAGGGAAGGCAGGGGTATTTCTATTGAATGCGATAACATCTCTATACCAGTTGATAGGACAAATCTCGCATTTAAGGCAGCAGAGGCTTTTTTTAAAACAACTGGTATAAATAACAAGGCAATTATAAAGATAAAAAAGAGAATCCCTGTTGCTGCAGGGCTTGGAGGGGGTAGCAGTAATGCAGCAACGGTTTTAATGGCATTAAATGAGCTTACATCTTTAAATTTATCAGCAAATGATTTAGCAAAGATTGGCTTAGCAATTGGCTCAGATGTCCCATTTTTCTTAGTTGGAAAGCCCTGCCTTGCTAAAGGGAGGGGAGAGATACTTGAGCCGGTTGAGCTTCCTAAGTTCTGGTATGTATTAATAAACCCAGGCTTCCCAGTCTCAACCCAATGGGTTTATCGAAATTTAAACTTGACAAAAAATATAGAGAATATTAATATAAACATTTCAAAAGTTTCTAAAAATATAGTTGCGATTCAAAGGCTTTTAATAAATGACCTTGAAGCTGTAACTCTCAGAAAACACTATGAAATCCAGGAATTAAAAGACGCCCTGCTTGCGCTGGATGCAACAGGGGCATTGATGTCGGGCAGCGGACCAACAGTATTTGGTGTTTTTTTGAATAAAGGCAAGGCAAAAAAGGCGTTTGAGCAGATAAAAAAAGATCGGCGATTCAAAGACATGGCTGTTTTTATTGCGCAAGGACTGTAGATTTACGAATTACGATTTACGAATTACGATTTAAAATCTAAAATCGTAAATCTAAAATCTGAAATCACATTGGGGCGTCGTCAAGCGGTAAGACACAGGATTTTGATTCCTGCATTCGGAGGTTCGAATCCTCCCGCCCCAGCCAAAGTATGGAGCAAGCCGACCGTGTCGGCGTAAATACAACGGCAACATGGTTGCCTCGGTCCAAACATGCTTGATAAAATTAAAATCTTTGCGGGAAATTCAAATATTAACCTTGCTGTGGATATATGCAAGTTTCTTGGTGTATCTCTGGGAAAGTCTGAGGTAAAAAGTTTTAGCGATGGAGAGGTCTGCGTAGAGATTAATGAAAGCGTCAGGGGCATGGAGGTTTATGTAATTCAATCAACATGTTCTCCGGTAAATAAACATTTGATGGAACTTTTGATTATGCTCGATGCGCTGAAAAGGGCATCTGCGTATGCTATAACCGCTGTCATCCCTTACTATGGTTATGCAAGACAGGACAGGAAGGTTGCACCAAGAACGCCTATTACAGCAAAACTTGTTGCAGACCTTATTGCTGCTGCCGGGGCATCAAGGGTTCTATGTATGGACCTGCATGCCGGACAAATACAAGGGTTTTTTGATATCCCTGTTGACAATCTCTATGCAACGCCAATACTTTTAGAGCATATACAGAAAAATTACAGGGAAAACACTGTGATTGTATCGCCGGATGCAGGCGGAGTGGAAAGGGCGCGCGCCTTTGCAAAAAGACTAAATACAAGTTTTGCCATTATAGATAAAAGGCGGCCAGCGCCAAACGTGTCAGAGATTATGAATGTAATCGGCGATATACAGGGGAAGGCGTGCATCCTGCTTGATGATATGATAGATACAGCAGGCACAATTACACTGGCTGCCGATGCCCTTATAAAGCAAGGGGCAAAGGATGTATATGCCTGCTGCACGCATCCGGTGCTTTCAGGCCCGGCCATCGAGAGATTGAGAAAATCTCCGTTAAAAGAAGTGATTGTAACCAATACTATTCCGCTAAATGATGAGGCCAGGGGATTAAACAAGATAAAATCCCTCACAGTAGCGCCGCTTCTGGGAGAGGCTATAAAAAGGATACACTACGGCGAGTCTGTAAGCTCGCTGTTTGTATAATTTGGGAGCAAGGCAACCGTGTTGCCGTAAAGTCGTTGCCGTAAAGACGGCGACATGGTCGCCTCGCTCCATAAAATGGAGGCAATATGGAACAAACAGAATTAACAGCGCAATATAGAACAGGCCTTGGTAAAGGGGTAGTTAAAAGGATGAGAAAAGATGGCCTTATACCATGTATTCTCTACGGGCCTGCATCTAAAGAGGCAACGCCTTTGGTTATTAAGGCATTGGATTTAAAAAAGGCCCTGTCTACAGAATCAAAGAGCAATGTCCTTGTGAATCTTAAGATTGAAGGCGATAAAAAGAAAAACAGGACTATAATGTTCAGGGGCTTTCAAAGGGACCCCTTAAAGAGGGATATTATTCATATTGACCTCTATGAGCTTATGATGGACCACAAGATAACTGTGGATGTGCCAATACACCTTACTGGCAAGGCTCAGGGTGTTGAACTCGGCGGCATATTGCAGCACGAGGCCAGGACATTAAAGGTAGAATGTCTGCCAAACCAAATACCTGACAAGATAGATGTTGATGTTAGCCATCTTGCAATAGGGCATTCCGTACATGTAAAAGATTTAGCACTCCCTCAGGGGTTAAAGGTAATAGGCGATCCAAATAGCACAATTGCCCTCGTTTCTGCGCCAACAGCCGAAGTTGAGGTAAAGACAGCTGAGGAGGCAAAGGCAGAGATAGCAAAGAGCTTTGAGGTAAAAGAAGAGGAAAAGAAAGAAGAGGTAAAGGAAGCAGCAAAGGAAGAGAAAAAGAAGTAGGTATGGAGCAAGCCGACCGTGTCGGCGTCCTTTCCTCTCGCGGGAGCAGGTTTATAACCTGCTCCCGAACATTTGGGTTCAGGTTGCAAACCTGAACCCACAATAGACGGCAACACGGTTGCCTTGCTCCAAATAATATGCTCATTGTCGGCCTCGGCAACCTAGGGACAAAATACAGTAAGACGCGCCACAATATTGGCTTCATGGCAGTTGATTATCTATCTGATGCCAATGAAATTAGATTAGACAGAAAAGATTTTAAAGCCATTTGGGGCAAGGGCATCATACAGGGTGAGGAAGTAATACTTGCAAAGCCTCAGACATTTATGAATTTAAGCGGCGAGGCAGTTAGCTCTCTTGCCAATTATTTTCATATAGAACCAGCGCATATTATTACCATATACGATGATGTTGACCTTGAGCTCGGATGCATCAGAGTAAGGCCAAAGGGCAGCAGCGGCGGCCACAGAGGCATGGAATCAATAATTGAAAGACTGGGCACCGGTAATTTCCCGAGGATTCGGTTAGGTATAGGAAGGCCTATGGAGCGAGCCGACCGTGTCGGCGTAAAAACGGCAACACGGTTGCCTATCTCCAAAATAGTTGCGGATTATGTATTGAGCCCGTTTGATCCTGAAGAAAAAGATTTGTTGAAGCAAATACTGGAAACAACAAAGAACGCAGTAGACGTAATACTGAAAGATGGCATTGAAAGGGCAATGAATAGGTTTAATAAATAAGCATGGAGCAAGCCGACCGTGTCACGCTAAGCGTGACCGTGTCGGCGTTAAAACGGCAACATGGTTGCCTTGCTCCAAAATTAACAGGGAGGATTCATGCAACAGTTAACTAATTTTGCGCCAATATTCGGAATAACGGGTCTTGCTACCGCCTTTCTGATATACGGCTATATCAAAAAACAGCCTGACGGCAACGAAAGGATGAGGGAGATAGCCGGAATGATCCATGACGGGGCTATGGTCTATCTCAGGAGACAATACACAATCATTTTTGCATTTATAGCCCTTGTCTTTATTCTCCTGTCAATATTTATAAATTGGCAGACAGGCATTGCATATGTGGGAGGCGGCATGTCCTCCATGCTGGCAGGATTTTTCGGCATGAAGGCTGCCACAAAGGCAAATGTCCGGACAGCGCAGGCAGCAAATCTCTACAAGCCTGATACGGCAAAATCGCTTTCAATTGCATTTCTCGGCGGCTCTGTTATGGGGCTTTCTGTTGCAAGCATTGGACTTGTGGGCATAGGCATATTCTTTTTACTCTATGGCAAACCAGAGACCGCTGCCATTATAAGCGGCTATGCAATGGGAGCGTCTTCAATCGCACTATTTGCAAGGGTCGGCGGCGGCATATTTACAAAAACAGCAGATGTGGGTTCTGACTTGGTTGGGAAGGTTGAGGCGGGCATACCCGAAGACGATCCGAGAAACCCGGGTGTTATCGCAGATAATGTCGGCGATAATGTCGGCGATGTGGCGGGGCTCGGCGCGGATATTTTTGAGTCATATGTCGGCTCTGTTATTGCGACCATTGCAATCGGCGCTACTGCCCTTGCAGGCACTAAAGTGGCTGAACTTGGGTCATCATCCGCACTGATGTCTTTACCTATTGTCCTGATTACAGTAGGGCTTGTTGCATCCATCATAGGCATCCTCTCTATGAAAATACTGGAAAGATATGACCCTGCTGCTGCGCTTCGTTACGCAACCTTTATAGCAGCAGGGCTTTTCCTGATTTTGGGTTATGCAGTCGTTTACTATTTAGACGTTAACAACGGAGTCTACTGGGCTGTATTTTCAGGATGTATCGGAGGCCTTATCATAGGACTCATCACAGAACATTACACATCTGCAGGCCCTGTTAAAAGGATTGCAGAGGCAAGCCAGACAGGTTCTGCAACAAATATTATAACAGGTATGGCAGTAGGGCTTGAGAGCACTGCGCTTCCTGTTCTGGCAATCTGCGCGGCGATATTTGTCGCAAATTACACAGGCGGTTTATACGGCATAGGCATATCTGCTGTGGGCATGCTTGCAACGGTCGGCATAATCATGAGCGTTGATGCATATGGGCCTATTGCGGACAATGCAGGCGGCATATCCGAGATGAGTCATTTGGGCAAGGATGTCCGGGCAATAACAGACTCTCTTGATGCGCTGGGCAATACAACCGCAGCCATCGGTAAAGGCTTTGCAATCGGCTCCGCTGCCCTGACAGCGCTTGCGCTTTTCTCTGCATACAGCCAGGCAATAAGCGCAAAGACAGGCAAGGCGCTTGAGATAATGATAACAGACCCGAATGTTGTTATAGGGCTTCTTGTGGGAGGCATACTTCCATTTTTTATCGGAGCGCTCACCATGACATCTGTGGGCAAGGCGGCATTCAAAATGGTCAATGAAATCAGAAGGCAATTCAGGGAAATACCGGGACTTCTTCAAGGCAAGGAAGGTGTCAAGCCTGATGTTGCAAAGTGCATTGATATATCCACAAAAGCGGCGCTTACAGAGATGATACTCCCCGGCGTTATTGCGGTTGCGGCGCCTGTAGTTGTCGGTCTTATACTCGGCCCTGCCGCGCTCGGCGGTATGCTCGCAGGCGCAACAGTTGCCGGTGTTCTTTTGGCCATTCTTATGGCAAATGCAGGCGGCGCATGGGATAATGCGAAGAAATATATTGAAAAGGGAAATCTTGGAGGCAAGGGCTCTGATGCGCACAAGGCAGCAGTTGTCGGCGATACCGTGGGAGACCCCTTTAAGGATACATCTGGTCCTGCCATGAACATACTTATAAAGCTCATGAGCATAGTGGCATTGATTATTGCGCCGTTGTTGGTTTGAAATTCTCAAGGCTGAAGCCTGTAGGGGAGACCCTTGTGGTCTCCCGCTTGGGAGGGGACATCCTCGATAGAAGCATTCGGGGACAGGCGCCCCTCCCCTACAAGGTTTAATTATATTTCCGGCGGGCTGATAAAGCCCGCCTTTGTTTTTTTGCTCCGAAAATTACTCTGTCATGCCCGAATGCCTTTGTCGGGCATCCAGTCTTATGGATTCCCGCCAGAAGCCTGCGGGAATGACAAAATTTTCATGCCCCTTTGTGAGCCGAAGGCTCGTGAGGGTTTCACCTGAAAATACCTCTTTCTGTCATCCCCGAGTGTTTCTATCGGGGATATGTATTCCCCCGATTGAATCTATCGGGGGCATATTCCCGATTAAAACTTCGGGAATGACAAAATGAAACAACCTTTTCATCCTCCTTTGTGACCGAAGGTCATGTGGGTTTCATAGAAAGGACAATAGTATGGGTTTTACATGCGGCATAGTAGGACTTCCCAATGTGGGCAAGTCAACCATATTCAATGCGCTTACTTCAGCAGGCGCACAGGCAGCGAATTATCCGTTCTGCACCATTGACCCGAATGTGGGTATTGTGTCGGTAAGGGATGAACGGCTTTATAAATTGGCAGAGCTTATCAAGCCTGAAAAGGTTGTTCCAACAACCGTAGAGTTCTTAGACATTGCAGGACTTGTAAAGGGCGCCAGCAAGGGCGAAGGGCTTGGCAATCAGTTCCTTGGCCATATAAGAAGTGTGGATGCAATCGTGCATATTGTCCGGTGTTTTGAAGACCCTGATGTTGTTCATGTGGCAGGCCATGTTGACCCTAAAAGAGATATTGATATTATAAATACAGAGCTGATGCTTGCTGACCTTGAGGGAGTTGAAAAGAGGATGGATAGAACAGAAAGGCTTGCAAAATCGGGCGATAAAAAGGCTGTTGTTGCAATGGACTGCTGTACCATATTTAAAGAGACACTGGAAAATGGCAAACCAATAAGGGCTCTTTTATTAGAATCGGAGAATCGGAGAATCGGAGAATCGGAGAAAGAACTTTTAAGGGAACTCAACCTTCTAACGGCAAAGCCCGTGCTGTTTGTCGCCAATGTGGATGAGAAGGGCTTAAAAGAAGACTCCCATTTTGTGGCGCAGGTCAGGGAAATAGCAGCGAAAGAAGGGGCTCGGGTTGTTATAATGTGCGGCAAGATAGAGGCAGAGATAGCAGAGCTTCCAGAGGCTGAGAGGTCGGAATTTTTAAAGGGAATCGGTTTAAAAGAATCAGGTCTTGACAGACTCGCAAAAGAGGGGTATGAATTATTAGGGTTACTTACATATTTTACTGCCGGTAAAAAAGAGGTAAGGGCATGGACGATACCAAGGAATACAAAGGCGCCTCAGGCAGCCGGCGTGATTCATACTGATTTTGAAAAGGGCTTTATCAGGGCAGAGGTTATAGCATATAATGATTTTATTGCTTCTGGTTCAGAATTAGCTGCAAAGGAAAAAGGGCTGATGCGGTTAGAAGGCAAGGATTATATTGTGAAAGACGGGGATATTGTCCATTTTAGATTTGCAGTGTAAAAATTCATGAGCCATTTGGCTCAAAATTACATGTAGGGGCGGCCCTTGTGGCCGCCCGCAGCAGGGCGGGAGGGGACAAGCCCCTCCCCTACAGTAATGATACTTACTGCATACTATTTAATACTATGCCAGTCTGCAAGACTTGCGGAAATAACGAAAGATTTAAAGGGCAGTTTAAAGGCGAAAATCCGCTAAAATTTGTATGTTCATACAATAAAAGCGGAGAGCTGATAGACATCGCCATCGTAAAGGAGAAAGAGCCTGATAAGGTTCGGCCTAACTTTATAATAGAAGCCTGCTATAACTGCGGCTCAAAAGAAATAGAGTTTAAAGATAAAGCAGGTCAGGACTATCTTGTGCCATGCGAGAAATGTCAGGTCAAGCTAAAGATAAAAAATCCCGTGAATGGCAAGAGATACAATTTAAGATGTCCGAAATGCAACAACACATTTTATCATGTTGTCTTTCTTGACGAAGATTATTGGAAAGGCTTTGATAGGGCATAACAGTGAAGCCACACCCTGTGGGCGGGGTATACAGCGGACTGCGGCAGTTATTAAGGGTCTCAAAATTGTATTGACATAAATCAAAAACTTCACATGCTGTCATTCCCGCAATCTTTAAGCGGGAATCCAGA
>MGQA01000035.1:5503-6565 GCA_001797665.1 Deltaproteobacteria bacterium GWF2_42_12 | reverse complement strand
GACAAGATTACGCAGATTAAAACTCCTTGAAATTTCTGTAAATATCTGTGTAATCACTTTCTCTAATCTGTGTAATCAAGGCTGATGAAGACTTTTTCAACAGCCTGATAATTTACCCCCGCACCAAAAATTTTGGTGTTGGGGGTTACATTTTGCTTTTAAAATAGGCAAAAGTTTTCACAAGCCCGTCTTCCAAAGCAACCTTAGGAAACCACTTTAAAATCTTTTCTGCCTTTTGATAGGCAATTACGCTCCTTCGTTGCTCTCCGCTTTTAGGCGGTCCATATATTGCATCAACCTTACTACCTGAAACATCAAGGAGCTTCTCAAACAATTGTTTTACAGTAACCTCTTTTCCGGCGCCTATATTAAAAATTTCTCCTTTATTGTAGGTTAAGGCCAGCACATTGGCATTTACCACATCACCGACAAAGACAAAATCTCTGGTTTGCATCCCATCGCCATTTATTACAGGCTGCTCGCCATTAAGTAATTTGTTAGTAAAAATGGCTACAACCCCAGCCTCTCCATGGGGATCTTGCCTGGGCCCGTAAACATTAGCATACCTTAAAATAGTAGAATTCAAGCCGTATACCTGACTATAAAAAAAAAGATAATGCTCAACAGATAGTTTTGCTGCGCCGTATGGGCTTAAAGGATTAGTAGGATGAGATTCTCCGGCAGGAAATTCTTCTTGCTCGCCGTATATTGCCCCGCCTGTAGAGGCAAATATAATCTTTTTTACGCTGTATTTAATGCAGTTTTGCAACAGGTTGAGCGAACCCAATATATTGACCTTAGCGTCAAATATCGGATCTGCCACTGACTTTCTCACATCTATCTGGGCTGCATGGTGATTTACAACATCAAATCTGCCATTCTTGAATATATCTTCTACGCCTTTATCACATATATCAATTTTAAAAAATCTGGCTTTTGGGTTTATATTTTCCTTTTTACCAGTTGAAAGGTCATCAACTACTGTTACTTCATGACCCTCTTGCACATATGCATCTGCAACATGAGAACCTATAAAACCAGCTCCTCCGGTTATTAATATGC
>MGQA01000035.1:0-5433 GCA_001797665.1 Deltaproteobacteria bacterium GWF2_42_12 | reverse complement strand
TGAGCCGTATGTAACCAATACGGTGAAGAGCAAAAATGCGCTGACAACGAAGTATGGCAGGCAAATCGCCAGTTTGTAAAATAGCGAGGTTTTCAATCGCTATTTTACGGTTTAAGTTTATTCTTGAAATATTCAATCGTCTTATCCAAGCCGTCTCCTAAACTCACCTTCGGTTCCCAACCCAATTTTTGCCTTGCAAGGGTTATGTCAGGCCTTCTCTGCATCGGGTCATCCGGTGGGAGCGGCTTGAATACAATCTTAGATTTTGCACCTGTTAATTCTTTTATCTTCGTTGCAAAATCAAGTATCTTATATTCATCAGGATTTCCGAGGTTCACAGGGCCTGTAAACTTGTCCCCGAAATCTTTAATCGGGGAATCGTCCCGATTCATCATACGTATCATCCCGTCTACCAGATCTGAAACGTAACAGAATGAGCGCGTCTGGGCGCCATCACCATAAACAGTAATATCTTCACCTTTTAGCGCCTGAACAATGAAATTGCTCACAACCCTGCCATCATTCAGAGCCATCCGTGGCCCATATGTATTGAATATCCTGATTATTCTTATATCAACCTTGTTTTGCCTGTGATAGTCCATCATCAGGGTTTCAGCGACCCTCTTTCCCTCATCATAACAACTCCTAAGGCCAATGCAGTTTACATTTCCCCAGTAATCCTCTTTCTGGGGGCTTACCTTCGGGTCGCCATAAATCTCTGATGTAGAAGCCTGTAAAATCCTTGCCCTGACCCTCTTTGCAAGGCCCAACATATTTATTGTCCCCATTACGCTTGTCTTTGTAGTCTTTACAGGATTATATTGATAATGAACAGGCGAGGCAGGACATGCAAGGTTATATATCTGGTCAACTTCAAGCAGGATAGGCTGTGTAATATCATGCCGTATCAGCTCAAACCTGTGGTTATCCATGAGATGTATTATATTATCCTTCGAGCCAGTAAAAAAATTATCAAGGCAGAGGATGTCGTGACTATCATTTAAAAGTCTTTCACAGAGATGTGAACCTATAAAACCAGCGCCGCCGGTTACCAGTATACGCATTTTAGAATTCCTCCGATTGGGAATTAGAAATTAGTAATTGGAAATTGGGAATTAGGAATTAGAATTTCTACACCCTTCCTATCCCGTAATAGGTAAAACCGATATTTCTCATTTCAACCGGATCATAAATATTCCTGCCGTCAAATATCACAGGCGTCTTCATCAGACTCTTCATCTTCTCAAAATTAGGCCTCCTGAACTCATTCCACTCTGTAATAATGACAAGTGCATCAGCATCTTTTACCACATCATAGTTGTCTTTAATATATTCGATCCTATCGCCAAAAAACTTCTTTGCCTCATCCATTGCCTCAGGGTCATGCGCCCTTATCTTAGCGCCGGCATCGAGGAGTCTGTTAATGATTGTTATCGAAGGCGCCTCTCTCATATCGTCTGTTCTTGGTTTAAATGATAAGCCCCAGACGCCAATAATTTTTCCAGCCAATGAATTTGTAGGGGCGGGGCGCCTGTCCCCGGATGCTTCTATCGGGGATGTCCCCGCCCTATCATTGCGGGAGACCACAAGGGTCTCCCCTACAGAACCCTTGAACCCTTGAACCCTTGAACCATGCATTGTGAAGTGTTCAAGTATCTTATCGACTATTATTCCTTTCTGACTGCTATTTACATCCTCAACAGATTTAAGCATCTTCATCTCATACCCATGCTCATCAGCAGTTCTGATAATTGCCTGCACATCCTTTGGAAAACACGAACCGCCGTAACCCACGCCTGGGAATAAAAATGGAAAGCCTATCCTTGAATCAGTGCATATCCCTCTCCTCACATTATCAATATCAGCGCCTACCAACTCACAGAGATTTGCAATCTCATTTATAAATGATATCTTCGTAGCGAGCATCGCATTTGCAGCGTACTTTGTCATCTCGGCGCTCTTTATATCCATAAATAAAATCGGCTTGCCTGTCCTTACAAACGGCTCATATAACTCTCTCATTACCTCTTTTGCCTTCTCGCCCTCGGTTCCTATGACAACCCTGTCCGGCTTCATAAAATCATCAATAGCAGCCCCTTCCTTAAGAAACTCTGGGTTTGAGACCACATCAAACTCATATTTTTTACTGCGCTTATCAAACTCCTCCTGTATCGCTGCCTTCACCTTATCGGCAGTTCCAACAGGGACAGTGCTCTTATTCACTATTATCCTGTAGCCATCCATGGCGCCTGCTATATTCCTCGCAGCCTCCAAAACATACTTTAAGTCTGCAGATCCATCCCCACCGGGAGGTGTACCAACAGCAATGAAACAGATGAGTGACCTTTTCACTCCATAGGAAAGGTCTGTAGTAAACCTTAGCCGACCCTCTTTTGTATTCCTCTTTACAAGCTCCTCCAGCCCAGGCTCGTAAATAGGTATCTCCCCTCTATTGAGTTTTTCTATCTTCGTTGCATCTATATCAACACAAATTACATCATTACCGCTGTCAGCAAAACAAGTCCCAGCAACAAGACCGACATAGCCCGTACCAATAACACAGATATTCACAAACAACCTCCACTAAATAATTTAGCTTTAGAAAATATCAAAGTGGGTTTGATATTGCAAGAAAAATGCAGAGGATGATGAGAGGATGAGGGGGTGAGAGGATAAGTGGTTGAGGATAACTTAAAAACAAAACTTTTCGGCATTTTTCTCCATAGAATTAAGCATTAAAAAGATTTCCTCGTATTCCGCATCTATCTCTTTAAACAAGAGTTCATTAATATAGTTGCAAGCAAGACAAAACTCTAACCAGCTTTGCGTTTCAGATGCCTCCTGCATAGCATCTGTTAATTTGTTCCTAAAAACAGCTTCATATTTCCTTTTTCTCCATCCTTCAGCAAGATTTGAGCAGACGGAACGTGATGAACGTCTAATCTGATCTGCAAGTGAATACTTTTCTTCTATTGGAAAGGATTTTGTGATTTCAAAGACTTTCATTGCCACATTGAATGCTTTCCGATAAACCTCTAACTCTCTAAAATGCCTTATTGCCATTCCTCATCCTCGTACCTACTCATCCCCTCATCCCCTTTTATCCTCTTATCCTCTCATCCCCTGCCTTTCAATACGCATTCTTACTAACAAGCCCTTTCCAGACTGTCAGCCACATAATCTTTAAGTCAAACCAGAATGACCAGTTTTCTATATAATAGAGGTCGTATTCAATCCTCTTTTTAAGGTCAGTATCTCCCCGCCAGCCGTTAACCTGGGCCCAGCCTGTTATGCCAGCCTTCATCTTATGTCTCAACATGTATCGTGGGATGCTCTTCCTGAATTCTTCGATAAACACAGGTCTCTCTGGTCTGGGGCCAACTATGCTCATATCACCTTTAAGCACATTAAAAAATTGTGGCAATTCATCGAGGCTGGTCTTTCTTAAAAATGCGCCAAACAGTGTCCTTCTCGGGTCATCCGCTTTTGCCCATACTGCCCCTGTCTCTCCTTCCGCATCAATTCTCATGGAACGAAACTTGAGCATCTCAAATGTATCTCCGCCAATGCCCATCCGTTCCTGTCTATAGAATACAGCGCCAGGGGAAGTAAATTTAATTACAATAGCTATCAAAACCATGATTGGCGCTGTCAGGGTTATTGCAATGATAGAAAAAACTATATCGGCAGCCCTTTTTACAACAATATTCCATCCATAGAGAGGAGTGTCTTGCAGGCTGATAATAGGAAGGCCGTCCAACTCATCAATACCTCCTCTAACGGTCATGAATTCATAGAGGTCGGGCACTACTTTTATATCAACCATTTCATCTCCTATGTTTCGCAACACCTCCACTGCATTCGCATGTTCACGTGGTGGCAAGGCAATAATAATCTGGTCTACCTTCTTATCTTTTATAATGTGAGATATGTCTCCACAATCTCCTATTATTTTTATGCCGTTCACCTCTTTTCCCGATTCGTCATGATGAGCAGAAACCAACCCAATCACTTTAAGCCCTATCTCAGGATGCATCTCAAGTCTGCTTAATACCTCTCTGGCCAGTTCTCCCGTTCCAACAACCAGGGCATGTCGCAGATTATATCCTTTTTTCCTTAAATACCGCAGCACTTCCCTGAAAAGCCATCTCTCCGTGCTCAATGCAATAACATTCGTTATCCCGAAGAATAAAAATACCAGCCTTGAAAATTCATACTGACGGTAAACAAAGGTTACTGCGATGAGAACAAGGATAGAAACCGCACATGCCTTAGTTATATCAAATATCTCCCTGATATGAGACGCTATCCTCCTTGGTCTGTAAAGACCAAACCATTTAAATACAAAACCCCAGATAAGGATTATAGGGATTATAAGAAGGATATATATTCTTAACGGAGGTATGCCTTTATCAATAGGTATAAAGGCAGTATGAAACCGCAGATAATAAGAGAACAACCATGAGGCCACTATTATTATGATGTCTGCAATAAATAACAGGCTTTCAAAAAACTGGCTGTGTTTTTTTAACAATCATTATCTCCTTTGAAATAAGGTAACTCAAGCCCCCGATAGCTTAAATCGGGGGTCAGCCTTGACCTCGTCAAGCTGGGTGAAAACCTCAAACCTCCTCCCCCTTTATCCCCCTCTGGAGGGGGACAGGGGGAGGAGGTTTGAGCTACAGATATGACAAACCTTTGCTGTTTAAAACTTCAGACACCTTCTGCAGCACAGCTTCAACCTTTATTACATCCATACATCCGCCATTCTTGCATTTATACTCAAAACCAAGATTTAAACATGGAGCACAATCAAAATCACTTTCAACATTAAAAACATTTGGAGAACCAACCGGGCCCCACCGCAAAATGCCAGCCGGCCCGTGAAGGGCTACCATTGGGTGATTCAGCGCTGCCCCGAGATGCATGATGCCGGTATTGACTGTAATGAGAAGACGGCTCTTTTTTATCAGATATGCTGTCTGTCCGAGCGTAAATTTGCCGCAAAAAGAAAGGACATTTTCAGGAGAGGTCTTGACAATATTTTCTGCTGCAAGTTGATTATCCTTCGTGCCTGTAATACCGATAATATAACCGTCCTTTGCAAGAAGTCCAGCCAGTTTTACAAAATTCTCTATACCCCACTCTTTCAGATGCCCCTTATACCCTGAACTCCATGGATGAAACAGTATAAGATTATCAAACCCAAGTCTCTCTTTCTTTAGCACATCCTCTACAAAGGCCTTTTCTGAATCAAATATTGGAAATTCTAAATTCCTATTAGATACTGATACGTCTATTGCGCCCACTAAAGATATATAATTCTCTATTTCATGTTTAACAGGGCTGTGCAGCACAGCAGTATCAAATACAAAATGTTTAAACTGCCCCTTTGCCTTAAAGCCTATTTTATAACCTGTTTTAACAAAGAAT
>MGQA01000034.1:7325-7777 GCA_001797665.1 Deltaproteobacteria bacterium GWF2_42_12 | reverse complement strand
GAGACAATTGAGAGGGATGACTTTTGGGCAACGACCTCAAACAAACAGTTGAATTTTGTCCAGCATATAAAATCCCTTCTCAAACAGCATGGAAGGGCGGCTATGGTTATCCCTGACAATGTGCTTTTTGAAGGCGGAGCAGGAGAGACCATAAGGCGCAAACTCCTCCATGAATGTGATGTTCATACGCTTTTGAGGCTTCCGACAGGTCTTTTTTATGCTCAGGGAGTAAAGGCGAATGTCATCTTCTTTGACAGAAAGCCTGCCTCTGAAACACCATGGACAAAAAAGCTCTGGATTTATGACTTCAGGACTAACAAGGACTTTACCCTAAAGACTAACCCTTTAAAGAGAAGCGACCTTGATGAGTTTGTCAAATGCTGTAATCCTGAAAACAGGCATAACAGAAAACCAACATGGTCTGAGAAAAACCCTGACGGCCGCTGGCGGGT
>MGQA01000034.1:0-7103 GCA_001797665.1 Deltaproteobacteria bacterium GWF2_42_12 | reverse complement strand
ACTGCGTCAAAGCTGGCTGTCCAAATACTCACATACTTAAAACAGTATGCTCCGTTTTGTCCAACCAGCTTTTCCTTGTCTTTGGCTCAAATCTTGCGTTTGCCCCGAAAAATAAAAACCAAATGCATTTTTCGGGTTGAAACACTCGCTATTTTACAAACCTGCGATTTGCCTGCCACACTTCGTTATTGGCCAATTTTTACGCCTCACCGTATTCTCCCCCCGTCCCCCTCCATGAGGGGGATAAAGGGGGAGGGCTCGTCTCAAAAATTGTCCGCTGCCCCCGACTGAATCTATCGGGGGCAACTTGCAGGTTTCCCCAAAAATCAATATCTACTTTTGGGGGAAGAATAAGTGGATTGAAACATGCAATACAAATTCATTGCAGACGCAATGCTTGGCAAGCTTGCCAAATGGCTCAGGATAATGGGGTGCGATGTGGAATATTTTTCAGATATACCCGATAAAGAGCTTGCGGAAAGGGCCTGCGCAGAGAAGCGCATAATCCTCACAAGGGATACGCTTCTGATAAGGAGGCGGAAGGTGAGGGGCAATTACTTTTTTGTTGAAGGCGACAGCTACAAAGACCAGATAAGGCAGGTTGTCCAACACTTTTCCATAGACCCAGCTGCAATGCTTCTCACAAGATGTTTGTTATGCAACAGGCTTTTAGCAGATATAAATAAGGGATTAGTAGAAAATAAAGTGCCTCACTATGTTTATGAAACACAGGATTTATTTAAAATATGTCCAGCGTGTAATAAGATTTTCTGGCATGCAACGCATAAGGAAAGGATGATAAGCCAGCTTAAGGCAATTTTGGCCTGATAGCTGCATGGTTTTGTATTATTGATTTGCCTGCAACTCAAATCTATCATTTTACAGTTTACCCGCCATTGACATCTTGTTTGTTCAAGTGTTATCTTTAAAAGCATGTCTTTTAAGTCAGGCTTTGTAGCAATCATAGGCCGACCGAATGTTGGAAAATCTACTCTCTTAAATGCAATCCTTGGAGAAAAGATTGCGATTGTATCTGAAAAACCTCAAACCACCAGAAATAGAATTCGTGGAATAAAAAATACTAAGAATTGCCAGATTATATTTCTGGATACACCAGGCATCCACGAGGCAAAAGGGTATTTGAATGAGTTTATGGTTAAGGAAGCGCTATCAGCCCTTGAGGATGTTGATGTCATAATCTATCTGGTAGAGGCAATAAAGAAAATAAAGGACGAGGAGTTCATCATTCAGAATCTGAAAAAGGTAAAATGTCCTGTTATCCTTGGTATAAATAAGGTGGATATTGTAAGAAAAGACAACATCCTGCCTTTAATAGATGAATACTCAAAGGCCTTTCCATTTAAAGAGATTATTCCATTATCAGCAATGAAAGGAGTGGGGATAGATGAACTCCTGAAGATTGTCATCGAACTTCTTCCTGAGGGTCCGAAATACTTTCCAGAGGATATATTGACAGACCAGGCTGAAAGGTTTATTGTTGCAGAGATTATAAGGGAAAAGGTATTTGAGCTTACCAGACAGGAGATACCGTATTCTACGGCTGTAGTAGTTGAGAAATTTAAAGAGAATCCAAAGAAAAAGCCTGTCCCCGCAGGCATTAAGCGGGGAATTGTCTCTATATCCGCAACAATTAATGTGGAGAGGGATTCCCAGAAAGGGATTATTATCGGAAAGGGCGGAACCATGCTTAAAGAGATTGGCACTCGCGCACGGATGGATATTGAAAGATTACTGGGGACAAAGGTGTTTCTCGAATTATTTGTAAGGGTGCAGAAAGATTGGACTAAGGATAAGAGGGCATTGAAGGAGTTTGGGTATCACTAATGATACCTGATTACACAGATTACAAAGGCAGATTACACAGATTTAAAACCAATCCTTATCTGTGTAATCATATTTTGAAAATCTGTGTAATCAATTGTATATGAAACCCATTGTCGCAATCGTCGGAAGATCAAATGTCGGCAAGTCAACGCTTTTTAACCGCCTTATTGGCAAAAGCAAGGCTATTGTTAAGGCTGAACCTGGTGTAACCAGAGACTTGAATTATGGGGATGTGGTTGAACGAGGAACAACATTTACCCTTATTGACACAGGCGGTTTCGAGGCAATCCCCGCTCGCCCTATGGGAACAGATTTTATCCGCCAAATGCGGACTGTCCCCAGAAAGGGTGATAGGAGGGATTTAACTATCCCTGCCAAGGTAAGAGAGCAGGCCATGCTCGCTATTGAGGAGGCTGATGTTATTATATTTCTCATGGATGGCAGAGATGGATTTCTTCCGTCAGATAGGGATGTGGCAGACATACTGAGAAAATCCGGCAAACCAATAGTTTATGCTGTGAATAAAATAGATACTACCAAGCAAGAACAGGGGGTTTCTGATTTCTTCAGTCTCGGCATGGAAAATCTCTTTCTCGTTTCATCTGAACAGGGAAGGGGGGTTGATGAACTGTTAGATGCAATAATAAGCCTTATTCCAAAGACTCCCATTAAAGAGGAAAAAGAGGAAAGGATAAAACTTGCAATAGTTGGCAGGCCAAATGTAGGCAAGTCTTCTCTTGTCAATAGACTCCTCGGCTATGAGCGTGTTGTGGTAAGCGAGATCCCAGGCACAACCAGAGACGCCATTGATACGCCTTTTAATTATAATAAGAAAAAATATATGCTCATAGATACAGCAGGTATACGAAAAAAGGCGAGGATAGGCATGAGACTGGAACAGTATTCGGTCATGTCAGCAATAAAGAGCATTGAAAGATGTGACATAGCATTCCTAATCATAGATGCCACTACTGGAATAACAGAACAGGATGAAAAGGTAGCAGGCCTTATCTATGAGAGGGGAAAGGGTTGCATCATTGTTGTCAATAAATGGGATTTGCCTGCCAAAGAAACAAATACAGCAAAGGAATATGCGGAGCGGATACGATGGAAGGCAAAGTTTTTGCAGTTTGCGCCGATTATGTTTGTATCAGCAATAACAGGTCAGAGGGTCTTTAAAATCCTTGCAGTAGTTGAAGAGGTATTGACGCAGCTTGAAAAGAGGATACCCACAGCCCAGCTCAATAAATTCTTTAATACATTCAACAAGAATCATCAACCTCCCATTTATAAGAATAAATTAGTAAAAGTCTATTACATAACCCAGACAGACATAAAGCCGCCGACCTTTGTGGGTTTTGTAAACTACCCTGAGGGTATTTATTTTTCGTATGAAAGATTTCTAATAAACCAGATTAGAGAAGCATTTGCGCTGGATAAGGTTCCCATTAGACTTTACTTTAGGAAAAGATGATATGATTGCAAAAGCAGATTATGCAATAATACCCCCTCACCTCAATCCTCTCCCCCTTCAAGGGGGAGAGGGAAGGGCGAAGGGCAATTAATGACCATATTGAGGTGATGATGAAAAAACTCTATATTATTATAGCTGACAGCATAAGGGCATTTTCTTATGATAAGTGCCTTACTATGGCTGCTGCAATATCTTTTTATGCCTTATTCTCTCTGCTGCCGCTCATGTTCCTTCTCTTTTCCTCTATTGGTTTTATCCTTGGAACAGAAACATGGCTTTTTGACCGCATTTTAGAATTTGTTAAAGAGAGCCTTCCATATTTGAGCGACAGTATCGTGGAGGATGTTAGAGGACTTATAGTTAATAGAAGGGTTTTTGGCTGGCTTGGCATTATACTGCTTATATGGAGCGCGGAGTTTGTAATACTCGCTATAAAGGATGCAATGAATCATATCTTTGGAGAAACACAAAAACTGGGTTTTATAAAAACCAGACTGCTTGTCTGGGTAGTATTCTTAATCTGGTGCGCTGTTTTTCTTATTTCTATAGGTCTTCCAGTTGCGGCAGAAATTTTAAGCAGATTTAAAATAGTCGCGCTTGGCATAGATATATCTTACTATCTTGCAAAGAGTATAACCTTTAAATATTTCCTGCCAATTATAATTATGATTATTGCCGTAGCCTTTATATTTAAAATAATGGCCGGGAAGAACATAAAGGCAAGACATGCTATTTTAGGCAGTGTAATATTCTCTGTTTTATGGGAGGCGGCAAAGCACCTCTTTGCCTTGTATCTGACACATTTTGGGAGCTTTAATAGGATGTATGGTTCGCTTGGCGCTATTATGATAATGCTCTTATGGATATTTTATTCTGCTGTTATATTGCTTTTTAGCGCTGAGTTTGTAGCGTCTGTAAAGACGCCGAGGAAGTATTAGCAGTTTGTTTGAAAACTCAACAAACTCTGATTAGACAGATAAAAGATTAGATTTCACAGATTAAAACCCATTGTAATATCGGTGTAATCATTTTTCTTAATCTGTGTAATCAAGCTGTTGATGCCTTTTTCAACAGCCTGTTAGTGACTTGTAAGGCAATAAATATTGCACAGGGATTTATAATTTGTTATAGTTCTTGAAATTTATACATTGGTGATTAAATGAATTATGAAAAATTCATACAAAAAATGGAATCAGAGCATGCCTTGATAAGGCAGGCATTTGATAAACTGAAGTCAATAATAGATAGTGGCAGCATCAGCGATAGCGCATTTATATTGACTGTTGTTGAACAACTTAAAAGCATACTTACTGTTCATTTAAAGGATGAGGATAATCTATTTTATCCTGACATGAGAAAAAAGGCTGTTGAACTTAAGCAAGAAGCTTTGCTGCCTGCCCTTGATATCTTTATAGGGGATATGAAAGGCATTTCCAAAAGGGTCTTTAATTTCTTTACAAAATATAATACCGAAAAGGCGATTTCAGCCAATGAAAAAGCGTTTATCAACGGCATTGTTGAAATAAGGGATGCATTAATTAAAAGGATAGATTCTGAGGAAAAAACCCTGTATTACATCTACAAGGCATATCACGACTTATGATAAGACCTTACAAAGGCATAACCCCCAAAATACATTCAACAGCATATATAGAAGATAGCGCCCAGATAATCGGCGAAGTAGAAATTGGAGAATATTCAAGTGTCTGGTGCAATGCTATCCTGAGAGGGGATGTCCACTTTATCAGGCTTGGTAAAAGAACAAATATACAGGATAACTGCGTTCTGCACGGCACAAAAGGGGGTTACCCGGTTATTCTTGGTGATGATATTACAGTTGGTCATAATGTTACCCTGCATGGATGTGTGGTTAAAGACAGGTGCCTTATCGGCATGGGAGCAATAATACTGGATGGCGTCGAGATCGGCGAGGATTCTATCATAGGCGCAGGAGCGCTTGTAACTGAGAAAACTATTGTTCCTCCAAAAAGCCTTGTCATGGGACTACCTGGTAAGGTTGTGAGACCGCTTAAAGACGAAGAGGTCGCAAGAATCTTAAAGTCAGCAAAAAACTATATTGAATATTCTAAAGACTATAAGGAGATAAGATGATTACGCTGAGGACTCTCTGAAAAACTACCTTTTAAAAAATTGTCATGCCCGAATGTCTCTATCGGGCATCTATAACTTGTTGATTGTAAAAGAACTGGATTCCCGATAAAAACTTCGGGAATGACAGAAAAAGAGTTTTTCAGAGTGTCCCTGATTGTAAAGGCAGATTACACGCCTGAGGCAGATTCTCAATAACATTTTTGTGCAACCCCGCTTAGCGGGGTGTAATCGTTTTTAAAATCTGCGTAATCCCTCATCAAACAATGTTTGAAAATCTCAATTTTTTAGAACTGCTTCAAAAAGGCGGAATCACAGTAATTATACTTGCCTGTTTTTCCATTCTCTCTATTGGCGTGATGATGGAGAGGTTCTGGACTTTTTTTAAATTCAGGAGAAATCTGAAAATATTTTTCACCCGCATTACACGGGCCTTGGAAAAAGGGAGAGTAGGGGAGGCATTCGATATTTGCAAAAAAGACGAGCCCTTAGCAAGGATTTGTAAGGCAGGACTTCAACGTTATAGGGATAGCAAGGTCGCGGTTGGAGAGGCAATGGAATTGGCAGCGAGACAAGAGATTCTTTATCTTGAAAGGTATCTTGGAATCCTCGGAACTATTGGGAACACAGCCCCGTTTATAGGGCTTTTTGGCACTGTGCTCGGCATCATTCGTGCATTCCATGATCTGGCAAGGACAGAAGGGGCAGGGCCGTCTGTTGTGGCGGATGGGATTGCAGAGGCGCTTGTCGCAACTGCCGCAGGGCTTTTTGTGGCAGTGCCGGCAGTAATTGCATATAATTATTTTATTCGAAAGGTAAACAGTATAACTGTAGAAATTGAAGGCAAGGCAGCACAATTTATAGATATGCTTTTTGAACCTAATCACTCCCAATCCCTCCCACGTAAAGAAGGGGAGGATGTAGGCGAGGGCGAACGTAGGCGAACATAACAGCTATGAAACATCCATAATCTAACGGCCGCAAAAGAGCATGAAAATTTCATGTTTGTCATTCCTGCGGACTTTTAGCAGGAATCCAGTTCTTTGCCTTTTACGCCCGACTGAATCTATCGGGGGTGAATTCCCGCTTAAGGTTGTCCTCGCAGGTGATAAGCGGGGAACATGCGTGAATGACAGATTTGAGGTGTTTTCGCATGAAAAAATGGAATCTGACCCATAATAGTCATAAGATTATCTCTGAGATAAATATCACTCCATTGACTGATGTCATGCTTGTCTTGCTTGTGATTTTTATGGTGACAACGCCGCTTCTGGTAATGGAGTCATTCAAAATAAAGTTGCCAAAGGCGGTTACAGCAGACACTGAAACAGGGAAGGGGATTAATATTTCTATTACTCCAGAAAAGATTATCTATCTCAACAATAAAATAGTGGAATTGGAAAGGCTTTTTGATATTCTAAAGGCTGAACTCACCATAGTATCTGAAAAAACCGTTATCATAAAGGCAGATAAAGATATCCCCCATGGCATGGTTGTTAAGGTTTTAGATACAGCTAAGCAGGCAGGTGCAGAGAAGCTGTCTATAGCAACAGAACCAGAGAAATAGTTTTCTAATTTCTAATACCTAATTTCTAATTTAACAATAGGTAAACCCCCAGCTTTGAGACTGTGTCATAATGTCATTGCGAGGGAGCGCAGCGACCGAAGCCTTGTC
>MGQA01000033.1 GCA_001797665.1 Deltaproteobacteria bacterium GWF2_42_12 | reverse complement strand
GTCATTGCCTATGGAAAGATTTTACCAAAGGCGATTCTGGGTATCCCTCCAAAGGGATGTATCAACGTGCATGCATCACTTTTGCCGAGATATCGAGGCGCAGCTCCAATAAACTGGGCTATTACCAATGGAGAAACAGAAACAGGCATAACAACCATGCTCATGGATGAGGGAATGGATACAGGCGACATACTCCTGACAGAAAAGATTAAGATAAAAGATGATGATACTGCATCGGATATACATGACAGACTGAAAGACCTTGGCGCGCAAGTGCTTCTAAAAACAATTCATGCCCTTGAAAAGGGAACGATAAAACCTGTTCCGCAGGATAATTTTCAGGCAAGCTATGCGCCCATGCTTAAAAAAGAAGGCGGCCGTATAGACTGGACACTGGGACCTGAGGGGATAAGAAATCTGATACGGGGTTTAAATCCATGGCCAGGCGCATATACAAGATGGGAAGGGATGCAGATAAAGATATTCAAGGCAGAAATTACCTCGAAAGAAAAGGTGGCTGAATTGCCAGGTACTGTGCTATATTCAATAGATAAGGGAATTTGCGTAGCTACAGGCAAAGGAAGCCTGCTCATTACAGAATTGCAGCCTGAGAATAGAAATAGGATGAGCGTATCGGAATTTATTAAGGGGTATAGGATTGCTAAAGGGCAAATCTTTGATTGAAAGAGAAGCAGAGTGGACAGGGAGCTCGGAGAGCATCCCTTATCAACCCACTAAAGTGGTATTCCTTGGTCTCCTCTCTTTCTGCGCATTTATCATTATCGTAGCAGGTTTTTTATTCTGGTATATCCCGTCAGTGGGGCTTGTAAATATCCATCCTGCGCTTCCCATTGTATTTGGAGTAGTACTCGCCATATTAAGCCTCATACTGCTAATAGGAGCTATCGGCCTCAGTCTCGCTATAATAAAAGGAAAGGATATATTCCTCTCATATAAATTCAGAGGAATTCTGATAAAGTTTTTCCTGCCCCTCATGATGATGCTCGGCGGTCTTTTAAGAATACCAAAATTAAAGATAGAGCAGTCATTCATAGAGATAAATAACCAGCTTGTACGTGGAATGGGCAAAAAATTTAAACCTGAAAGGATTCTGATTATAATGCCTCACTGCATCCAGTATATTGACTGCAAGATTAAGGTAACACAGAATGTTAGAAATTGCGTTGGTTGCGGCAAGTGCGAGATTGGTGATTTGGTAGGACTTTCCGATGAATTTGGCATAGACCTCTTTGTATCCACCGGAGGCACAATTGCAAGAAGAAAGGTATATGAAAAGAGGCCAAACGCAATTGTGGCTGTAGCATGCGAAAGGGACCTCACCTCAGGGATTCAGGATGCCTATCCTCTCCCGGTCATCGCCGTACTTAATAAAAGACCGCAAGGCTACTGCATGGGCACAGGCGTTGACATCTCAGATGTGAGAAATGCAATAAGGGATTTTTTAGGATAGTCGGATTTACTTGACACAAAGGTTTTAATGCCATATATTTTATATCAAAGATGAAAATCTGTGTAATCAATTTACAGGAGGTGTTTGATTAAATGAATTTTTTTAAAACCACGATACTACTTGCAGTGCTTACTGCAATTCTTGTGTTTGCCGGAGATGCGTTCGGTGGCAGAAGCGGCGCAATGATGGCACTGATATTAGCAGGCATTATGAATTTCGGCGCATACTGGTTCAGCGATAAGATAGTGCTTATGATGTACAGGGCAAAGCCAGTTACCGATGCTGAGGCGCCTGAACTATACGCCATAACTCGCGATCTGACCATGAAGGCAGGGCTTCCCATGCCAAAGGTGTATATCATGGATAATGATACGCCAAATGCCTTTGCAACAGGAAGAAATCCAAGCCATGCGGCAGTTGCAGTAACCAGAGGCATTATGCGGCTGCTTTCAAAGGAAGAACTAACTGGAGTAATAGGTCATGAACTTGCCCATATCCAGAATAGAGACATCCTCATATCAACCATATCAGCTACGATTGCCGGCGCTATAAGCTATCTTGCGCATATGGCGCAGTGGGCAGCTATGTTTGGCGGTCACAGGAATGATGAACGGGGTGGAAATCCTATAGCGCTCATTGTTATGATGATTGTCGCGCCTTTGGCAGCAATGATTATTCAGATGGCAATATCACGCTCAAGAGAATATGGCGCTGACGAAGGCGGAGCGAAAATAGCCGGCAATCCTCTTTCCCTGGCAAATGCCCTGAGAAAGCTTGAATATGCTAATAAGAGAATCCCAATGGTAGGCACAAGCGAAGCAACAGCCCATATGTTTATAGTAAACCCATTAAGCGGTGGAGGTCTCTTAAAATTATTCAGCACCCATCCGCCTATTGAAGAAAGGATAAAGAGGCTTGAGGCAATGGCTGGCGGACCAAGATATTAAAATTCTCTTAAATACGAAATAAAAAAGGCCGCAGTATTTTGATGCGGCCTTTTTTTGTTTTCATATTTTAGCAGGGTGCTTAAAAAGTCCGCTATGGTGTCATTCCTGCGAAGCTTGTCCCCGCATGCTTTAAGCAGGGAGCGGGAATCCATAACCTATTGATTTTACAAATACTGGATTCATCCCCGAATGTTTCTATCCCCGATAGAGTCACTCGGGGACGGATAAAAACCCCTGATTAAACTTGTCCCCGAAATCTTTAATCGGGGAGCATTCAGGGGCAGGCTTCGAGAATGACAGAAAAAGAGTTTTTCAGCAACTGTTAGGGCTATATCATTCCCCTCTTGCCCTGTTCAATGACATATTTTTCAATAATCTTTGCGTCTCTTTCTGCAACATTGAGAAATTTAACCCCATAGTATGGTAATTTACCTGCACCATTATCAATCTTTCTCACAACTGTGCCTGTCATACTTACTGAAGTAAACCCGCCTGGCAAAAATAAAGAGGCAGTCATTATATCACCGATACTGATATCTTCCTTAGATTCTACCAACATACCGCTGGTAGATATATTTACTGTATGGGCGAGGAATTCTTTATTCCCACGTTGAGCCTTAATCTCTATCCGAGATAAAACCCGCAGGTCTTTCCTGTGCGGCACCTCTATATATTTTCCAACCTTTTTTAAAAGTTCTGTCGCATTTATCGGCTTTGCTATATAATCGTTTGCGCCGGCAGCAATGCACTTTTTAATATCATCATCTTTATAGCTTGTAGTCACCATTATTATTGATACAGATTTGAGGTTGCTATCATTCCTTATCAGCTTGCATACCTCATCGCCGTTCATATCAGGCATGTACAGGTCCAGCAGCATAAGGTCAACAATTTCTCTTCTGAGAATTTCTATAGCCTCTTTTCCTGAAGTAGCTGTGAATATCTGGAGATTCTCTCTCGCTAAACAGGATTGTTCCATGGAAAGAAAAAGTTTCACATCGTCAACAAGTAAAATCTTTTTCACCCAGCTACCTCTCCACTAGGAGCTTGTTGAAAAACTCAACAATCTCCGATTAGACAGATAAAAGACAAGATTACACAGATTAAAACTCCTTGAAATTTCTGTAAATATCTGTGGAATCATTTTCTCTAATCTGTGTAATCAGGGCTGGTGAAGACTTTTTCAACAGCCTTATAGACGATCTAACAAAAAAATTAGAAATTTAAACTGCGGATTCAGGATGTCTCTTCACATAACTCTCAATTGCACGCTTATCTTCTTCTTTTATGTCTATAAATCTAATGCCATAATAGTTCATACCAGCCTGAGCGCCATTGGCTTTTCGCATCACCTCGCCGCTAACAGTTAATGGCGTAGAGTTGCCCGGCAAAAAAAATGAGCAGGCTACTGTTTCTCCTATTGTGAATATGTGGCTGGTTTCTATCAAAACACCGCTTAAGCTGATATTTACTGTATTCCCTAAGAATGATTCAGCGCCTACCCCTTTTACACCTTCAACGCCTATTCGCGCCAGGATGCGTATATCACGCCTGAGCGCTATATTGACATATTTGCTCACCTTTTTTAGAAGTTCTGTCGGATTTATTGGCTTTAATATACAATCATTTGCGCCAGCTGTCATACACATCTCAATATCCTTTGCGCTGGTTGTCACCATGATAATAGATGTTTTTTTTAGCTCTTCATCAGCCCTTATAATTCTGCACACCTCATCCCCGTTCATCCCTGGCATATATAAATCGCAAAGAATAAGGTCAACCTTTTCTTTTCGATGTATTTCCATAGCTTCTTTACCTGATGTTGCTGTAAAAAGTTGGAGGTTACTTCTGGTAAGAAGGGTCTTTTCCAATTCAAGGAATAACTTAACATCATCTACTAAAAGAACCTTTTTCACTAATTATACCGCCCCCTTTTAGAAATTAGCCGTTTGCTGAAAAAACAATTGTCTTTGCATGCAGGTCTCTCACCTTTAGTTGATTATTGGGAAATTTAGCATATTGCCCCATATAGGTCAATGCCATATTTTCCATGTAAAATAACGATTAAAAGCTTCACCATTTTGCGGCTCCCCCGCTTAAAGGTATTCATAATATAGACTATATGGCTATTGCTATGGGCAAAGATATCGGCTCATCAAACTCCAAGCCAGCCAGCGCGTAAGTATTATCTATACTATTCGACCATATAACCTTTGCTGACTTTTTTATGTTTAGATTTAATACGGACATGCTCACTAAACTTCCGATAGGCAGAGGTTTGCCTATATATCTTATGTTTACACCATTTTTTGATATATCTTGTATAGCTGCTGTCAGCGGTCTGATTTCACTCGGTTTTTCACCACATACTTTGCAGTATGCCAAGCAATAAGATCTATTTTCCTCTCTTTTATTACTGCCACCTTTATTGCTATCTAATTCACTAGTTGGCCTGTAAAAAGACTTTTTGCCGCGTGCTGCAGCTGATGCTTTAGCCTTAATATTTCTTTTCCTCTCCTTAGGCATACACTATCTCCACTAAAGTAATATCGATAAAGGCAATTGGGGGTTCTATTCTTTACTAATTCTACTACAAATGTCTCTTTTGTCAACCCTTGACAAAATACTGTAAAATAGCGATTGAAAACCTCGCTATTTTACGGTGGAGTTTTTGAATTGACTATAATGCCGTAAAGATGTTAAAAATATTCAAATTGCACTAAAAATAATTGCGCCCGTAGCTCAGCTGGATAGAGCATCAGACTACGAATCTGAGGGTCGGGGGTTCGACTCCCTCCGGGCGCGCCAAATAATACAGAGATTAGTGAATTAGTGATTAGTGGAAAGAAAAAAGAATCGGATAAGCATACCCGCTTCATGAATGAAGCGCTCAAAGAAGCTAAAAAAGCTCTTAAAAAGGGCGAAGTCCCCATAGGCGCTGTTATAGTATCTGACAACAAAATCATCGCGCGAGGCCACAACCTTAAAGAATCCGCCTTTGACCCCACTGCCCATGCAGAAATCATTGCCATTAAAAAGGCCTCAAAAAAACTTGGAAGATGGCGCCTCACAAACTCAACTATCTATGTTACCTTAGAACCGTGCCTTA
>MGQA01000032.1 GCA_001797665.1 Deltaproteobacteria bacterium GWF2_42_12 | reverse complement strand
AGTGAGGGGTTTTCATAACCCTTTGTGCCAACTTGTTGACATGACTGTTTCATATCATATTTAACCTTTTTCCCATCTTGACAACCTACCTTTTTCTGTTAGACTTAAAAAAAGATTCGTTTACCCCGTACCAACGCCGAAAGCCCCGACCGTGAAGTTGGAGATGAATGCCAACAAAATTCCTGAAGGGTATATACATAATGCCAGGCCGCAGCATCTCGGTGCGTGGTAAAGGCGTGATACGGGGTTTACCAAAATGATGAAAGAAGCAGGAGAGATACTTGGTAATTCATGACATCCTTGTAGTCGGGGCTGGTCTGGCAGGGATGAGGGCTGCTATTGAAGCTGCACGACATGGAGTTAACGTAGCCATCGTATCAAAAGTGCATCCTATCAGAAGCCATTCTGTTGCTGCCCAGGGAGGCATCAATGCTGCGCTTTCTATAAATGATTCATGGCAGGCCCATTTTTTCGATACGGTAAAAGGGAGTGACTACCTCGGAGACCAGGATGCAATAGAGATAATGTGCAAAGAGGCGCCAGATGATATCCTTGAGCTTGACAGAATGGGCTGTCTCTTTAGCAGGGATGAAACAGGCAGTATTGCGCAGAGACCTTTTGGCGGCGCAGATTTTCCGAGGACATGTTATGCAGCAGACAGGACGGGTCATGCGATTCTCAACACTATGTATGAACAGCTCATGAGGTATGACGTTGCTATTTATGAAGAGTGGTTTGTAATTTCTTTAGCAGTCGAAAATAATGTTTGCCGCGGTTTAATCGCCATTGATATCCATACAGGGAAACTCCACAGATTACACTCCAAGGCTATAATCCTTACTACTGGCGGGTATGGCAGGGTATACAGAGATACTACCAATGCAATTATAAACACAGGAGATGGAATTGGCCTTGCATTTAACAGTGGTGTAGAACTCATGGATATGGAGTTCGTCCAGTTTCATCCTACCACATTGAAATCTACCGGCATCCTGATTAGCGAAGGGGCGAGGGGCGAAGGAGGGTATCTCTTAAATTCCAGGGGCGAGCGGTTTATGGAGCGATATGCCCCTAAAGCCATGGAACTTGCAAGTCGTGATGTTGTATCAAGGGCAGAGCAGCAGGAGATTGAGGAAGGCAGAGGGACTGATGGCTGTGTATTCCTTGATTTAAGACATCTGAGCGAATCACTAATAAATGAGAGACTTCCACAGATTCGACAGTTGGCAATAGATTTTGAAGGCGTGGATCCAGTGAAAGAGCTTGTGCCGATAAAACCAGGGGCGCACTATTCAATGGGTGGCATAAAGACCGATGTATTAGGGACTACTAATATCGAATGTCTCTATGCTGCTGGTGAGTGCGCGTGCGTGAGCGTTCATGGCGCTAATCGTCTTGGAGGGAACTCCCTTCTTGAAGCAATTGTGTTCGGAAGGAAGGCGGGTCAAGCTGCATCCCAAAATGCAAAGGAGATTAGGCTCAAAGAGTTTCCGGATAATTGCTTAAGTGATGCTGCTCAAGAGATAGCAGCTATAATGAATAGGATAAGCGGTGAGAAGGCGGCTCCTATCAGAGAAAGACTTACTTCAGTAATGTCTGCGCATGTAGGAATATTTCGAGATAAAAACAGATTAAATACAGCTTTGACTGAGATAATGAAATTAAAAGAGAGGTATAGGAATATCCATGTAGAGGATACAGGCGATGTTTTTAATACCGAACTTATTGCAGTCCTTGAGCTTGGCCATATGCTGACTGTTGCAGAGTGTATTGTAGTCTCTGCCATTAATAGAACTGAAAGCAGGGGCGCTCATTATCGTCTGGATTTCCCAGCGCGTGATGACAGGAATTGGCTTAAACACACGCTTGCTTGTAAAGATGGCGATAGCGTCAAGTTAAGTTATAAAGATGCTAATGTAAAAAGCTATAAACCAGAGGAAAGAAGATATTAAATTTGACTATGTTCACATATTTATAATATAATTACACAATTTGATTTATTTACCCCTATAATGCAGGGGTTATAATAAAGTGAGGTTTGAAATATGGTTAAGACGGCAAACAATCTTGGTGAATTACAAAAGCTTATCGAAGTAGGTAAAGAAAAAGGATTTCTTACCTATGATGAGATAAATGACGCCCTGCCTAACGAGGGCTTTTCTGTGGATGAAATGGATAACCTCCTTGAGTCGCTCGGAGAGATGGGTATAGATGTTGTTGATAGCGCGGAAAAGGCCCAGGCATCTGGGGAGGTAGCTGAGGAAAGAGAAAGGCCAGCGGATATAGAAGGCATAGAAGATCCGGTAAGGGTCTATATGCGGGAGATGGGGGCTGTATCTCTTTTGAACAGAGAGGAAGAGGTTGTTTTGGCTAAAGAGATTGAGGAGGGCCGAACTGCGCTTAAAAAGTTTACCCTTCAGAGTCCCTTTGCAGTCAGAGAAGTCCTGAGAATAGCTGAGCGAATAAAAACTGACAAGGCATCTGTCAGAGAACTTATGGAGGAGGCTGAAGAGACAGGACAGCAATACGATGAAGAAAGCGTAACAGAGGTTCTGACTACGGTAGATAAGCTTAAGCGGAGAAAGGCAGAAGGCGCATATAAGGTGTTAAAGGATTTAAATCTTAATCCATTAATAATTCAGAAGATTGTTCAGAGGATAACAAGACTGGAGAGCCTTGTAAAAAGGGAAGAGGCAAAGAGGGGTCCTAAAAGAGGAGCAAGGGCTAAAAAGAGGGTCCGATGGATACTTAAGAAGGTAGGCATGAAAAGGGAAGAGTTGAAGCAATTGGCTCATGAGATACATGGGCATGATGTTGTGATGAGAAGGGCAAAGAAGAGACTTATAGAGGCGAATTTAAGGCTTGTGGTAAGTATTGCCAAGAGGTATGTGAATTTAGGCTTAAAATTTTCCGACCTTGTTCAGGAAGGCAATATCGGCCTTATGAAGGCAGTGGATAAGTTTGACTATAAAAAAGGCTATAAGTTTTCTACCTATGCAACATGGTGGATCAGACAGGCTATAACAAGGGCAATTGCTGACCACGGAAGGACTATTCGTATACCTGTCCATATGATAGAGACGATAAACAGGCTTTTGCAAACATCCCGCCAACTCCTTAAAGAGCTTGGAAGAGAGCCTACCCCTGATGAGATAGCTGATCGGATGGATATACATGTCTCAAAGGTAAGGCGAATTCTTCGCCTTATGAAGCAGACCCTTTCCCTGGAGACGCCAATTGGAGATGATGAGGAGAGTTCACTGGGTGATTTTATAGAGGATGAAAAATCACCATCGCCTGCGCAGGCAGCTATAGAGAGCGATCTTTCAGAGCAGACTAAACGTGTGCTCGCAAGCCTTACGCCAAGGGAAGAAAAGGTTTTGAGGATGAGATTTGGCGTTGGAGAAAAACAGGATTATACTTTGGAAGAGGTAGGAAAGGTTTTAGGGGTTACAAGGGAAAGAGTTCGGCAAATAGAGGCAAAAGCCATAAGGAGATTGAGGCATCCAACAAGAGTTAAGCTTTTGAAAGGGTTTGCTGAGGAATGAGCCTGATTAAAGAAGGACTTAACAAAGGCGATAGCATGGCGGGCATACTGCTTATTGCTATCGCCTTTGTATTTATATTTTCAAGTAGTGGCTATGCAGGGGAGATGATTGGCTCTCCCCGCTACTATCGTTATATAAAAGACAGTTCTCTACCATATCAGCCAACTGATGAGATAAACTATGAAGAGGCCAATAACCTCTATACATATTATGAGGCGTACTTTGATGGAGAGGGTAGGGTTGTTTCTTTAAAGAAATTTGTAAAGGGGAAATTGGAGTGGGTTGATAAATATGTATATGGCGCTACAGGCTCTTTAGAAAGCAGGGAGCGTTCAGCTCTGGATACTATCTTACCCTAAGTGTTGCACTTCCTTATTGAACTGGGGAAACCAAATGCATTTTTCAGGTCAATCCTTCTGGAATTTAAGCAATATATTTTTCACTTCTTTTAATGAAGCGCCTTTTATCATAATTTGCTTTATTCTTGATTTCCTGCCTGAGACAATTTCTATTTGATTTTTTCTTACCCTCAAAATTTGTGCAAGAAATTCTATACATGCTGAATTTGCAGCATCATCTACCGGAGGTGATGTGAGTCGTATCTTGAGAGTGGTTTCATTATGGATGCCAACAATCTCATTTTTTGATGCGCGGGGCTGAATATAGAGCTTTAAAAATATTGCGTCTTCACCTTCGGTTAGAGGCTGTGTCATAATCCTCTTTTTGTCATTGCGAGCGACCGAAGGGAGCGTGGCAATCTCTTGTTTTTCAATAAGTTGCAGATTGCTTCGGTTGCTGTGCTCCCTCGCAATGACATTATGACACAGCCTCTTAAGAAGGGAGGTTTATTTTTTGATAAATTTGAGTCTGTCGTCTTCACTATCGCCTTTTGCTGCTTCTCTGTTTCCCATGTTCAGAAGATTGGCATGATGTTCAAGCATAGCCTTTAAGGAAGACTGTATATCAAGCCGCTGCTTCTTTAACTGATATATCTCATCCTGAATTTTTATTACCCGTTCATGCGCCTTTTTAACCAATTCATCCGCCTGAATCCTTGCTTCTGATATGATGAGCTCTGCCTCTTTTTTTGCGTTGTTCTTTAAATCTTCCACCATCTTTTGCGCAGTAGTAATGGTTTCTCTGAGTATCTTTTCCCTTTCCTCATGTTCGAAAAGTTTGGTAGCCATATCTTTTATTTTTTCTTCAAGCTTGTTATTCTGCTTTGCAAGTTCTTCAATAGTTTCAGCAATAATCCCCATCAGTGCATTAACCTCATTTTTGTCATAGCCCATGAGACCTTTTTTAAACCTGTGCTCCTTAATTTCTATTGGAGTAATCTTCATACTGTAGACCTCCTTTCTATTTTATGGTGATTCTCGTAAAACTATCGTAAGTTGCTTATGAGAATTATTTGGATTAATGGGATTTATCAGCCTCCTATTCTTAATCTTAGCGCTAATTCATTGAGTGTCTTTACAAGAAATACCTGCAAAAATATTATAATCAGTAAGACAATAATAGGGGAGAGATCTATACCACCCATGAAGGGCAGTCTTCGTCGGATGGGGTACAGTACAGGTTCTGTTGCCTGATAGAGAAACCTTACAATGGGATTATAAGGGTCCGGATTTACCCATGAGATGAGCGACCTTATAATGATTATCCACATGTAGATGGTTAATAGATAGTATATAACAGTAGCTGATGCATCTATGAGATTAGCGAGTACAAACACTGTTGCCTCCTATGTAAGCGAATTAGTTAATTAGAGCTTAGAGAATTAGTTCTTCTAATCAACCAATCTCTAACAGGTTGCTGAAAAAGCAAGTAATCGTCATTGCGAGGAGCGATTTTGGCGGTTGCGAGGTGTAGCCGAAGCAAACTCGGAGATTTTTGCTATAAGGCAATTGCGTAAGCATGAGATTCCTCGCTTTGCTCGTAACAGGCTCCGCAATCTATAATC
>MGQA01000031.1 GCA_001797665.1 Deltaproteobacteria bacterium GWF2_42_12 | reverse complement strand
AAGCTGCGGGGAATTTACCCGAAGAGCTATTAAATAGGCCCAAAAATAGACATTGATTTTTGGGGACATTAAAAACCTTGACTTTATTCTAACAGTAGTTTAAGATAAAAAGTCTGCTGCGGGGTGGAGCAGTCCGGTAGCTCGTCGGGCTCATAACCCGAAGGTCACAGGTTCAAATCCTGTCCCCGCTACCAATAAACTTGTCCCTGCAGGTATTAAGCAGGGATTCAAGGGGTTGCAGCAAAAACTGCAACCCCTTTCTTATGTTAAACTTACTGCACACCTGAATCACATTTTCATCCCAAAAATGCTTCCTTCATATTCGCATTACCGTTTACCGTAGCGTTGCCCTTTATGGGCAACGGTTTTTCGTTGGGGTTTATCCCCAAAGATCAATGTCTATTTAGGTATTTTTTATTTTTATCTCGTTGTGATATCTTCTCTTCGCGCAGGCAATTGAAGAATTAATAAGGATTTATGAATAAGATAAACTCTTAAAGCAGCTCTCTTAGAGATTCTCACAGAATTATCTTGATTTATAAGGACTTAGAAGATAAAATATTTAAACATGAACAGCGACAAACCTTATAAAACATATCTCATAAATCTTCTGCGCTCTGCATTCAATAAATCTGGTTTTACCCTCATTGAACTCATTGTAGTAATTATCATCATCGGTTTACTTGCAGCGCTTGTTGCGCCCAGGATGTTTGGCAAGGTGGAAAAGTCAAAACAGAAGGCAGCTCAGGCCCAGATAGAACTCTTTGGCGCAGCGCTGGATTCTTTTCGTCTCGATGTTGGAAGATACCCTACTACGTCAGAGGGGCTTGAGGCCCTCAGAACAAGGCCTGCGGGTTTGGAAAAGTGGGATGGTCCATATCTTAAGAAGGAAATTCCACTCGACCCTTGGGACCACCGGTATCTGTATACAGTTCCAGGCGCTCACGGAGACTATGATTTAATTTCCTATGGAGCGGATGGTATGCCTGGTGGCAAAGGGGAAAATCAGGATATTGTGAGCTGGAAGGGATTGGAACAATAAAAAAATAATCTTAAGTTTAGAGTTGAGATCTCGGAGCGTACAATAAACGATGATGATATTTAAAAAGCAACGGACTAAAATCCAGAACCAAAATTCCGAAAATGGTTTTTCTCTTATTGAACTCCTACTTGTGCTCTTCATTATCGGCCTTTCTGTTGCCCTGTCTGTCCCTGCTATAAATACCGGCTTAAATCACCTTGAGATAAAAGGCGCTGCCAAGTATCTTGCAACAACATTAAGGTATGCCAGGAACCAGGCAATCTCAGAAAAGACCGCATATTATGTGAAGATTGACGCAATCGAGAATAAAGTAATCATACTTCATGATGACAAGCAGTTTGAAAGAGAGTTAAATATTCCCGAGGATATTATAAAGGTTGTTGATGTCAGCAAGGAAAGAATTGACCAGTCTATAAAAAGCAAAACTATTTCCTTTTATCCAAGAGGCAGCTCAAGCGGCGGAACGTTGGAGATATGGGACAAAAAAGGCCAACCTGCCTACCGTTTGATAGTGAAACCTTCTAATGGCAAGATAAAGGTCGAAACCTTATGAATAGAAGTTTTGATATTCGATATCATATATTTCTACGAAAGATGAGTTTACCACGTTACACCAGCGACGCACTACCCCGAATGGCCAGGGCAGGTCCAGCTAACCCTTTACGTGGGGATGTAACAGGGTTTACGCTCTTAGAGGTCATGGTAGCCATTGCTATCCTTGGCATAGGGCTTCTTGTAATTATTCAGCTATTTTCAGAGGGATTGCGTTCAGTCAGCTCATCAGATAATTATACAATGGCAGCCATGTATGCAAAGGAACGGATGACTGAAACTCTCACTTTGCCAGAATTGACAACAGGCATAACGCAAGGCACATCAGATGATAACAAATTCAAGTGGCGAGTCGAGGTTGCACCGCACCCAACAGATGCCTTAGGCAATAATCTGCCTTTTAGCGCATATAAGGTAAAGGTTGACGTTACCTGGCCTGGCAGGCTTACTGAAAAAGGCGTAATTTTAGAAACATTAAAGACAGTGGTGAGCAAACAATAATGTATCACTTTTCAAAAAGACAGGGGTTCACCCCGTTAGAGAATGTCGCGGACTCCTGTCCGCGGTATAAAATATTCCTTGAAGATGGTAGTATAAACCTCCTTAGAAATATGTTTTCTAACGGGGTAAAGCAACCATCTATAATCGTTAGAGAACTCTGTTCTCTAACGGGGTTCACCCTTGTAGAGGTTCTGGTAGCCTTGACCATTCTCAGCATGGTTTTATCCATTATCTTCGCAGCAATGAGTCTCGGGATAAGGTCGTGGGAGAAAGGAAGCAGCATAGAGGAAACAGCGCAGGATTTAAGGGCCCTTTCCATGAGGCTATCCAATGAAATAGGGTCTATGTACCCGTATATTATTTATATAAATGGGGCCAAAACCTATGTATTTCAGGGAGAAAGGGAAAGATTAGGATTTGTAACCACAAATGAAAATTCAATGCCTGACCTTCCCAGGGGTGGCACAAAATGGGTTAATTATTTTCTTGATAGAGATAATGGCTTGGTGGTAAGGGAGAAAATACTGCCAGATAGCAATGTTATGGAGGATAAGGACGGAAGACTAACAGAGGTTGAACCATCAATAGAAGAGCTCAGATTTCAATATCTTGAGAGCAGCATCTGGAATGACAGTTGGGATGCGAATGAAAAAAAAGGGTTCCCTGAGGCAATAAAAGTAAACTTAACTTTTGATGAGGGAGAACCTGTCAGTATTGTAGTGCCTATAGCCCATTCCTATAAGGAAAAAGAGGAGCGTTTATAGTGCTTAGAAAGCAGATAGGAGAGAAAGGGATTGCCTTTATAATGGTATTGTGGGTTATGGCACTCTTAACTATTCTCGTAACAGAGTTCGCCTATTCCATGCGGACTGAGGTAAGGGCTGCAAGAAACTTTAAAGAGGAGATTGAGGCATATTATCTTGCGCTATCTGGCGTCAATATGGCTATCGCAGAGATCCTTTTAGAATATGATTTTAATTATCTGGGTGAAAAAAGCGGTGTCCTCTTTGCAAAGAGGGATGGCACAAGGATGCCGCTCAATAGGGAATTCCCAATAGGCGATGGCAGGGTCTCTTATACCATAATAGACGAAGAGTCAAAGATAAATATCAATGTTGCATCCAGAGGAATGATATGGGACCTGCTCAGGGTTACTGGGATAGAAATAGAAAACAGAGATGTAATCACAGATTCTATTTTGGACTGGAGAGACATAAACCAGCTTTCACAATTAAATGGCGCTGAGGATGACTATTATTTAAAGCTCGCTTACCCCTACGAAGCAAAGGATGGTAATTTTGATACACTTGAGGAATTACTTTTAGTTAACGGCGTAACGCCTGAAATTTTCTATGGAATAAATAATGTGCCTCTTGATGTTTTTCGTGAGGAAAAAAAATCCGCCTTTAGCAATGAATATTCTGGCATAGCAGAGTATGTAACAACTACTGGGACCGGCCTGATAAACATAAACACTGCCTCTGAAAAGGTGTTAGAGGCAAGATTCGGTTTTGCAGTGGCTAATCAGATTATAGCTCAAAGGCAGGCAGGTCATTTTCAACAACCTTCATACGGCGGAATTGTGAAATCCACATCCTTTACAGTACTATCAAGGGGATATGCCCAGAATGGGCCAATATATCATGAGATAAAGGCAATCATTGAAAGAAATACAGCCAGGCCTGAGATAAAGATAAAATACTGGAATGAAAGCATATGAGGACAGCCCTTGGTATAGAAATAAGAAAAGATGTCTGGAACTTATCGTATCTGAGAAAGACTGTTTCTGGGGTCAGGATTGAGGGTTGCATCTCAATGCCAGTCAGCTCATTTCCATTTAAGAGCCCTGAAGCTGAAAAGGAGTTTCTGGATGAATTGAAAAAATTTGTCCTGGAAACCGGGCTAAAGACCGAGGAAATCATAGTTGGGTTACCCACGGAAGTAGTCATATACAAGACCTTAAAAATCCCTGCTGCAAGAAAGACAGATATTCGTCAGATACTGTCATTTGAAATAGAAAGACACCTGCCCTTTTACATTGAAGACGCATATTACGACTATCAAATCTTACGAAAAGAAGATGGCGCATTTATCGTCCTGATAGCGATTTCAAAAAAGGCTATTTTGGACAACCTTTATGGACTTTTGGAGAAGGCCATGTTGAGGCCAACCTCTTTTGAAGTTGCCCCTTTTTCTATTGCAAATGCGTTAAGCTCGGCAAACGAAATCAGCCAAAGCAGGAACATTGCTATGCTCACTGTTGGGCCAAAAGAGATAGGGATAGACACACTCCAGACAGGAATACCTATAAGCTCAAGGACCTTTCCATTGGATGGTCATGGTATTAATCAAATAGAAAAAGGGTTAAAGCTTTCTACGCTCAGCCTTGACCTCCCGCCCGCAGAAAAAAGACTGGATAAGGTTATTATCCTTAGTTCTGGAAATCTGAAATCAGAGGATGTGAAGACCGTTACAAAAAAGATGGGCATATCCGCATTTACAGAGCTGCCATTAGGCAAGATGAAGATACTGACTAATGGGATACAGCCAGAATCATTAAATTCTGCATCTATTGCCACATGCATCGCACTGAGCGGAATTGAAAAGCAAGGCATTCATATCAACCTTATTCCGCCTTCTCATAGAATAGCGGCAAGCAGATTAGAAAAGACTATGCCTCTGATATTAACAGCGCTGATTATCTTTTTAGGCATCGTAAGTATTCTGAGTATTGTTATTAAAGAAAGAATAAACCTATCAAAAATAAATAACAAACTGGAAGAAATAAGGCCTGCCCTTGAAGAGGTATACGCCATCAACCAGAAATTAACTGACATAGAGGGCAAGCTCAACAGTATTATAGGGATAAAATTGCAACACCCGAGTAAATTAGATATGATGGTCGAGCTTGCAACGATTCTCCCCCCTGATACATGGCTTACAAATTTAGAGTATAGTAAAGGCGTTGTCCATATAGGAGGATTTTCAAGTTCAGCGTCCAGTCTCCTTCCTATACTTGAAGCATCCCGGCATTTGGAGAATGTTGAATTTGTCGGCCCGATTACAACAGGCATCGAGGGTAAGGAAAAGTTCAGGATAAAGGCAAAGATTAAGGGAGCAAAACGTGGATAGTATCGCTAAGTTAAAAGACATATATCCACAGATGACAAAAAGCAAGCCCGTTCTTATAGGCGGGCTGCTTTTCGCCATCATATTATTCTATCTGCTTATTGTTAACCCTATTTATAAAGGTTATACAAATGCAAAAGAAGGCATAAAGACAAAAACGGAGTCGTATAAAAGCTCTCTTGGAATTATAAGCGAGAAAAATAGCCTTATGGAAAAATTAAATGCCGCTGAAAACAAATTTAAAGAAACAGAAAACAGACTCCTCCAGGGCGCCCGCCCGCCAATTGCAGCCGCAGAACTTCAGCAGATTATTAAAGGGATGTCGTCTATAAGAAACATAGACATCAGAGCCGAAAAGGTGCTGCAGCCGGAGATATTTGAGGGTTATATCGGGATCCCTGTTGAGATAGAATTTCAATCTTCAATGAATAGCCTAAAAGAATTCCTTTTTGATTTAGAACATTCATCTGTAATTATGTTTGTGCCTGAGATGAAGGTAAGGGTAACTAACACAATGGATCCTACTGATGTCCAGGTAAATATGGTTATTGAAGGCATTATAAAGAAAGGTGCGTCTGTTGAGGGCTAAATGAAGAGAAGATATCTGTTCATAAGCATAGTCCTTGCAGCAATAGCTATCGTGCTGGGCGTAAAGCTCTTTGAGATATGGCTTTCTGCGCCAACAGAGACTATCTATGAAGATGCGGCGACAAAACCAACTGAAAGAACTATACCGATTGGGCAGATTCCATCAACATCAGATTATCAGGCCATTATCGAAAAAGACATATTTAGACCGTCAAGGACAAAACCTGCGCCTGTTTTGGTCGAGGTCAAGCCAACACCAAGGTTCAATCTTTACGGTGTTATAATGGTTGGTGAAAAAAAGAGGGCCATTCTTGGCTCTGATGAGCCTCAGAAAAAGCCCCAGTCGTTTAAGATAGGAGATGCGGTAATAGAAGGTTATATGGTAGCTGATATTCTTAGAGATAGGGTGGTTTTGAAAAGAGGGGCAGAACAGTTGGAAATAGCGCTTAAGAGCGCATTTATTAATCTGCCATCGCCTTGGAAAAAAATAACAGGTTCGTATGGCGTGGTAGGGACGGCTGCTGCTTCAAAGCAGCAGCCGTCGTCCTTTTTCCAGATTGGAGATAAAGCACCCATTCCAGGCCTGCCCCCTGCTAAGCCATCTGTGATAGTAGTGCCGGCGCCTACAAATACGAAACCACCCCAAAAATAGGCATTGATTTTTGGGGAAACTGCCCCCGATTGATTCTATCGGGGGTTAGCCAGACGAGGCGGAGGCCATCCCTGATAAAAGCACTCAGGGACATGTTTTTGCGATAAGCCCTCCCCCTTTATCCCCCTCATAGAGGGAGGCTGTGTCATAATCCTCTTTTTGTCATTGCGAGCGACCGAAGGGAGCGTGGCAATCCGACCCGAAAGGTCGTTGCGAGG
>MGQA01000030.1:2044-7755 GCA_001797665.1 Deltaproteobacteria bacterium GWF2_42_12 | reverse complement strand
TTACAAAACACCTTCTGAGGTCTTTAGCTCAAGTGTTGCACTTGCTCGTTGAATGCGGCTCCAAGTATAAAAAAGGACAGATAGGTTATTTTTATGAATTTAACATCTATTATAGGTGAAAATTCTATACTTAAGAGGATGATTGCCGGTTTTCTTCGCTTGAACATTGCAAAGAAAATGATCATCGGCTACCTGCCTTTGGCTATCCTAATTATCTTTATCGCTGTCTTTGCACTCTCAAACCTTAATAAGCTCAACAAAATTAATAGCAGCATTATTAGCACTGATGTGCCACTTATAGATACAACCGATAGGTTGATTGACAATCTGATTGCCCAGGAACTCTATGGCCGTCGTTACCTGATTCTTAAGAGTGATGATATGCTTATGCTGTTCTGGAAAAGGAGTGAGGAGTTTGACAACCTTATCCAAAAAATTCGAGAACTTCCTAATGTAGAAAATATTCCAATTGACGAACTTGTTGCTGGGCATAATGAATACAATGAGGTGTTCCTTAAAGGGATTAAACAAATTGGAAAATCTTCTTCTACAATTTCAAAGGATTATGATAGCAAGATTAAAAATAAGCAGGAGCATCTGATTGAGCTTATTAAGAAAATATCCTTTGAGGCCCGAAATAATCAGAATAAAAAGATACTTATGACCGCAAATATCGGAAACACAGCCTTCCTGGTAACAGCGATAGTGTGTACTTTTGGTATTATTTTTGGTATCAGCGCTGCAGTATTGATTACAAGAAATATCTCTGGCTCTGTCAGAAGATTAGAGCTTGCAACAAAGGAGGTGTCTGAGGGAAGGTTTGAATATATCCATGCGATATCAAATGAGGATGAACTCGGTGAGTTGTCGCATGCCTTTGGCGAAATGACTAAAAGACTGAAACGTTTAGAAGAAATGTACTTAGATATGAGCCCTTTGACGCGGCTGCCGGGCGGCCTTGCAATAGAAAATGTTCTTAAAAAACGATTGAACGCAGCACTCCCATTGGCATTCTGTCTCATTGATATGGATAATTTTAAGGCTTATAACGACCGATATGGCTACGCAAAGGGCAGTGAGCTCATAAAGGCAACCGCGCAGATAATTGAATCAGTGGTCTCTGAGCAAGGGACGCATGAAGATTTCATTGGCCATATTGGAGGAGATGATTTTGTAGTGGTTTCCGCCCCTGACCGATACATTAACATCTGCAAGGCAATTAATGAGGCATTTGATAAGATGATACCTGAATATTATGACCCAGAAGATAGAAACCGTGGTTATATTATAGGAAAGACACGTCAGGGCAATACAATTACCTTCCCACTCATGACAATCTCAATAGCAGTTGTTACAAACCAGCACCGCACCCTCACGAGTCCAGCGCAGGTTGGCGAGATAGCAGCGGAATTAAAAGAATATGCTAAATCTTTACCTGGCTCGATATATGTGGTAGATAAAAGGAGAGACACAAAAGCTGCTCAACTTGATGATAAGCTTATTATGTTTAGAAAAGAAGGCGATAAGGAAAAAAAGATAAAAGATGCGTAGAATAATAAAATTATGCATAGCTGCATTTGTAGGATTAATGGTATTTAGCTGTATCCCAGTTCGCCTTAGCTATCCTGTCTTGAACCCTGAAGATTTTTCAAAAGAGATTGCGCGCCTGGAATCAATAATCCAGGCTGAAAATGATTTATCTAAAGTTACAAAGGCTCACCAGCAGCTTGCAGTGCTTTATCTGCATTACAAGAACCCTAATCCTGATTATGTAAACGCGATTAAGCATCTTGAGATTTATGTCACACTTTCGCAACGCGGCGGCAAGACAGAAGAGGTGCAGAGCCTGCTTTCACTATTGCGGGCATTTAATGAAAACAAATTGCTTGGTCATGAGTCAAAAAATAGGATTGACCAGCTTATTAAGGAAAATCAGGAATTAAAAAAGACTGTTGAACAGTTACAAAGCCTTGATATAAAGATGGAGGAGAAGCGGCGAGAGGTTAAGTAGCCGTTAGGTAGTAGCTTTATCCCCTCGTTTTTATTCTGCCTACCAGATTTTTTGTCAGTCGTAATATCCGTTCGCTTTTTTCAAAACTCCCCGAAATAGACATTGATTTTTACGGAAAACTGCAATCAATTGCTTTTTCTTACCTTTGCTGTTAAAATCTGCCTAAATTTTCTATTGCAAGGAGGTTTTTCATGACTGACCCGCGCACAACTAAGCTTGCTGGTATTCTTATCAATTATTCCCTCAAGGTTAAAAAAGGAGAGAGAGTTCTCATAAATTCTTCTTCAGAGCTTGCAAAGCCGCTTGTTTTAGAGGTTTATAAAAAGGTTTTGGAGGCGGGCGCTCATCCAATAGTAAATATTGTCTTTGAGGAGATATCAAATATATTTTACAACATGGCTACAAAGGAGCAGTTACTTGATTTTCCAAAAATAAAATTATTTGAGGCAAGGAATGTTGACTGTATTTTAAATATAAGGGCAGCGATAAACAAAAAGGCGCTCTCAAATATAGATTCAAAAAAGGTTGCAGAGAGGTCAAGGGTCTTAAAGCCCATAAGCGAAGCGATTGTTAATGAAAAAAGATGGGTGCTATGCAATTTTCCAACAAATGCGATGGCTCAAGAAACTGACATGTCTCTGGATGAGTATGAAGATTTTCTCTATGGCGCAACCAATATAAATTGGGAAAAGGTGAAAAAACAAGAGATGAAGCTAAAGGAAGTGCTTGATAAGGGCAAGGTTGTAAGAATAGTAGGCAAAGATACTGATTTAACCATAGGCATAAGGGGAAGAAAGGCAATCCCGTGCTATGGTGAAAGGAATATGCCAGATGGAGAGGTGTTTTTGTCTCCGGTAGAAGATACGGCCGAAGGCCATATCTATTACGACCTTCCTGCTATATATCAGGGGAAAGAGGTTTTGGGCATTCGCCTGATATTTAAGAAGGGCAAAGTTATTGAAGCATCTGCTGAAAAGAATGAGGCGTTTTTGATTTCAATGCTGGATACAGATAAAGGCGCAAGATATCTTGGTGAAGTCGGCATTGGCACGAACTATGGCATAAAACATTTTTCCAAAGATATTTTATTTGATGAAAAGATTGGCGGCACTGTTCATGTGGCTGTCGGCAGATCATATAAAGACGCAGGCGGCAAGAATGACTCTGCTATTCACTGGGATATGATTAAAGATTTGAGGCCTGCCCCTGAAGGCCTTAATCAGGGGAATGGTGGGGCAATATATGTGGATGGGAAGCTCATCCAACGAAACGGAAGGTTTTGCTGGTGATAAATTACGATTGCTCAATCACTGACATGTAAGATGTCGATTCTCTGAACAGCCTCTAACAGGTCGACAGTTGTAAATGGTTTAGAAAGACGCCTTACCCCCATTTCCTGTAAAAATGCATCGGTCGCTCCGTCCTTATTGCCCGTTATAAACAATATCCTCTGTCTCATGAACGGCATTGTTTTGATAAGTCTTTTATAGAATTCAATACCATTCATGACCGGCATGTCTACATCGCTTATGATAATGTCGTACTGTCTCCTATACGCCATCGTTAATCCTTCCATGCCGTTCTCAGCCCTATCCACCTCATGGCCTTGCCGTGCAAGTATATCTGCAAGTAGGTCGCGGATAACTGCATGATCATCTATTACGAGGATGTGTAGTTTCATCTTTTCAACTGCGGCATCTTCCTGTCGTATCTTTTGTTTATAGCTACGATGCTACCCTTAACAGGTGCCTTGAGTCTGAATCTTAACTTGCCAGTAGGCCACGCTGTAACTTTCTCAAGAATCGCAAGCCCATATTTATCAAGGGAAGCCATCATTGTTTTTATTTCAGACAAAGATGGTATCGTTCCGCTCACTTTTTCTAACTGCGGTAGGCTTATCTCCCCCACAGCGCCAATCTCAGGGGCGTTCACCAGAAGGAGTATGTATAGTTTAAGCTCGCCATTTGTTAACAGCGAGAAAAAATTCGTATTGCTGAGGTTTCTTAAGAGGTCAACTTTATCCATAACAGCAGATCCCACCGCCATATCCAAAAAAAGAGACCCGCTCCGCAGGTGGGTGGGCAGGGCTTATTAGCTTTTGCCATAAACACTTGATGAAGGCCTAATTAAAATAGGATAAATAATCTATATTGTCAAGAAAAAAGAGAAAATATATCTTGGCTTATTTAAGTTGACAATGCATGAGAAAGTGGATATTTTTAATTCTTATGATAAAGGAGCAGATCGGGAAAAGATTGCGGGAGTTAAGGCGCTCCCAGGGGCTTACCCAGAAGGCCATGGCTGATAGGGCAGGGGTGGACTACACCTACATCGGCAAGATAGAACGCGCTGAACAACTCCCTTCCCTTGGCGTCCTCATAAAGATATCTGAAGCCCTTTCATTACCCCTCGACCGATTTATTATTGATGAGTCAACCTATCGTCTGATTAATCTCTTGCCTAAAGAGGGTTATAAGGCTGCGCGGAGAAAGGAAATCCAGGAGCTTCTGCGGTTACTCGAAGAAATTCATGAAGGAGATATCCCGCTTCTTATCGAGATCGTCAAAGTGTTGAAGAAGCATAGGGAGATGAAAAAAGAGCGGCTGCCCATGGTAGCCGAATCTTCAGCAATATATAAGAAGCAGAAAAAGTAAAACGTATCGGTCATACCTAACAAAATTGACAAAATGAACACCTACGACGTTATCATAGTCGGCGCAGGACCTGCAGGCATATTTGCTGCGCTGGAGCTTCTTACAGCAAAAAAGAACCTAAAGATTCTTCTTCTTGAAAAAGGAGAAGACCTGCCTGACAGAAAGGCCAATGACATATTCCAGGGTTGGGGCGGGGCAGGCACATTCAGCGATGGGAAACTCAATTTATCTACAGGCGTAGGAGGCTTTTTAACTGATTATCTTGGCGAAGAAAACCTTGAATCCCTCATAGATTATGTTGATAAGATTTTTTTGAAATACGGCGCGCCGCAGGAACTTCACGGCACAAATGAAGAAGAGGTAAAGAGGCTGGAAGAGGTTTCTGCAAGAAATGGGTTAAGGCTTGTGCCTTTTAAGATACGACATCTCGGCACAGACAGGTGCTTTTCACTTCTCAAAAATCTGCGAGACTCACTAACCCCTCCATCCCCCCCTTTAAAGGGGGGGCAAGGGGGGATTGACATCCAATTCAACACCGAAGCTCTTGAGATATTAAAACAAGGTGATAAAGTCACAGGTATAAAGACAAGCGAGGGCAAAGAGTTTCTTGGCAATTTTATCATCCTTGCGCCAGGCAGAAGCGGCTCGCACTGGCTGAGTGAGGAAACAAAAAAACTTGGCCTTTCTACAGGCAATAACCCGGTTGATATCGGCGTAAGGGTTGAAGTTCCTGCATCCATTATGAGGCCAATTACAGATGTGATGCATGAGGCAAAGCTTCTCTTTTATTCAAAACGATTTGATGACCTTGTAAGGACATTCTGCATGAACCCTTACGGCGTTGTGGTAAAAGAAAAGCACAAAGACTTCTGCACAGTAAACGGCCACAGCTTTTCTACAAAAAAGACCAGCAACACAAACTTTGCAATCCTTGCCTCCACAACATTTACAGAACCGTTCCATGAACCGATTGCCTATGGCCAGTATATTGCAAAACTTGTAAATTTGCTGGGCGAAGGGATAATCGTTCAACGGCTGGGAGACCT
>MGQA01000030.1:0-2000 GCA_001797665.1 Deltaproteobacteria bacterium GWF2_42_12 | reverse complement strand
AGGAGGTCTACGCCTGAAAGGATTAAAAAAGGCAGCGTAAAACCAACCTTAACAGACGCCACGCCCGGCGACCTTTCCTTTGCCATTCCATACCGTTATATCTCTGACATCCTTGAAATGCTGGAAGTGCTGGACAAAATTGCGCCAGGCGTATATTCAACATCTACCCTCCTCTATGGCGCAGAGGTAAAGTTCTACTCCATGAGGCTCAAGCTCACAAACAATCTTGAAACAGAGGTCAAAAACCTATTTGCAGCAGGCGACGGAGCAGGAATCACGAGAGGCATTATCCATGCGGCAGTGTCCGGGGTGGTGGCAGCAAGGGAGATTCTGAAGAGAATTGGAAAATAATCAACTGATTGAAGATATAAAAAAACTCCCTGAGAGGACATGCCTGTAGTGATAATACTTTTATACAAACCATAGAGGGAACTTCCCGGATGTAAGTTAAAGGCTATGGCCAATCTTGAGAAACTCGGGTTGGTGCGTGAGTTCACCGGAAAACAGAGAGACAGACTTTTCTGCTACGAACCGTATTTAAAAGCGTTGAATGAGGAAAAGATAGAGGGGTGAGCAGAGACGGAACTGCATTGCTTCATTTGGTAAATAAAGCGGGCGGGATATTTAGCATGAATACTTATCCTGTTTCTTAATATCTCTCATTATGTATTGCTAACAGGTTAGAGATTAGATTGATGATAGCTTCATATGTCAACATAAATATGGCTATTGCTTGACTTGTGCCATGCTTTTTGTTTAAGTAGAGAAAACTTGATAAATATATAGTTAGGCCGCTATGTACCGCATACCGAAAGAACTGGATCTCTCAAAAATAGTTGGGCAGTTTACAACTCAAATACGAGTTGGGCAGTTTGACCTACAGTTTTCATTTGGCGAAGTCCACTTTGCAATTCAGTCGTGCATCAACCTCGTTCGTAACGGCGAAATCATTGGAAAGTGGCAAGAGGGCAAGTGGCCACCACCTCAATTTTTCGAAATAATGAACGTGGATGTGACCAGATACGAAATTCCAAATGACAGAACAATCGTTGTTCATCTTGAAAACGGTATGGAAATACAACTTAGCGATGACTCCGATCAATTCGAATGCATGCAAATCTCGATCAAAGGCGAGCCAAACGAATGGATCATCTAAAACGGCCTAACCCTACGCTCAAGCGGGACTGCGCAAAAGCGCGCAGCCCCTTAGCTCCACGTTATGTGTAGATATGAATGATATAGAACTTGATGCTTTAACTATACGTCTCGTTAACTCCAGCAGTAAAGAAATAAAAGATAATTTACTGCACGGAAGATATAAGAGTGAGGAAATCCCATACGTGGAAGGATACCTCCCGCACAAAATTGAAGAAGAAAGAAACGCACCTGTAACTTTATACCATCGGAGGAAAGCTCCAGAAGGTAAAATATTTAAAGCATATGAAGTATCAACATTAAAAAAGAGTTGGGTTGATTCACCCTCAAAGATTAAGAAAGACATAAGAGATAAATTAGGCAATGTAATGAAGACAATATTTGCTTTTTGGTGTAAAGAATATAAATGGATATTGGGATTTATATTAACAACCATTGCTTTATATCTCACTTACATAAAATTAACAACAAACAAATAATGAAAGATAATATAAGAAAAAACCAGTCTGATATTTTTTCATTATTTTCCATGTTTAGCTCAAAAACTCACATAACAAATCATTCAACCGTATGGCGTTCCGCCAACGGTTAATTCTGTCGTTCTCCCTTCGCTTCGCTCAGGGAGAATGCGGAGTTAAGCCGGAACTCCTGTTCCCCTCGCTCCGCTTCGGGAGAACAAGGAGTTCAAGACCGATACGCCCCTACGGGGCTACGGCTTAACTCCGCATTAGCCATCACAGCGTTTCCGCGTGCGTAAGCTGCGTGCATTGCACTTTCGCCTCATGGCCGTAGTATCCGTTGTGCTCGTTGTAGGCCACGAATTGCAGCGTAGCAGTAGGGGGTCA
>MGQA01000029.1 GCA_001797665.1 Deltaproteobacteria bacterium GWF2_42_12 | reverse complement strand
GTAGTCGCAGACTGGAGAAGATCATTCAGTAGAGAAACCTGTTCAGCAGTAAGCTCTTTGGTAATCATATCGGATACGACATTGAGATTAGCGCCTTTGGATAATAGAAATGCAGCAGCCTCATAGTCCTGCACGGTAGTGGATGAAAAGGCAAGACTGCCTGTATCCTCATAAATCCCCAGCATGAGCACTGTTGCCTCTTCAGGGGCAAGCTCAATTCCCTTTTCCTTGATAATGAGCGTTAAAATAGTGGTAGTGGCGCCGTAGGGGTGGGTTATTTCAAATGAGCCGTGAATATCGTCTGGAGATTTTGGGTGATGGTCATAGATGTGAATATCAAGGCCTTGTTTGTTGATAATCTCTGCGAATTTGCCAATCCTTGTTGCCTGCCTTATGTCAACGAGGATGAGCTGAGTAATATCATTCATTTTAATATTTTTTATCTTTTCAATCTCAAAAAAACGGAATTCCGGCCTTTCAAAAAAATCCCTGAGATTCTTTTCAAGGGAGCCGGGAAAGGTAAGCACTGCGTCAGGATAGAGCTTTTTTGCAGCCAGCATGGATGCTAAAGTATCAAAGTCTGCATTGATATGGGAGGTGATTACCTGCATGGAGAAATGCTAACACATGCAACGCAGGTTGACAAGCCTCCACATGAGCTATTTTTACCCTTGACAACCAATTTCAAATATATTATTTTTAATATCACAATTTAATAGTGGATGTTTCTTATCCAGAGTGGCGGAGGGATCGGCCCGTAGATGCCACAGCAACCGCTCCTCCCCCTATCCCCCTCAATGAGGGGGATAGGGGGAGGGGGGCAGGTGCTAAATCCGGCAAGGTAATGGGGAATAGATTTCAAATCTGTCCCCGTAAAATCCTTGGAAGATAAGATTAGGTTGAGGCCTCTTCTTGATTTCAAGGAGAGGCCTTTTTATTTGCCACGCTTAGCGTGGCACAATCCCGCTTAGCGGGATTGCATAACTTCTGTAAAACAGAACGAGGTGAATATTATGAGTTACGTAAAAGGACTGAAATGCAGAGAATGCGGAAAGGAATATCCAAAAGAGGCATTGCATGTATGTGAACTTTGCTTTGGCCCTCTGGAGGTTGATTACAATTATGAAAAGATTAAACAGTCTGTAACGAGAGAAATAATTTCAAAAAGACCACCCAATATGTGGCGCTACAAAGAGCTATTGCCAATTGATGGAGAACCAGCCGTTGGTTTTGATGTTGGTTTTACACCTCTGGTAAGGGCAAGAAATCTTGAAAAGGTCCTTGGCGTAAATGAGCTTTATCTAAAAAACGACGCAGTAAATCATCCTACCCTTTCGTTTAAGGACAGGGTCGTTGCTGTTGCAATATCAAAGGCAAAAGAATTTGATTTCAAGGTAGTTGCATGCGCATCTACTGGAAATCTTGCAAATTCAGTTGCAGCAAATGCAGCGGCATGCGGGATGGAGAGCTATGTATTTATCCCTGCTGATTTAGAGCAAACCAAGATACTTGGCACACTTGTCTATGGAACAAATGTCATCGGCATACAGGGAAACTACGATGAGGTCAATCGTCTGTGCAGCGAGATTGCCGGTAAATATGGCTGGGCATTTGTCAATATTAATATCAGGCCATATTATGCTGAGGGCAGTAAGGCCTATGGTTATGAAATAGTTGAACAACTTGGATGGCGCGTGCCTAAACATATTATAGTGCCAATGGCAGGCGGCTCATTGATTACAAAAATATGGAAGTCATTTAAGGAGTTTCAAAAGATAGGACTTATTGATAAAGTTGATACAAAGGTCTTTGGCGCGCAGGCAACAGGCTGCGCCCCTATTATAACTGCTATAAAGGAAGGGACAGAGCTTATTAGACCAGTAAGACCTAAAACTATTGCCAAGTCGCTCGCTATTGGCAATCCGGCAGACGGTTACTATTCTGCAAAGGTCATGAGAGAAAGCAATGGGTGGGGCGAAGATGTATCAGACGATGAGATTATTGATGCAATGAAGCTCCTTGCGGAGACAGAAGGAATATTCACTGAAACCGCTGGTGGAGTTACACTTGGGGTAGCCAAGAAACTAATAGAGCAGGGCAGGATAGCGAGAAATGAGTCAATTGTTGTTTCAATAACAGGTAATGGTCTTAAAACTCAGGAGGCCTTAGTAGGGAAGATCGGCGCACCACGGATAATAAATGCCAAGCTTTCTGAATTTGACGAGCTTATAGCTAAAGAAGGCAAGGTATATGCAGTAAGGATGTAAACCCCGTTAGAAGTTTCTGCATGAGGTTTTAAAACCGTAGTCCCTCTCTTTTTTTATATTGGCAAACATTTTATAATGTAGTATTATTTGAAACTAAGGTAGAGCAAATGCTACTGCCCTGAAATATAGGGAGGTTTTAAAAATGGTTGATAAATTTATAGAGGACAAGGTAACCCGCGTACCTCTAAAAAAAGACGGTCAGGAGGTCAAGGTAGATTTTAATGACCTTAAATCTGGCGGTTTTATAAAACAGCGGCAGAAAGACCTTTTTGCAGTCAGGCTCAGATGTCCTGGCGGAAGGATTGATACAAAAAAACTCATTGAAATCGCAAAGATAGCAGATAAATACAGCAAAAAAGGCGTTATCCATTTAAGTTTCAGGCAGTCTCTTGAGATACTCTATGTTGATTATAAAGAATTTGACAGCCTTGTGAGAGACCTTGAAAAGATAGGCCAGAAGGTCGCATCCTGCGGACCAAGGGTGAGGGTGCCAACTGCTTGCGGAGGCTGCGAATATAATCCTAATGGCTTAACCGATACGCAGCAGATGGCGAAGATGGTTGATGAAAAGTATTTTGGCACACCATGCTATCATAAGTTTAAGATATCATTTTCTGGCTGCCCTATTGACTGCGCAAGAACCAGGGAGATGGACCTCGGCTTTCAAGGTGTTGTAGAACCAACTTGGGACGAAGACACTTGCACAGGCTGCACCATATGCAGCAAGGCGTGCAAGGAAGATGCAATTGTATCCCATCCTGAGACAGGAAAGCCCATATACGATCCGCTTAAGTGTATTTATTGCGGCGATTGCATAAGGGCATGTCCAACAGAATCGTGGCAGGCAAAGAGATACGGCCATTTTGTAAGGATTGGCGGAAAACACGGAAGACACCCTCGGGAGGCAAATGAGGTTGCGAATTTTATCCCTAATGAAAAGGTGCCTGAAGTAATTGAAAAAACCCTTGAATGGTATAAAATAAATGGTAAAAAAGGCGAGCGTATAGGCAAGGCTATTGACCGCGTAGGTGTAGAAAGCTATACGAAGTTTATGGAATCTGTATTTAAGAGCGGCGAACCCGTGCCGACTGGTAAGGTGTAACTATGGCAGATATAAAGGCAGATGCGTCATTGGATTTACGTGGCATTCTATGTCCTATAAACTTTGTAAAGACAAAGCTTAAACTCGAGACCATGGATGTAGGCCAGGTCTTAGAAGTTGTGTTAGATGATGGAGAACCAATCCAAAATGTTCCAAAGAGTATAAAAGAAGAAGGGCACAAGATTGTTGAAGTAAAAAAAGAAGGGGAACATTTTAGACTGAAGATACAGAAGCGATAAAAAAATAGAGGTTGAGAATATGAGAGGTTTAGAAGATGAGAAAAAAACCTTGACCCCTTAACTTCTCAACCTCTCAACTTCTATATTTAGTGGAGGTAAACGAATGGCTGTCAAGGTAAGGATTCCAACACCGCTTAGAAAGCTGACAAATGGTCAGGATGAGGTCTTTGCAGAAGGGAAGAATGTAAAGGAGATTATCGACGACCTGGAAAGGCATTATCCTGGCTTAAAAGAAAGGATTTGTGAAGGCGACGGGAAGCTCAGACGGTTTGTAAACATCTATGTTAATGATGAAGATATAAGATTTAAAAGTAATATTGATACAGCGCTTAAGTCAGGTGACGAGGTTTCCATCATCCCTGCTATCGCAGGAGGAATGTCTTGAAAAAACGCTTCTATCTCACTTATCCGCCTGAGCTTATTACGGAACCATTTATATATGAAGCTGGCAAGCGATATAAAGTGGTTACAAATGTAAGGCAGGCAAGCGCATCCAACAAGCTCGGCCTTGTTGCATTGGAACTGGAGGGCGAAGAATCTGAGATAGAGAAGGCTGTCAAATTCTTCATTGATAAAGGCATTAAGGTAGAACCAATAGAACTGGATATTGTGGAGTAATAAGACCAATCATTATCCCTTCATATCTGTCAATTCTTTAAAAAAACCGGATAGATTAAAAGAGGAGAAAACAAGGAATGATATTCACCATTACACTCTGGCTGCACCTTATTGCAGCAGTAATATGGATTGGAGGAATGCTCTTCTTGGTAACTGTTTTAAGGCCTGTTATCATGAGCACCAAGAAAGAGTCTTGCGGCCCTGTGCAGGAGACGGCTGAGCTTATCAGTAAAATTCACAGTCGTTTCAGGACTATCGTTGGTGTGATGATAGGTATTTTGATTATTACAGGGCTTATAAACATAAACCGCTATATGCCTGCAATTTCAGCAGGGATAACAACCCCGCCAATAATTGCCCTCTGGATAAAACTTTTCCTTGCCATCGGCCTTTTTACTATCTATACAGTGAATGTCCTGTCTTCAAGAAAGATACAGGCATCGCACTGCATTGATAACCCCACCCCTCAAAAGATGAAATTTCAGATGGCAGCAGTTGTGATGGCTGTTGGGATACTTTTCTGTTCAGCATTGCTGAGGGGATAAAACTGAAAAATTGGTGGGATAGCTGCCCCTGTTTTTGTTCCCCAATAATTGATTTTGACAAGATAAATGTTCTACAAAATACTTGCGGATATAGTTGTCCTCGTACACTTCCTCTGGATATTGTTCTTGTTCTTTGGCGCATTTTGGGGGATAAGATATAGGGCTGTAAGGATTTTTCATATCTCAGGTCTCGCCTTTGCCTTCGTCATTCAGATATTTGACTGGTATTGCCCCCTCACCCACCTTGAGTTCTGGTTAAGGTCAAGACATAACCCTGCATTAGCCTATACAGGCTCATTCATAATCTATTATGTGGAAAAGATGGTATATCTCGAGCTTTCCCGCTCCTTAATTCTCATATTTACTGTCTTTCTCTGCGGATTGAATGCATGGCTCTATTTTGCAAGAAAGAGATAGTGCTTTATCGTCCTTTTACTTTTTTATAGTAATAAAACTTTTTGTTAAGTATAATCAGACCACGTGGATAGAGACAATCTCCTTATTGCCCTTGAAAACGGTTATATTGAATGGCAGAGACACGCCATCGAGCAAATGATGGAAAGGGGAATCTCGAGAGAGACAGTCAGAGAGGTTTTGAGGAGCGGAGAAGTTATTTAAGACTATCCAGATGATAAACCGTATCCAAGCGGGTTGTTTTTAGGGTGGATTAAAGGCAAACCTCTCCATGTGGTTGCAGCATTTGACTCTTTAACAGGATGGTGTTTTATCATTACAGCATATAAACCTGATTTAGAACATTTTGAGCCAGATTACAAGACAAGGAGGCAAAAGTGAAAACAACGACATTGCCTGATAGATGCCCGTTGTGCGGCGGTTCCAAGAAAAATGGGAAAACCACGGTTACTGTAGATTTGGGATTCGGAGTAGTGGTGGTAAGAGATGTGCCTGCAACCGTATGTTCACAGTGTGGCGCAGATTGGATTGAAGACGCTATTGCGGGAAAGGTAGAAGAGATTGTGGATGAGGCCCGTAAGAAACATCATTTAGTAGAAGTGACA
>MGQA01000028.1:11068-11629 GCA_001797665.1 Deltaproteobacteria bacterium GWF2_42_12 | reverse complement strand
AAGTCTTTCAAAAAAGGTAGTTAGGGAACTGCTCAGGGATAAGTTGGGCTTTAATGGATTGATTATTACAGATGCATTAAATATGTCAGCCATTAACGGCATAAAGAATGTCTCTGCAAAGTGCATCAAGGCAGGTGTTGATATACTCCTTCATCCGATAAACGTTGACACTGCTGTGAAAGAGATTGAAGACGCTATCAGGATAAATGAGATAGATGAGGGATGTATAGAATCTGCACTGGGGCGTATTTTAAAGGCAAAGGCAAAACTATCAGGCATCAAAAAAACAGATGTTGACTATAGCCGCAGCAGAAATCTTTCTACACTTATTACAGATATGTCCATTACCCTTGTGAAGGGGGCAGGGTTGCTGCCAATCACCGATGCCCATGTAATCCTTGCAGGAGCGGATAAGTTCCATGAACCTTCCCTGTGGAAAGGTCATTTCAGGGATGTAACTACTATTCACGATACCCCCCTCTTACCCTCCTTTGAAAAATCCCCCCTTAATCTCCCCTTTACTAAAGGGGGGCAGGGGGGATTATCAGATAAAACAATCAT
>MGQA01000028.1:10889-11059 GCA_001797665.1 Deltaproteobacteria bacterium GWF2_42_12 | reverse complement strand
ATTCACTGAAGTTAGCGCTTGGAGGGGCAGTTCAGGGATAGAGGATGAGGAAAAGCAGCGAATCATTGAACTCATAAAACTTGTCCCCGAAGAGCCTGCCCCGTACTTGATACGGGGTCTTAATCGGGGAAAGGCAAAAAGGTCAATCGTCATTTCATTTGGAAGCCCGT
>MGQA01000028.1:0-10756 GCA_001797665.1 Deltaproteobacteria bacterium GWF2_42_12 | reverse complement strand
TTTTAACTAATCTCCGCGTCTCAGCCGCAGCACTCATTGTCGCGCAAGCCGCCCTCAGATGTACGTACTTGTGAGACTGCCGTATTTCGTAAGCCCCATGGATCGGTAGTCGCGGTATCAGAAAAGTACTTCTTCAAGTAACTGTGGAAGTAATCACGCTCGGCCGTCTTGTGAGGCTTGCCTGCAACCCTCCGAACAATTTCATCCAGAGAGTCAATATACAAAAGAAACACCTGTACCGGTTCATCGCCAAGTGTCGCTGCTACAAGCTCGGGGTCAAGCATGCCCTTCTCGCAAAGAGCACGAAGACGCAGGAAGTACTGAGAAACCTTGCGTCGCGCATCGCCCATTTTCGTCGCCTTACTAGATCGCTCTGACGCACGGAGTTCATTCTCGTACCTTTGGATGGCCGTCGTGGGATCCTCGCGCCACCATTGGCGAATTGCATCGAGATGATCTGCGAGTCCAGCATATTCCTCCAGCATTTGCTTGAGAAGACCACCTTGATTAGCCTTCCACGCATTGGCGACGCCATCAGCGGTTGCCTTTGCTAGCCTTCTCGTGAGGATAGGCGTAGTACAGTGCTATGGCAGCTGCGATAATTGTCGCCCAAAAGACTGGCAGGTCATCCGGTGGCCAAGACCACCATGTGATATTGAGCCAATGAATCTGCCACTCATCTTGCATATGTTTTAAACGTATGGAATTAGGGACACATGTTCATGCTCAGTCCTCTCCATCGCCTTATTCGCGTTCTTCATGCACTGTTTTTATTTATACTAACCAGTTTATTTACTATTGTCCTAAACGCCCCTTCATGGGATGTGTTTTTGAGATCTGTTAATGGGCCAGAAGAACTTTGTGGCACTTCAGCAAGCGGGAAATAATTACCAAGAGATGTCGATTCAAGAATTTTCTGCACTTCAGGAGTAATAGGTGTAGTTCTATTAGGCCAATTACCATGGTGGGCGAAAATACCATAAGCACTAGCACCTGTAGCATTTACAACGATTCCGAATGGTTCTTGGTCAAGAGCATTGTCCTTCTGGTCATGTCGAATACCATTAACTACAAGATAAACTGAGCCACTACTTGTAGGTTCCCACATAAGCAAGGCACTAGTCATTTGTTTTCGTAGCGACTCTGGTATAGCTGAAGGTATTCGACTTGATGGCAACCATTTATAGCCAGATGTAGCGTTACATTCTTTTGCTATTTGCTCAAATTCCTCTATATGAGATGAACTTAATGAAAAAGTACTAAATTCCATTTGATTTTTACCAAACGATTAAAAATCAGCAGCGGTGGGCTTTGTCATCCGCTGGAATGGCTTGTAAGGTAGTTATCAATGCTAATTTCTCTTTCGTGGCAGAAGGCAACCGTACAGGCGCAAGGATGATTATCAGATTTATTTTTTTCCATAGAATCTCTTACCTTGGAAATAAAAAAGAAAGATATAATCGGCTTACCTGACAAATTGTTCTACCTTAACCCCTGTAATCTTTCCGTAATCCCTCATATCTGATGTGATAACCGAAAATCCTAAGGAGATTGCAGTTGCGGCTATTATGAGGTCATGGGCGCCTATGTTAATACCCTTTTTAGCCAGGTTTGCCCATACTCTCGCATAAATTCTTGCTACACTCAAATCAAATGGGTATATCGGGAAGTTTTCTATAATCTTCTCCACATAAGACTCTCTTTTCAACCGCCTCTTTTCTGAATCAGCCCTGTGGACGCCGTGGAGAAGTTCAGAAACCGTAATGACGCTTATTCCAAATGGTTCGTCTTCCCTTCCTTCAATAAGCCTATCAGTATTTAAAGAGCTTCGCTCTATGGCAATAAGGACGCTCGTATCAAATATTACTCCCATTTGCCCTGCTCCGGCACAAACGGCTGTTCTTTTATAATCTTCTTTAAATCTGCTCCAAATCTCTCAGCCTCGTCACCAAGCCGGGGAATCTTTTTCATCAATCCTTTTAACTCGCCAAGGGTTCTCTCTTTTAAAGGTGTCTCCGCAGGTGAGATAGAGGCTATGGGCTTTCCGCCTCTCAAGATTGTATAGTGGTCTCCTCTATACTTTATGGAATTAAGGATTTCTGAGAATTTTCTTACAGCCTCTGTTGCACTAATTGTTTTTTCCATAATACCCCCATTTCATGTAAAATATGATTATAAAATTTTACATCTATATTAAACTTATTGTCAATCACTTTCTTTAATTCCATTAGCTCACCCCTTTAAAAATAGCGCGGTCTCAACACCACCAACCCCTCTTTTTTGGCAATATGCTTTTTCAAATCCTCATCTGCCACCTTGCCTGCAAGGGATGATGCATGCCGAAGAAGGGTAGTTCCTTGAGCCTGAATAATAATCCCCACATGGGAGACATCCAATCCATCATCTTTAGAATATATGCCGACATAATCTCCGGTCTTTAGTTTATCCAAGACCGCATCATCAATGGCATCAGCAGGTATGTATTTAACCTCCCGATCTTTTACTGCAATCCCCGGGAGGATGTATGTTCCATCCTTTCCCCGACTAAAACCCCGTATCAAGTACGGGGCAGGCTCTTCGGGGACAAGCTTGAGATTGAGCTTCTTTTTAACCTTTTTCGTTTTTGAACCCCCTATCGCCTCTGTCACATCAGCAATAAACCTTGAATTGGACTCTAGCCAATCAGTGAAGAAGTGATTCCTGTTCTCAAATGTTATCTTGCCCATGCGATACCGCACCTTTTTTAGATTTTCCATGAATCCGGAGAATGAGTTCGACAGACGCATCGCCTCAACATATTCAACAAAGGTCATGCAATCCACCCCTTCCAGATTTATGACAAAGACCTCAGGTGTGCTTTTATCACCAATCAATGTGGATTCTTTGTAATCCACACTTAGAAACTTTCCGGAGATAAACTCTATCCTTTCCCCGGCATCATTTATTCCAGAGGCTTCTTGCAGGATGCGGTCTAATTCCTCTTTCGTCCATCTGCCCAAAATAATCAGGTTATTTTTATCTTTTAAGGCATCCATTGATATAGAGGTTAGTTTATGTTAATTTTATTAAAAAAACAACCGCTCTAAAACATGTTGGAGGGGACAGTCCCGATTCGGAGCCTGCCCCGAACGGCTGAGATTGCGGAGCTTGTTCCGAGTCTGTCTTGAGATTGCTTCGTCGCTCTGCTCCTCGCAATGACAGACGAGGAAGCTTACGCCTCAATGACAAGTGAGGGGACTCCGCTTTGCTTCGTCCGTAAATCCGGGACAGTCCCCAGTTTCGCAATATCTCCATGTCATCAGACACTCAATCATATCTCACCATATTCAAAAGCCGTACTATGCCGGTATTGCTCTTTTTGGGCTTTTCATCAGGACTGCCGCTGGTATTGACTGCAGGGACATTGCAGGCGTGGATGACCGTGAGCGGCATTGACATCCGCACCATCGGCATATTTGCTCTTGTGGGTCTGCCTTATACCGTGAAATTCCTCTGGTCTCCTCTCATGGATAGATTTATCCCTCCGTTTGCTGGAAGACGCAGAGGCTGGATAATTGCCACCCAGATCGGACTTATCATCGGGATTGGCGCATTGGCGATGAATAATCCCCAGGACTCGTTATGGCTCATTGGTCTTATAGCCCTGATGGTTGCCTTTACCTCTGCCTCGCAGGATATTGTGTCTGATGCATACCGCACCGACATCCTTCAGGAGAAGGAGCGGGGACTGGGCGCAGGCGTATTTGTTACAGGCTACCGCATAGCCATGCTTGTTGGCGGCGCAGTGGCCCTTATCCTCTCAGACCAAATCGGCTGGGAGTCAACCTATCTCTTCATGGCTGGACTGATGTTCATAGGCATAGGCGCAGCGCTCTTTGGCAAAGAACCTGCTGAAACATCGCCTCCAAAAAATCTGGAGGAGGCTGTATGGGGGCCGCTAAAGGACTTCTTCTCCCGCCCCAGGGCATATATTCTGTTGCTCCTCATCATCCTTTATAAACTCTGTGATGCCTATGCAAGCACCATGACCACCCCATTTCTGATACGGGGCGTGGGTTTTACAGCAACAGATGTAGGGACTATTAATAAGGGATTTGGGTTCGTCTCTACCATAATAGGGGCGCTCGTGGGAGGCACCCTCATGATGAGGCTCGGCCTTTTCCGTTCTCTCCTTATATTCGGCATACTTCAGGCAGTTTCCAACCTGTCTTTTGTATTGCTTGCATGGGCCGGCAAAAGTTACGGGGTGTTGGTCTTTACTGTTGCACTTGAAAACATAAGCGGAGGCATGGGGACTTCTGCATTTGTAGCCCTTCTTATGTCGCTTTGCAACCACCGATACAGCGCTACACAGTATGCCTTACTATCGTCCCTTTCAGCGCTGGGCAGGACATTCATCGCCCCGACATCAGGCTATATGGTAGAGATATCAGGCTGGGCGGTCTTTTTCTTTGTCTCCGCCCTCTTTGCCCTTCCGGGATTGTGGCTTCTGTGGAGATTTAGGGATGAGATAGGGGAGTTAAAACATTGACAAGGGGATTGAGGGGAATTTTTGGCGGCGAGGATTCAGTCAACGAGGGTGATAAACGGCTGCTGGTGCATAAACATTTTCTATTTTGTTTTCAAGTCTAAAAATTTCTTTAATGCTATATCCATTGAGATTAAGTCTTGGGAAGCAAGTCTGCCTAATTTCTTCAAAACAAGTGTTTGTTCAATAGTTGATATGGCAGGCTTAATAGCAGATGGCCTCAATAACCCAGCACCCTGCCAATCTGCAATCAAGCATTCTCCTATTCCGATAGTTTTCTCTGTTTGGCTGGTGATTGCCATTATAACAATGTCAGAGGAGATATTGTTATAAGCATCAGAACTTATAACGACCGCTGGTCTCTTTTTGGTGGTTGTTTGATCGCTGAAGGGAAATGGGACAAGAACGACATCGCCTCTTTTATTAAGGGTCTCATAATACTAACTACATTCTTTTAGCTTTTTAAATCTAACCAGCCGATTTGTCATGCCCGAATGTTTCTATCCCCGATAGAGACGTTCGGGGACTCATCCAGCGTCTTTTGTGATACCGCCTACAACAGAAAGACTCTGGATTCCCGCTTAAAGATTGCGGGAATGACAGCATGTGAAGTTTTTGATTTATGTCAATACAATTTTGAGACCCTTAATATAGGCTGTCATAGACAGCATCCTCTTTATTATCCCAAATCTTTTCAAATGAGGCAGTTGACAATTCTTGAGAGGCTTTTGCAAGAAGATTTTTTTCTCTTTTGATTTCTAAAAACTGGATAAAGTCAAAAACCTCTGCAAGAAGGTTTTCAGGAAGTTTTTCTATCTCGGTTTTAATCATCTCTTTTACTGTCATCCTTAATCTCCTCTATTTCTGTTTTGAATTAATTATACCTGATTATCCCTTTTATTGCACCAGAATTTTTATCTATTCCCCTCCACAATCGCAATCTCCTCCAATACCCCTAAACCGTCTTGCTGACAAAACGCTGGATGTTCACACTGACACATTAAATGCCAAATTATCAATCAGCCCTGCCTGTATAAAATCCGCTGGTATATAAAGTGGAAAAGTTACAGATTTGTTTTTCCTTCCTCTATAGCTTTTCTTTGTCCAGTTTATAGATTTTTTACTGCTTGTCAACCTGCTTTAAAGCCTACTGATAAGTTCATACAGCGCCGGATATTCTGCTTTTAAGGATAATATGTCTTCCTTTAATAATCTTAAGCCTTCTGGTATATGCTTTAAGAAATATTTCTTGCCTTTTTTAGATGAAAGAAACCCATATGCGCCGAGCGCCTGCATATGCCTTTGAACACGGCAGATTTTAAGGGATTCTATAAATTCAGATTCATTGAACATGTTACCGACTCTTTTTATATCCCGAAAATCCCCCTCACCTTTCTCCTCTCCCCCGAGGGGAGAGGATGGGAGAGGGGGATATGTGCAACATGAATGTTTCATCTGTGAGATATAGTAATGCAAAAGGGTTTCTCTGCTGCTGTAATCAAGCCTGAAATAAGGGTCATATAGTATAGATGCTACATCGTATGCAGGCGGCCCAATCCTTGCACCCTGATAATCTATTAGCCTTGGAGCGCCCTTTTTGACCATTATATTCTGGGATTGAAAGTCTCTATGGATTATGGTCTTTGGAAAAGAGTCGAGCCTTTTTGCCAGACGGTGAAATTCCTCATTTAATGGGGTCATATCCTTGACCTTTTTTACCCCCACACCAAAACTTTTGGTGTGGGGGCGTACAAACTCTTCCATAAAATAATCTGTCTCCCATCTTGCATGACTATAATCAAAGACCCTCTCCTGAAGTGACGGACATTCAGCAACATGAGAGGTAGAAGTTGTATGGAGTTCTACAAGGATATTGAGGACCTTTTTATACATCTCCTCTATTTGCTTCTTTTCCCTTTTACATTTGAGCCAACTGTATAAAGAGAGGTCGCCGAGGTCTTCAAAAACTGCGGTCATGTTCTCATAGTCAACATCCATCACTTCAGGAACAGGGACATTATGTTTTCTAAAAAATTCTGTGAATTCTATATGCCGATGGAAGTCCGCATCGTTTTGTGAGTATCTCACATATACTTCTGATTGTTTGTTTTTTCTCCTTCTGTAATATCGTCTGTCTGAGCCGCCAACACCGATTAAAATGCTTGCCCCTGCATGTCTTAAGCAGGGGTCTTCACCTTTTCCCTGATCAAAGCATTCAGGGACATGTTTAAATCCAAGCATCTCTGATTCATTTAAATCTATTTTTATATCGCCGCATAGTATACAGTTTTCGTAAGAAAATTCCTCACCCTCCCCTTTATCCCCTCCCATCAAGGGAGGGGAGATTTCTTTAAGTTCCCTCTCCCCTTGCGGGAGAGGGTCAGAGCCTGCCCCAGAAGTCTTTATCGGGGGGTGAGGGGGAAGGGGTGGCAGGATGATGCAATTCCGAAGTGATGTGATACCAGACAGTCTACATCCTTTTTCAATCACAACATAGCCGTCCATCTCTATATTTCCACATTCTATATCAGGCTTGTCCCTGCAATCTTTAAACAGGGAATGGACATAGATTGTCTCACCAGAGGAACGCAATGCATGAACTACAGCAGCAGCATAAGCAGCGGGTGTTCCTATGTCTGTCCAGTAACAGCCGCTCACATCCACGCTTCCTATCTTGTGACCTACATCAATAGCCTTGAGCCACGCATCAGCGACGCTCGATTTCCCTGTGGGTAGGAAATTTAAAAATTCCGCCTCATAAACTGCGATCCCTGTAAAGGCCTTGCGAGTGCTGTCATTCCTGCGAAAGCAGGAATCCATATTTTTTCCACTTTCAAATTCTCTGGATTCCCACTTTTGTGGGAATGACAAAACATTTGTTAAATAGCCATCTTTGTCTACAGCAAGATTATTAAACTTTGGATAATCATGGACAGCGAGGGTGGCAATATTACCTGATGCAATGTGAAATTCAATGAGCCTTTCCAAATCTATGTCAGACAATATATCTCCATTATGCACGAGGAAACTTCCTTTTGACAGACGCGCCTCTGCATTCTTCAATGCGCCTCCTGTGCCGAGTATGGGTTCTTCATAAAAAATGGTTATGCGGTTTTTAAAGGCAGAATTATTTATATATTCAGAGATGAGTTCCTTTTTATGATGCAGATTTATTCCAATAGCACTCGCAAAGGGCGAGACCTTCTCAATAATCATTTCAAGCACAGGCCTGCCAAGGATTGGCAGAAGCGGTTTTGGAATAAGGTTTGTAATCGGGCGGAGCCTTTCGCCAAGCCCTGCGGCCAGAATAAACCCCGTTAGAAGGGATGGGGCTTTGTCCCCACCGTTTCTTGAAGGAATTAAAATTTTATCCATGTCATTTCCCATAAATGGCTGGGCTTTCTAACTGGGTAGAGGCTGATATGCTGCTATAGGCAAAACGCACTCTGTGAATGTACATATTTGCGCAGTTCAGCAATCAAAAGGCTCTTGCCGGTCATATGGGCAAAGAGGCCTTTTACTTCCTCAACTGAAAATACAACGGGAAGCTTCTGTCCCCGCTGTGCACGCACCGTGCTGCTGAGATCGCCGGTTTCTTTGCCAAGCACATCGGAAAAGGAACAGAATTGCATTGAATGCCTGATTCTGTGTCGAAACTGCTGACTCCTGATATTCTGTAGCTGACAATTCGTGCTTCCTCGCATAATCAAGAAATCGACTGACCCAATAAGCATAGAAGGGGATATTTTTTCCGGCACAAGCTCCCTGTCCAGAAGAAACTTCTGGAACTCAGGAAGGGTCTCTTATCGTTTTTAGTTCATATTACCACAAAATACGAAGTACCATAAACAAACATTTATTGATTTTATGTAATTTTTCTCATTTAAAAATCTTTCGGATGTGCTATATTTCAACCACTAACCTGGAAAACCGGAAATTCGACTATTAAATGTTGGGCCAACGAATAGTAATTACGACATTCCACTCACTAAAACATCAGTGAGTAAAAGCAGGAGACAAGTAAATACATAGCTATGAGTGAATACATGCCATGCGACTATATCTGATCAATCCTTCAAACCCGTTTGTCAGCATCGTCAACGTGAAGGAGAGCCGCTGGAACCGTTACCGTGTGTGGAAACCACTCAGCCTTATGGTTCTCGCGGGCCTAACCCCACCGGAGTGGGAAATTGCGATCGTGGACGAAAACCTCGGAGCTCCGAACTATGAGGCCATGCCTCGGCCGGACCTGGTGGGCATTACCGCTTTCACCGCACAGGCAAACCGCGCCTATGAAGTGGCCACTCTCTTCCGGAATCTGGGTATACCCGTCGTCATGGGCGGCATTCATGCGACTATGTGCCTGGACGAGGCCATGCAGCGCGTGGATTCAGTCGTCACGGGAGAAGCCGAGGGCATCTGGCCGCAGGTGCTGGAGGACGCCCGGCATGGCCGCCTGAAGCGATGGTATGACGGAGGACTTGCCGAGATGAACGATGTCCCGCTTGCCCGCCATGATTTGCTGGCTACGGGATATATCTTCGGAGCTATTCAGACCACACGTGGCTGTCCCTTGAATTGCAGCTTCTGCAGCGTGACGGTGTTTAACGGAGCCCGCTACCGGCAACGCCCCATTCCGGATGTAGTACGGGAATTCCAGTTGATTCATGAGAAACATGTTCTGGTGGTGGACGACAACCTCATCGGCACGCGCCCTGAACACATCGCCCGCGCCAAGGACCTGTTCCGCGCCATGGCACAGACGAACCTGCGAAAGGAATGGGTTGCCCAAGCCACCATTAACTTCGCCGACGACGAAGAACTTCTGGCGTTGGCCGCGAAGGCCGGGTGCAGAGGCGTCTTCATCGGCTTTGAGTCCCCCGCGCCGGAAGGGCTTCTGGAGCTCGGCAAGAAATTCAACCTTTTGAAAGGCCGGGACTTCCGCGCCTCAGTACGGCGCATACAACGGCACAACATTAAGGTAGTGGGTTCCTTTATCATCGGTTTGGACATAGACGAACCGGGCATCGGTAAACATATCGCCGAAGTTGCCAGTCAGTACGGTGTGGACAATCTCAACGTGCTGTTTTTGACTCCCTTGCCCGGCACACGCCTGTGGAACCAGATGACATCGGCTGGCCACATCGCCCTCGATACCTTCCCGGCAGACTGGAAATATTACACACTAACCTTCCCTGTAGCTCGGTATAAGTATTTTTCTCCGGACAGCATCATCGAAGAAATGATCTCCTGCGACCGGAACTTCTATTCAATGTCGCGCATTCTGCGCAGGGTCTGGAGTAACTTGTGGCAATACCGCAAACCGATGATCACCTTGGTGGGCAATCTCTCATACAGGAGCAATCTTCGGCTGCACTGTAAGGCATACGCGGACTTTAAACGTTACTTGGGCAATAGGCACAATTGTGTAAAGGAGTCATGAAAGAGAATGGTGATTAACTCTTTAGAAACAACAGATTCGAGGAAAATAGCCCAACAATGTGCTCCACCCGACTTCCGGGGCCTGGCGGCTTCCGTAAGCGGGTGAGCACTTCGTTAGGGGGTAAATTGATGGCTTTTCAATGGAGTAAATGCAGTAACAGGGCTATTAATAAATAAGATACCTTTCCCTTATCGTCCGATTAAAGTTTTGGCACTGGTCCGTCCACCACTCCTCCATCTGCTCCAAATCTTTGCCATCTTCAATATCCTTCCTTAATCTATCTGTGCCTGCAAGGATGTCAATAGGGAGTTTTTCTGTCTCGTATTCATACGGAGGTTCTTTCCACTTAAAGTCTTCAGGATACAAATCATGCACTGCCTTGAGTATCGCAACCCCTGTCTTAAAGGGCTTAAATTTTTCTCTGTTTGTAACATGCAACTGCGCACCGCCGCATAGTTTGCCGGCATGTTTTTGAAATGTCGGCTGAAAATAAAGAGGTCTAAAGACCACTCCCGGAAGTTTAAATTCATTCAGTCGTTTTATCAGGGCTTTAGGCTCAATGATCGGCGCACCAAAAATCTCAAAAGGCCGCGTAGTTCCCCTCCCCTCGCTCAATATAGTCCCTTCAATAAGGCACATGCCGGGATATACTGTTGCTGTATCCAGAGTGGGCATATTTGGCGAAGGTAAAACCCATGGAAGTCCGGTCATATCAAACCACATCCTGCGTTTCCATCCCTTCATCCTGATAATAGAAAGGTCGAGTTTTTGATAAAACTCGTTTT
>MGQA01000027.1 GCA_001797665.1 Deltaproteobacteria bacterium GWF2_42_12 | reverse complement strand
TTTTAGTCTCTGGATGCCCGATTAAAAAATTCGGGCATGACGAACAAAAGGGGATAGTGTGTAAATACTATTCTGGACTGGTTAGTAAATCCGTTCCGTCGGAATTTATGAAATATCGGATTGCTGTTTATCAAAGGTTTGAAAAGGACTTTAATTGTATGATATAAAATATCATGCATCTCACAGCTAATGCTTTTCACCCCGTTACACCCAGGACGCAGTACCACGAATGGTCGGGGTGGGGAAAAATGGTGTTTACGCCGTAGGAGACCAAAGGTCTTACGGGGTTTAAGGCCAAGTCCTCAGACCCCGCTTAGCGGGGCAGAGAAGCCCCACCTTTAGGGTGGGGTATAACGGGGTGCACCTTTTATTCTGTGAATGAGGAGAGCGTAAAAAATGTTAGGTAATGCATTACAAAAAATATTTGGAAGCAAAAACGAGAGAGAGCTAAAGAAGATTCAGCCTGTTGTTGAAAAGACCAACAGCTTTGAGCCGGATATAAAGAGGCTCACCGATGCTGAGCTCAGGGCGTATACGCCAAAGTTTAAGGATAGACTCGCAAAAGGAGAGACACTGGATGACATACTGCCTGAGGCATTTGCTGTTGTGAGAGAGGTATCAAAGCGTCGTCTCAATATGAGGCACTTTGATGTTCAGCTTGTAGGTGGAATTGTGCTTCATCATGGGAAGATTTCAGAGATGAAGACCGGTGAAGGCAAAACCCTTGTAGCAACTCTTCCACTTTATTTGAATGCGCTTGAGGGAAAAGGCTGTCATCTTATTACTGTCAATGACTATCTTGCGAAAAGAGACACGCAGTGGATGGGGCCAATATATCACAATCTCGGTCTGTCTGTAGGAGTCATACAACATGATGCCTCTTTTCTCTATGACCCCGCCTATGCTGGGAAGGATGAAAGGCTTTTCCACTTAAGGCCATGTAGCCGAAAAGAGGCGTATCAGGCTGATATTACCTACGGAACAAATAATGAGTTTGGTTTTGATTATCTGAGAGACAATATGAAATTTTCTCTTGACGAGTATGTCCAGAGGGAGCTTCATTATTCAATTGTTGATGAAGTGGATAGCATCCTTATTGATGAGGCAAGGACACCGCTGATTATTTCAGGCCTTGCTGAAGAATCAACTGACAAATATTATACAATAGATAGAATAATACCGGGTTTAAAAAAAGATGAGCATTTTACAGTTGATGAAAAGGCAAGACAGGTAATTTTGACTGAAGACGGAGTTGAGAAGGTTGAAAGGCTTTTGAATATTGAAAATCTTTATGACCCGCGACATATCGAAACACTTCATCATGTGAATCAGGGTTTGAGGGCTCATGTCCTTTTCCACAAAGATGTTGACTATGTTGTTAAGGATAATGAGGTCATAATAGTGGATGAATTTACAGGCAGGCTTATGCCAGGGAGACGATGGAGCGATGGGCTTCATCAGGCCATTGAGGCAAAAGAAAAGGTAAAGATAGAGAATGAAAATCAAACCCTTGCTACAATTACCTTTCAGAATTATTTCAGAATGTATAAGAAGCTATCTGGTATGACAGGCACCGCAGATACTGAGGCTGCGGAGTTTCATGCAATCTATAAGCTTGAGGTAATGGTCATACCGCCCAATAGACCGATGAGGAGGGGCGACCATCCTGATCTTATTTATAAGAGCGAAAAAGAAAAATTCAGCGCAGTTATTCGGGAGATAACGGAATGGCATGAGAATGGACGGCCAGTTTTGGTAGGCACAATTTCTATTGAAAAGTCTGAGAAACTTGCAAGCCTTCTCTCAAAACATGGCATAAAACATCATGTTCTGAATGCAAAACACCATGAAAAAGAGGCAGAGATAATATCACAGGCTGGCAGAATTGGAGCTGTAACCATTTCAACCAATATGGCAGGCAGAGGTACAGATATTGTGCTTGGCGGAAACCCTGAGGCATTGGCTGCGCAAAAGGCAGGAAAGGACGATACAACTGATGCGTATAAGTACGCCTTAGAGGCAGCTCGTCAACTTTGTGAAGATGAAAAGAAAAAGGCGATTGAGCTTGGCGGTCTTCATATCATTGGTACCGAAAGACATGAGTCGAGAAGGATTGACAATCAGTTAAGAGGCCGTGCAGGACGTCAGGGCGACCCTGGCTCTTCGCGATTTTATCTGTCCCTTGAGGATGACCTCCTTCGCATCTTCGGCTCAGAAAGAATCTCATCTATCATGGATAAGCTTGGAATGGAAGAGGATGTGCCCATTGAACATGGTCTTGTAACAAAGGCTATTGAGAATGCGCAGAAAAAGGTAGAAGCGCATAATTTTGATATACGAAAACACCTTCTTGAATATGACGATGTAATGAACCAGCAGAGGGAGGTTGTTTACACATATCGGAGGCAAATACTTGGTCAGGAAGGGCTGAGGGATATGGTCTTTGGGTTTATTGAGGATATGGCAGAGGATATTGGTCTCACATATATTGATGAAAAGAGTCATCCAGAGGAGTGGGATAAAAAGACAATTAAGGATGCAATTTATAAGCAATTTGATATTCAATTTAATGAGGCCAAATTTGATGAGATGCAGACGCGTGATTCTTTGATAGATACTATTATCGATGAATCAATGAATACATATCAGAAAAAGGTCGAATTTATTGGCGAAGAGCCGTTCGCTCACCTTGAGAAGGTTGTGCTGCTTCACACATTGGACACCATTTGGAAAGACCATCTCCTTGGAATGGACCATCTGAAGGAAGGGATAGGCCTTCGCGGCTATGGTCAGAAGAATCCCTTGCATGAATATAAAAGGGAAGGCTTCGAACTTTTCACAGATATGATATTCCGTTTAAAACAAGAGGTAACAGAGAGACTCTTTAAGGTGCAGATTGCAAAAGAGGAGGGGGTTGCAAGCCTTGAACCTGCAAAAAGACGACAACAGTTTGTGTTAAGCAGGGGGGAAGGCCCTGCAGGGGTCAGGGGCCTGCCCCCGAGTGTTTCTATCGGGGGGCAAGGGCCTGCCTCTGCAGGCTTTAAGCAGGGGGCAGGGGGCAAGGAGCAAGCAGAAAAACCAAAACCTATTCATGTTGAGCATAAGGTTGGCAGAAACGAACCGTGCCCTTGTGGAAGCGGGAAAAAATATAAGAAGTGCTGCGGGAAGTGACAACAATATGATGAAACGGAGAAGCGGAGATAGGGAGAATCGGAGAAAGGGAAAGTCTTTATTCCCCGCTTCCCCGCTTCCCCGCTTCTCCGGTTCACGGTTTTCTGTCCCCGGTTTTAAGGCTGCCGGCATTGCCTGTGGAATTAAAAAAAATAACAAGAAAGACCTCGCACTGATATTTTCAGAGGCGCCTGCCACGGTTGCGGGATTATTTACAACAAATAAGATAAAGGCAGCCCCTGTGCTTGTTGATATGCAAAGAATCAAGAAAGGGGTGTGCCATGCTGTTATTATAAATAGCGGCAATGCAAATGCGTGCACAGGGAAAAAGGGTATGACTGCTGCCGTAAAGACAGTAACCCTTATAGAAAAAGCCCTCGATATAAAAAAGGGTCTTGCTATGGTTTCATCTACTGGCGTTATCGGGGAATTGCTTCCTGTGGTGAATGGAATAGAAAAGGGTATTCCAAAACTTATTGATGCCCTTTCAGAAGAAGGCTGGGATAATGCAGCTAAGGCCATAATGACAACCGATGCCTTCCCAAAGATTGCCTTTGAAAAGGGTAAGATAGATGGTAAAGAGGTCAGCATGTTAGGCATTGCCAAGGGCGCAGGTATGATATGTCCTGATATGGCAACAATGCTTGCATATATTGTAACAGATGCAGCAGTAGAGCAGAATGCCTTGCAAAATGCGTTAAAAAATGCAGTTAATAAATCCTTTAACTCAATTACAGTAGATGGCGATACATCTACGAATGATACAGTGTTGGCGCTGGCAAACGGAAAGGCAGGGAATAGACCAGTAGGCAGTAAGCAGTATGCAGTAAGCAGTAAAGACTACAAGACTTTTTGTGGAATGTTGGAAAAGGTGTGCTTAAAGCTTGCCCACATGATTGTGAGGGATGGAGAAGGGGCTACAAAGTTTCTGGAGATAAAGGTTAAAGGGGCTAAGAAAGAAGCCGACGCTAAGAATATTGCACTTGTTATCGCAAATTCCCTTCTTGTAAAGACGGCATTTTTCGGAGAGGATGCAAACTGGGGGAGGATTATGGCTGCAATAGGCCGTGCTGGTGTTGATATTATAGGAGAAAAAATTAGTATCTATTTTAATAATACCCCTGTTGTAAAAAACGGGAGTGGAACCAGCAGGGATAAAGAAGCTGACAAAGTTATAAAGAAAAAGGATATTTGTTTGACCGTAGATTTGGGGATGGGAAAAGCAGGGGCAACTGTCTGGACAACTGATTTGACGTATGAGTATGTGAAGATCAATGCAGCATACAGAACATAAACCCCTCACCTTTATCCTCTCCCCTCAGGGGAGAGGGAAGGGTGAGGGGTGGAGGTTTTATGGAAGGTTTAGCAAAAGAGGCAGACAGATGGTTCAGGCAGGCTGAAAATGACTTGAGGTCCGCTGAATGGAGCCAGCAAGGCGGTTTTTATGCACAGACATGCTTTTGGGCTCAGCAGTCAGCGGCAAAGGTATTAAGGGCTTTTTTATTCATGAAAAAGGAAGATGCTAAAGAAACACGCTCTGTCAGTGAGCTCCTGGAGAGATGTCTTACTTATGACGAAGATTTTGAAGCAGTTATCGAACACGGCGGCAGATTAGACATATATTACAAGACTACCCGTTATCCTGATAGCCTTCCGGGTGGTATACCCGCAGAGCTTATTACTAACAGAGATTCTAAAGAGGCTATAAAGATTGCAGCCGATATTCTGAAACTTGTAGAGGAAAAGAGAAAGGCATATGTGCCGGAAAAGATGTGAAAGACAGTATGGAGCGAGCCCGACCGTGTCGGCGTTATGGAGCAAGGCAACCGTGTTGCCGTAAAAGACGGCGACATGGTCGCCTCGGTCCAAAAAACATGGTTGCCTTGGTCCAAAAAAGGGGACTTATTGACAGAAAATCTTATTTATATCATAGTCTTAATCTTCGGCGCTGTAGTCGGCAGTTTTCTAAATGTATGCATCCATCGCATTCCTGAAGGCAAATCAATTGTATCCCCTCCGTCATCATGCCCAGACTGCAATAAACCCATTCCGTTCTATGATAATATCCCCATAATAAGTTACATTATTCTTAGAGGTAGGTGCCGTAACTGTAAAAATACAATTTCATTGCAGTATCCTCTTGTAGAGGCCGTTACTGGCTTTTTTTCTATAGTTCTATTTAAGCAATTTGGTCTTTCTCCACAATTTTTTATATATTTTGTTTTTATATCCGGCCTTATTGTAATAACCTTTATAGACCTTAAATATCAGATAATTCCTGATATAATAAGTCTTCCCGGCATCGGCATTGGCCTTCTTGCCTCTTATTTTTTGCCGCATGGTATCTTAAATTCTCTTATAGGGATATTGGTTGGAGGCGGCAGCCTTTTCCTTGTGGCTTTTGGTTATTATTTTGTTACTGGCAGAGAAGGCATGGGCGGCGGCGACATTAAACTGCTTGCAATGATAGGCGCTTTCTTATCCTGGCAGGGTGTGATAATAACCATCTTTGTCGGCTCATTTGTAGGCGCAATTATCGGCTCTATATTAATGATTGTGAAGGGTAAGGATAGCAAATATGCAATACCATTTGGCCCTTTTCTTGCCTTCGGCGGACTAATTTATCTCCTGTTTGGAGAGATACTGATAAACTGGTATATAATAACTATATGAAACTCACATGACCTTCGGTCACAAAGGGGGATGAAAATGTTGCTTCATTTTGTCATTCCCGAAGTATTTATCGGGAATCCAGTCTTTGCCTTTTATACTTTATCTGGATTCCCGCTTAAGACATGCGGGAATGACAGATTTGGAGGTATTTTCAGGTGAAACACTCATGAGCCTTTGGCCTGTCTGCGTACAACGCGCAGGCAGACGCGCAGAGGGGAATGCAAATCCTCCTATATCCCCCTTCCCCGCTTTAAACATGCGAGGACAAGTTTCCAAAGGGGGACTTTTTTAATTTTCCCCCTTTAGCAAAGGGGGCAGGGGGGATTTGAGGTATTTACAGATGATAAAAAATGTTCGCAGCAT
>MGQA01000026.1 GCA_001797665.1 Deltaproteobacteria bacterium GWF2_42_12 | reverse complement strand
TATCGATATCTCTCCAGCTGTCTCAGATTCCTTTGCTATTTCAAAATCCAGTGGAAGATTGTCTTTAATAACTTCATAGGCATATAGTTGTTTGAATCTATCTCCAAAAGTATTTATTGCGCGCGCATCACCCGCCATATTAAAGTTGCCTGACTTCTCTTTAGATAGACTAATTATATCGCCCTCACGGTTGACCTCTATTGTTTCCTTTTTTTCAATTACGCTGAAGTTTGTTATTTCGCCTCTGCGCTTCATTTCCTCCAGCGCGCATATTGCGTATCTTTTATTTGATATCTCAGTTTTTATAACAGTATAGAAAGACACAATGGCCTCCTTTGTCTATAAATAGCTATAAATTTAATGGGTTAGTACTAAAGAACCTCATTAAATCATCACCATTTAGCAAAACCTCTTTTACAAGTTTATCAATAAATCTATTTAGCAAGTCCTTATTTTTTGATATGACCTGTTCAGCATCTGTTTTGGCATGGTCAAGTATTTTTTGAATATCGTCTAATATCTCTTTTCCAGAGGTGAGGGCATAGTCCTGCAGTCCAATAAGGCTTGTATTCTTCATTATCTCTCCAAAACCATACTCTACAACCATTCTCCTGGCTATCTGAGTTGCCTGTATAAGGTCCTGCGATGCCCCTACAGTTTGTGAATCGTTGTTACTTAGTTCTTCTTCAGCTATCATACCGCCGAGAATGACCCCTATCTCTTTTACAAGGTCTTTCTTCGTAAATGTGCTTTTGAGCGTCTCCTCTATAGGCGTGTATGTGCTGTAGTCTTTATAATTGTCTACGCTTATAAATACAGGGGTTTTGTTAAAATTGTGCCACATCATTAGAGTGTGCCCTGCCTCATGTATAGCTATAGCCCTTTTTTCATGATCAGATAGCATCTCTGCCCTTTGTCTAAATAATGAACGGGAGGCAGGTCTTGCCCGCTGATGGCTCCATCTCCTTAATTCGTCTATCTCTTCCTTTTTCAAGATAGAGAGTGGGGTAATATTCCTTATTGAAGAAAGTAGTTGTTCATGTGAAAGATTCAAAGAAGAAAGCTCTTCAATCATAGCATCCACGTCCTTGCTGTCCCTGTTGCTGCGGAGCTTATTGAATGTGGTGACAATTGCATCCTTAACAGCCTGCTCTATCTCAGCGCCTGTGAAACCCTGGCTATTCTGGGCCAGCTCTCTTGGATTTATTCTGGTTACATTCTGCCCTCGTTTTTCGAGGTGAATTCTGTAGATATCTTCCCTTTCTTCAGCGCTTGGAAGATCTACAAAGAAAACCTCATCATATCTTCCCTTTCTCCATAGTTCAGGTGGAAGATTTTTTGGTTCATTAGCTGTGGCAATGACAAAAACAGGCTTTTCCTTTTCTTGAAGCCATGTTACAAAAGTGCCGAATACCCTTAGCTGTGTTCCAGAATCTCCTTGAAATCCTGTTACGCCGCCAAATGCCTTATCTATCTCATCAATCCATAGAATACATGGGCTCACAGCCTCGGCCAATTGTATACATTTTCTTATGCTCTTTTCTGATTCTCCGACTGTAGAGCCGAATATCCTGCCAACATCAAGCCTCAGAAGTGGCAGGTTCCATATCCCTGCCAGGGCCTTACAGCACAGACTCTTGCCTGAACCCGGCACGCCAATGAGCAACAGTCCCTTTGGGATATCCAGCCCAAGTGTGTCAATCTTCCCCTTGCTCAAGCGAAATACGTGTTCTCGCTCTATAAACCATTTTTTTATCTCATCGAGTCCGCCAATATGTTCTATAACCTCTTTATGTGGATAGTAATCAAGTGTTTTTTGCTTTTTTATAATCTGTTGTTTTTCATCCTGTATATAGGTAATGCAACTTTCATTTAAAACGCCGTTGTTCAGGCTTATAGCCTTTCTCACAACACGCCTTATATTATCCAGTGATAAGCCCTGAAGCGATTTGTAAAGGATAGACCTTGTAGATGAATGCCACTTCTGCGGAATCAGATGGCCGTATGTCTTTGTAACCAACTCCTCTATCTCATCATAATCTGGCAGAGAAAGTTCAAAAATTACGACATCTTCCTCTAATTCAGGCGGTATATCACTTAAGGTTGGAGATAGTATGCAGATTGTGTTAAGTGAGTTTTTCTCCTCCATTATTGAAGGCAAGTCTCTAAATTTCCTTAAGAATTCGTGAGAGTTAAAATAACCTGCAATATCCTTAAGGAGAAACAAATTATTGATATTTTCGCTCTTTAAAATCGTTTCTTCAATGGTAGTGAGTATTTTTTCTCTACCCATTGGTTCTCTTTTCTTCTTTTTACCTCCATAAAGACCTCTGGAAACAGACCACGACCAATACTCAAATCCCGTTGATTCACATAGGTTTTCTACTATTCTTTCAACCCTCCTTTCTTCAAAGGATACTAACCATAGGATAGGGTATCTGGCTTCTATATGGATTTTTATCTCTTTTTCAAAGTCTTTTGTATTCATTTTGTAATCCCAGTATATTATTTTTTAAGCTTATATGTCAATCTTGTAATGAACATTTAGACAAATTTAAACAAAGATTTTATAAAAAATTTTTTAAAAATCTTGACAGTCAATAAAGGTTCTTTTATTATAGAAAGTATGACAAGGTCAATGGGTTTAAATATTCTCAATGTAAAGCATATAAACTTTCACCTCGTATGGCAGCATCTTACAAGTTTACCCATGGCCTGTATAGTATTGAGTAAAGAGTAAAGCGTTAATAACAAATAGAAATACAGGAAAGAAGGCCGTGAGTTTTATTTTTACCCACGGCCTTTTTAATTTTTAAGACTTATTTGATTACACAGGGGCTATTATGAAACTCAAAAATTCATCTTTTGCCGGCTATTTACTCATAGCCGTTTCTGCCATAGCTTTTTCAGCCAAAGGCATCTTTGCCAAGATTCTCTACAGCTATGGTCTTGATCCTGTAACGCTTCTGGCATTGCGGTTTGCCATTGCTTTGCCTTTTTTCTGGGGGCTTCTCTTCATCTATCAATCAGAGCGGGTTGGAAGGAGAGACCTTTTGTTGCTCATATTAAGCGGCCTTGTAGGCTTTTATCTTTCAGCGCTTGCTGATTTTTATGGTCTTTTGTACATTGATGCGTCGCTGGAGAGGACAATAATTTATTCGTTTCCGACAATGGTGGTGATACTTACAGCGGTTTTATTTAAAGAAAGGATAGATGGCAGAAAACTATTTGCTCTGATGCTGACTTACGGCGGCCTGGTTCTGGCTCTTAAGGTTTTTAACGGAAACCTGAACGGCCATTTTCTGGGCGCAGGGCTTGTGCTTTTTTCAGCTTTTGTAGGCGCTTTGAGTTATATTCTTACAGAGGCATTGAGCAAAAGGGTTTCTTCTGTTAAGATTTCCGCATATTCAACAACAGCCTGTGCCTTTGCCTTTATAGGAACATGGCACGGGACTTACATACCGCATGACATGAAGGTGTGGGGCATACTGTTCCTTCTGGCATTCATTTCCACCGTAATCCCTGTTGTAACATTGGCTATGGGAATAAAGAGGATAGGCGCCAGCAGGGCTGCGATTGTCAGTTCTATAGGGCCTGTGTCCACAGCCTTTCTCGCCTATATATTTCTTGGGGAACAGATGGATTTTATACAGGTCATAGGCATGATATTGGTGATGGCTGGGGTGTTGGTTATTTCCTACAAATAAGAGCCTCTTGCAAAACTCTATTTTTTGTCATTCCCGCAGCGCTTTTGAGCGGGAATCTGGTTTAAAAACCATATCCCCGATAGAAGCATTCGGGGATGACAGGTATTTTTGCAAGAGGCTCATAAAATAAGAGTCAAACGGAGAAAGAAGATGGCACAAATAAAAGTTTACGGAATCAAAGAAAACCTGAACAGAATAAAAAGCAAGCTTTCTGATATAATCCATTCTTGTGTAGTGGAAACCCTGAACTTGCCTATGGACAAAAGGTTTCACCGCTTTTTCCCTTTGGACAGGTCTGATTTTTTCTTTCCGCCGGACCGGAGCGATAATTATACGATCATTGAAATCAGCATGTTTGAAGGCAGATCCGCAGAGGCAAAAAAGCAATTGATACGATTGTTGTTTGAGCGGATCGGCAAGGAGATGCATATCTCGGCGCAGGACATTGAAATTACCATTTCCGAAACCCCGAAGCACCATTGGAGCATCCGGGGAAAACCCGGCGATGAATTGATGTTGAGCTATAAAGTGGAGATGTGAAGATATGACGACTACAAATGAATGTTTCCAGCAGGGGGCTATTCTATTTTGAGACCATTAATAAAAGACAGAGGGACGAGTGCCCCCGACAAAAGTAGTAGGGCGGGCTGTGCCCACCATTGAGATTTTGCCGCCTTTTTGGTGGGCGCAGCCCACCCTACAATCTATATTCTCATGATCGAAAGAAAATATGCCTGCGGACGGTGTATGCGGGTGTGTCCTGGTGAAGGAGCGGTAAGAAATCATAAATTTTTCTAAGACAAAATTTTCGACAGTTGGCAAGGAAAAGTGACAAGGGGCGTACAAATGCCCCTTTGCGCCTATATCTCCAGATAATCACGATGGGCAAAGCCTTTTCGATAGTCAAGTATCCAGATTTTTACCGGCATTATCCTGATAAAACGGTCGTCTGGACTGACAGGAAAACTCTTTGCAATCGGAAATTTCTCCGCGTAGATTTCAAATATGGGACTGATGTCTTCTGCTTTTACCTGCGATGCTTTGCCTTCTATCTGAAGGCCGGTTAGTTTCATCCAGTCTGGCTCGTCCTCATCTATGGTGAGCGCTACTTTGTTGTTTTTTTCTATATTGACGACCTTATGAGTTTTGCTGGATGTGACGAAATACAGATTCAATCCATCATTGACATAGGCCACGGTAGACACATGCGGTTGCATCGGGTCTGTTGCATGGATTGTGGCCATATTTGCGTATTGATGATTTTTTAGATACTGCACTACATAATCTCTTAAATCATTCATCTTTTATTTCCTCCTTATTGAATTTATTTGCATTCCTACTTACTATGCAAGCCTTGTTTATTACACCTCCTTTCCCTTGCAATAATGTTCATCATGGAGTATTATTGGACAGTAGCCTACTTTTGTCAAGTAGGCACAAATTTGTAATGTTATTACCTTTTGGTAAGTTTTAAATAATATCAAGCAGTTGGGGGGTAGCCATGACAGACCAAGAAACCGAGTGCCCTGTTGAAACAACACTTTCTCTCATTGGAGATAAATGGAAGGTGCTTATCATAGGAGAGCTCCTTGCCGGGATGAAACGCTTTGGGGAGTTGCACCGCACTATCCCTCGTATCAGCCAGAAGATGCTTACCCAGCAGCTCAGGCAGATGGAGAAGGACGGTTTGGTTAATAGGAAGGTCTACGCAGAAGTGCCGCCGCGGGTAGAGTACGCCCTGACCGAACTGGGGAGGAGTCTGAAACCTATTCTCCATGCAATGGCTAAATGGGGCAGCAATTATAAAAAGGGCAAAAAAGGATAACTATGCGCCGCAGTGAAAAAGAGATAAAAGACAAAGCAGTTATTATAGATGTGCTGAATAGATGCCACATCGGAAGGCTCGGCACAATCGGGAGAGGCGGTTACCCAATGGTTAAGCCGCTTAACTTTACCTATAATGAGGGAAAGATATATTTTCATACAGCGACAGAAGGGGAAAAGATTGATGATATTAAGAGGGAGAGCAGGGTCTGTTTTGAGGTTGATATGCCCATTGCATATGTGAAGGCAAAGAATAATCCGTGCGAGGCTGACTATCTTTACAGAAGCGTGATAATCAAAGGCAGGGCGAGGATAATTGAAGGCATGGAAGAGAAGCTCTTTGCCCTCAAATGCCTCATGGAAAAACATC
>MGQA01000025.1 GCA_001797665.1 Deltaproteobacteria bacterium GWF2_42_12 | reverse complement strand
CAACACCATCAACACCAAGCTTTTTACCCAACTCCTCTGGGTTCGTCATGTCAAGCTGGCTGCCAAGGGTAATGCCAAGTTCATCTTTGAGTATCTGGTTTACCTCCTGAGCGGGCTTAAACATATAGCACCTTTCAGGTAATTGAGCAGCAAACATCTCTCTCACCCTCTCAGGCCCTTCTATATCATTTGTGTGATTTACCATAGGCAGCACAGCGATTGTTTTTATAGGGTTGGTTGGGTCAGGCTGAACATAGTGCCGTGGAATTGAGCAACCTGCAATTCCAAGAAGAAAGGGTAAAATTAAAAAACAAAACATCCTTTTTTTATTTTTCATTGCGTTCCTCCTGATCGTTTAACTGCTGTGTATTAAAAGGCTGTTGAAAAAGTCTTCACCAGCCTTGATTACACAGATTAGAAAAATGATTACACAGATATTTACAGAAATTTTAAGGAGTTTTAATTTGTGTAATCTTGTCTTTTATCTGTGTAACCCCGCTTAGCGGTGTGTAATCAGAGATTGTTGAGTTTTTCAACAAGCTCTTAAAGAAATAAAGCAATATTATTCTTAAGGAGACTCGGATTCCGGCGCTGAAGGAGCTTCTATTGTCTTTGGCGGCGACATTGTTCCGCCAAAGCTAACCTCAATGGTATTAGTCGTGGCGCTGGTAATCTTTAGTTTCGGAATGTCAGCAAATTTCTTTTTTGCAATCTCGTCAGCAAGCTGCTGCGCTCCTCCTTTATAATCCACATCAAGCACTGCTATCCCGGCCTCTACGCTCCTTTGATACACAGCATTCACGCCCCTTATCTGCGCCTTTACCGTATCCTTAAACTTTGCCAAATCAGAATATTCTTCAATGCCCTTGACTGTTATCTGAATCAACCCGCCTGCCTGAACCTCAGAGGTCCATTTTGTTGTAATCTGGTCTATCATCTTGCCGGCAAGCTCTCTCGCAGCCTTTTCAAGCGCCTCTGTTCCGCCTGTCACCTCTGAGATATTTCTGCTTACCCCATGCCCCCTGGATGCCCCCAACACCTGTCCGTTATCTACCCTTATAGCTGATGCTGAAATATCCGCAAGATAAGAACCAACGCTGCTACCTGACGTGCGCGGGCCCTCCTTTGCAATGGCCTTACCCTTTATCACAACCTCTGCGCCAAGTTTTCTGCCGAGCTCCCTTGCCCCTGCATCACTGAGATCAACCACACGGTATCCCTTAGATAACTCAATCTTACCTGTAACAGAAGAAATATCAACAATGTTGAACCCCTTATTTATAAACTCTTCTTTCAGGGCAGTCTCAGTTGCTGCCATGTCAAATTGCTGGCCGATTGCCTTTACATCGCCCCACCAACGCCACCAGAAGATATACTCTGCTCCAATATTCTGCTCTGCAATCATAAATAATACCCTCGGCTTCTCTACCCTTGCGTGCAAAAGCCCGAGGGCAGACAGGTCGTCCTTAAGATTTTCAACTGCCACAGTAGCCGAGATAGTTACTTCATATAGATTGCCCTTTGCCCCTGCATTCACCACATCGTATTTCTGAATATATCCCTGGGTCTTGGTAAAGACATTATCCCTTAAAACCTGATAATCCTGAACCATAGTCTCTGCCGAAACCATGGTGCCTACAGCCTGCTCCACTGCCTGACGCATAGCATCTTGAATAGCCAAATCCCTTGCCTGCGCCTCATTACCCATAGTATATGGCGCAACACCAGTAACATTAACAACCTGCGACTCAGCATAAACTGACTGTCGGCAGAAAAAAACGAAAAGCGCCACCATCAGTAGAACAAAAAACCTCTTTGCCATATCTCCTCCTTATACTCGTTTAGATAGAATTGTAAAATGTAGCTCGAATATTTTTAATTGCAAAATTATCTTCTCTTTCATCTTATCTTAAAATTTCCATTTTGCAATCTTCGATTTGCAATTCGTTATTCGGAGAATAACGCTACTTCCCCTCCAGCCTCTCCAGAATAAATTTCACCTGTTTATCTCCAGGGTTCAACCTCAGAGCCTCTTTTATTGCAATCTTTGCATCTTCATCTTTTCCAAGCTGATACAGTAATAAACCATACGCCTTTGAAAGATTTGAATCAAGGGGAAATTTTTCTACGCCCCTTTTTAAGAAACCGAGCGCCTTATCATTATCCTCCATCCCCTGATAGGAAAGGGCTAAGTAATAATATGTTGTCGCGCTTTCCTCAAGTATGAGGGCATCCTCAAACTGCGCCGCAGCCTTCCCAAAATTCCTTTCCCTGAAATATTTCCCTGCGCTTACTAAAAGTTCCGCAGCCTTAATCTTTTTCTCCTCTGGGCTTAAGAGAGAGTATGGATTTACTATTACCTTTACTGGTTTTCCATTTGGATACTTATCATCAAGCACAGTTACGACCTTAATATCCCCCTTAAATCTCATCTCCTCAAAGACAATTGTTCCAAAGAAATTATTATCAAGTTGAACTGTTAATCCACCCTCCCCCCCTTTATCAAAGGGGGATGTGGGGGGATTTTCAATATTTATCTCGTTTGCGTATATATTATCTTCTTTAATTACAGGGCTGGATTTCACTATCTGCAAGCCAATTTTATTCTGGGTTATGTCACTTGCAGTAATTGTAGTCTGTGACGAATCTAACAAGACACCCATAGAATTATGCCATATAGTTGATTGAGCTATGCTTGGAGAAGGCGTGCCTGTTGCATGAACACCTGTATTATTTTTTTCAAGAATTGTATACTGGATATGAGCAGGTGTATTGACAAATTTAAGCGCAGTCCTTGCCCCACTCGCCTTTACAAATAACAGACTCGCATCACCATTGTCAATAATTATGCCATTCCAAATATCCTCTGGCGTCTTTGGCGAAAACTCTATCCACTCTTCTTTTTTTCCATTAGCAATCATCTTTCCTAAAACCTTAATAGAAGAACCTTTCTCACATAAGAACTTTGAATCAGGTTCAACAGTCAATATGACTCCCTTTGCAACAGTGACCTCATCTCTAACAATATAAATGCCTGCAGATAGCGTTAAATCTGCCTTTATCTCACCTGTAAGAACTACATGCTCCTTTTGTCTAAGCGCAAGTTTCATTGCCTCTGACTGCTCGCCTTCATTCTTTGCGCTGTCCTCTGCGGCAATCCGATAATAATAAACCTCGCCAGCCTTTACATTATTATCAATAAACCGCTCCTCCTCCACAAAACCTATTTGTTCAAAACCAGATATCGGCTTTGTGCTCCTTAAAATGCGATAACCTCTTAGCTCTGTGGAATGCGTTTTAATCCAAGATAGCTCAAGCCTGTCTATAAATGCCCTGCCATTTAAGCCGCCAACCTGCGGCGGCGGCGTTGTATCTATGGTCAAAAGCCCGGTTATATCTATAAATGACGATTCTTCGCCTGTCGAGCGTCTGAGATATGCGATAACCGGCGCATCCCTGATATTATCGCCAGGAACTGATAGATACTCTCCAAGGTACTGGCCCTCCTTTATCTCTTTCATTAGAAGCCCTTTTTTAAAACCCCCTATCTCAAATATTGCAATAAGCCCTTTTTCTCCTTCCATCGCTACTTTAAAGACCTTACCTTTGCCAAAAGGCCCTTCCTTAACATTGGACACAACCTCTTTTATCAATGGTCTTGCCTCGGCCTTACGACCTGCCGGCGCCGGAATCTTTTCGCTTAGTTTCCATCCCAGCTCATTGACAACCCTGACCTTTTGAATCTCCCTTATATTCAAGGCGGATGAGACTGCGGTAATAAGCGCTCCGATAGGAGACAAAGGAATGCCGCCTTCATGGTATCTGACAGCCTCCTTGAACCTTAAAATCTCCTCGCCTGTCTTCGTATTAACCATCCACACCTCTGCCTCAGCGCCCATCTGTGAATATGCCAACGCATAAACCTTACTGAAACCAGTAACCTTTCCGTATATCAAACCATCTGCATCAATGGCCTTTGCAACCTCTTTTGGCGGGATGTCAAATATTGTAGCGCCAGCAGATTTTTCCAGCTGGGCAACCTTTTCGTCAACTATATATGGCTCTATTTTTTGGTATGGTTTTGAGGAAAAATGGTTTGAAAAGCTCTTTCTGACCTGGCCTGATATGCCGACCTCATCGGTATCGTTGCCAAACGGAAGAATTGCTACAGTGCGGGGAAGCTCCTTTGAAGATAATAAAATCTCTGATTTTTTCTCTCCTTGCTGCGGTGCAGCGCAGGCAGAAAGGAGAAAAACGACTGTAACCCATACAGAACAACGATGCATTTTTCTCATGCAAGTCAACCTCCGCCAAGCCCGATGCGTCTTCAAGATGGTTAGAGTATAGCTTGGCCTCTGATATCTGTCAATACGCCAAACGGCTATCATTACATTCGGCGCTTATTAAAAAAATATGAGAAGTATTTCAGACAACCCACACGCGTTAGCAGGCTGTTGAAAAAATCTTCAACAGCCTTTGAGATTGTTGAGTTTTTCAACAAGCTCTTAGAAACTATCGCCCATTCAACTCCGAAACCGATGAAACTCTTTTATAAACAACATCTTCAAATTTTTTGAAATGTTCTGTTCCGCACTTGATTTTCAGTTTTTCACTGCCCCTTAATTCCTGCCCTTCGCCTTTTGTCTCTGCCACGAAATAGATTTTCTTTTCTCCCTTAAAAACTATCGCCCAGTCTGGGTTATATGTGCCTATAGGTGTGTTTATCCTGAACCATGAAGGGAGTTTGAAAAAGAACTCTATGTTCTCACTGCTCTCACAATCTCTGGCGAACTGATTTTCTACGGATGAATCAAGGGGGATGTAATTCTCATAAATGGTCTTGTCTGGGTTCTTTACTGAAATGGTCGCTGTCCCTCATTTTCCCGCCAATCTCAATCTCCCGCAGATAATGTGCCTGTGGCTTTTCTCTACTGCAAGACAGAAGAAAAATGCCTGTTCTAATTAAAAGCAAATGCCAATGTAAACAACGAATATAAGCCATTCTCAAATAATTAGAACCGTCCCATTAAACCCCATTAAACCTGGGCGAGGGTGTCGTGGATGGTATCTGTGTGGTTTCCGGAGAGTTTTTTATCAACCCATTGAAGTATCTCGTGAGAAACTATATTCTCATGCTTTGCCAGAACTGTTTTTATCTAACCAGTTCTGCGTCTGTAAGTTATCAATCCTACTAAAATGTTCTGTATTGTTTGTTATCAGTATGCAGTGATTGGCAATAGATATGCTGGCAATCAGGATGTCGAAATCTTCTATTATTTTGCCCTTTGACTTTAGATTGGCTTTAATCTTTCCAAATTCTTTAGCAGATTCTTCGCTGTCGGATAAAACAGTCAGATTCTTTTTGAACAACTCAATTCGTTTTAGATTTTCTTCAACCTTCTTGGAATTATAAGCCCCGAAGTACAACTCGGCAAGAACACTGTTGGTTACAACCAAAGAATAGACACCGATTTCCTTAACTCTCTTTTTGAGGGATTCATTTCCGTTTAGCAAGTAAACACAACTATCTGTGTCTAAAAGATATTTCAAAAAATATCCCCTGTTCTTGCTGTAGATTTCCTGCTGGAATAAATATCTTTTATCTGCCCTTCTACTGTTCTGTCATCTTCCCATGTGCCGCATACTGATAGAAATTCTTCTGTTGCAAGTTTTTCATCATATTCAGGCTTTATAATCTCTTGATTCAGAAGATGGATAATTTTAAATAATTTTCCCTGCAGGGGTTCGGAAAGATTCCGTATCTCTTTTAAGATTTCTTCTTCATATATTGTTTTGGTCTCCATGACAATCACCTCTTTTCTCTTTTGTTGGTTTACCTTTTCGATTATCTTGGTTAAAATTTACCATATAATCCTTATAAAATGCAACCGTCTCTAACACTGATTAGCACATTGCGAATATTAATGCACTCATTATGTGTCTGTGGCTTTTCTCTATTGCAAGACAGAAGAAAAATGCCTGTTCTCATTAAAAGCAAATGCTAATGTAAACAACGAATATAAGCCATTCTCAAATAATTAGAACCGTCCCCGTAAACTATTAAATGGTCGCTGTCCCTCATTTTCTTATCTTCTTATTTTAAATAATTTTTCCCTCTGTCTTTTCAGATAATGTGCCTGTGTCTTTTCTCTCTTGCAAGACAGAATAACTGTGCCTGTCCCAATTAACTGATGGCCTTCCTACTATCATTATTTCCCACTCAAATAGTCAGCAAGGAGCCCGCGGCTGTGCTCATCCTCATGGCAATACACGCACAGGTTTTCCCAGTTAGAGCCGTCAGGGGGATTATTAAGGTGGTTACCGTCTTTATGGTGCACGGTCAGCAAGCGCTGATTTTTGTAGGTGAACTCCCTGGCGCACTTGGCGCATATAAGTCCGTGGATTTTTAGTGAGCGTTCGCGGTAGTCGTTTTCCATTGCCTTTATCCTAAAATAGGTGCTGACACTCATTTCACCTTGCTTTAAAAAGTGGAGACGCGATCCCTTTATGTTTCCTTACGGCAAGGATGAACAATTCCTCCAACAAAAAAGCTACAATGCAAGACTTGACCCTACTTTCACCCACACGCGTTAGAAATTATCGCCCGTTCAACTCCGAAACCGATGAAACTCTTTTATACACAACATCTTCAAATTTTTTAAAGTGCTCCGCCCCGCACTTGATTTTCAGTTTCTCACTGCCCCTTAATTCCTGTCCTTCGCCTTTTGTCTCCGCTACGAAATAGATTTTCTTTTCTCCCTTGAAGACTATTGCCCAGTCGGGATTATAGGTGCCGATGGGCGTATTTATCCTGAACCAAAAAGGGAGTTTGAAAAAGAACTCTATGTTCTCGCTGCTCTCGCAATCTTTGGCAAACTTATTTTCAACGGATGAATCGAGCGGAATGTAGTTTTCATAAACGGTTTTCTCAGGTTTCTTGACATGATGCGTAAACTCATCAAGGTAAATTTCAAAATCCTTGTCGTCAAACAATGTCATTTCATAAACCTTATCGCCGATCTTTTCATACTTGATACCGTCCACCATTAACTCATACAGCGCTGATTTGACGGAGGCTGCCGCATTATCCATAAAGAGCTGCGGGTTGAACAGCGCTTCACTTAATCTCCCCGACTTTTTGAGTATTTTTAAGATGGTATGCCGCGTCAACTCGGTCTTTGACTGAATATAAGTCAGCATATCGGGCATTTCAAACCTTAATTCGTAATCGTCATTAACACTGTCGCTTACCAACTGTCCGTCAATGCCGTCTTGAGTTATCACAACCCTTTTCTTGGTTGACTTAATGGCGGGCTTTTTCGTTTCAGGCATGTTCTTTATTTCTTTTGCAGACATGGCAATCAATTCATCTGTTTTGTATTCAACGCTATATCGTGTTTGGAATTTTATCTTCTCCCAAATCTCAAGAAATTTAGGGTCTGCCTCAAAACCCTTGCGGAAATTGACCTTCTGCCTTTCGTACCTGTTCTTTATTCTTCCAGAAAAATCCACACCACAATCTTCCTGAATTTCTTTCTGCAATGCCTTTGCAAAATCCTCATACCGTTCATTTGCCACAACGGTCAATTTGTTTATATTACGGTCAAATATCCGCTCGCCATTTTGATTTACCGGCAGGCGTAAGCCCCTGCCTATCTCCTGCCTCTTTTTGATTTCAGATTTAGTTTCGTTCAGAGTGCATATCTGAAACACATTTGGGTTGTCCCACCCCTCCCGCAATGCTGAATGGCTGAAGATAAAGCGGAGCGGCGTATCAGGGTCAAGGAGTTTCTCCTTGTCCTGCATTATCAGTTTGTAAGTGTCATAATCCGCCTGACTCTCT
>MGQA01000024.1 GCA_001797665.1 Deltaproteobacteria bacterium GWF2_42_12 | reverse complement strand
TTTTCTCTCCTGCATTTCACACCTCCTAAGGTTTTAAGATTGTATTATAACCTAACCTTTCGGTGTGTCCGCTATTTCGGGGGAAGTGCACCCTCCACCAAAGGCGGATGAGCTAATGCTCGTGTGGTTTTGTCCCATTAGAAGTTTTTGTAAAATGGAGCACGCTCTGTCGCTTAAGTAGTCATCATATCCCAGAGGTTTTTAATGAGATTAACATATATTTTTTTATTTTTTTTGTCAAGAACTTGTATTAGTTTGTATAAGTTAGGCTTGTATGGCTTTGTGAAAAATGATAGCCTTATATAAACGAGAGGTGTTCATGAAGGTAACAATCTTAGGCTCTGGAACATCTACTGGTGTTCCTGTTATTGGGTGTAAATGCAATATCTGCACATCTGACAATATCAAAAACAAGCGAACTCGAGCGTCGCTCCTTATAAGTGCAAATACAAAAAATATTCTTATAGATACCTCTACAGATCTCAGATATCAGGCCTTGACTCACAAGATAGAGCATATTGATGCGGTGTTATATACTCACCCCCATGCAGATCATATTCATGGAATTGATGAACTCAGGACTTTTAATATGATTCAGAAAGGGTCGATTCCATGCTATGGCAGTGAATTCACAATCAAGCGAATCAGGGATATGTTTAATTATATTTTCACAAATGTCGACAGTGATAGCTGGAAGCCTGAGCTTGAGACCTTTCTCATTTCTACTTCATTTGAGCTTTTTGGCCTTATGATTCAGCCAATAAGTGTGTGTCACGGCAAGATGCAGATATTTGGATTCAGGATTGGACAGCTTGCCTATATAACAGATTGCAGTCAGATACCAGAGGAATCCAGAAGATTGCTCGAAGGTCTCGATGTCTTGATATTAGGCGCCCTTCGCCATAAACCCCATCCAACGCATTTCAGCATTGATGAAGCGGTAAGGATTGGAACAGAGCTAAAATCTCAGCGGGTCATATTTACCCATCTGAGCCATAACCTTGATTATGATGAGACGAATAAAGCACTGCCGAAAGGGTTTGAGCTGGCATACGATGGGATGGAGATTGCGCTATAGCGCATTGCAAATTGAAGATTGCAAAATGTTTTTGGTCTTGGCTTGAACTTTTGCAATTTACAATCTACATTTTGCATTTTACAATGCGGTAATTTTTGTTCCCGCCTTTCCTTCTATTGCCAATTCCAATAATTCCGGAGTTGTGATGATAACCTCTTTGCCGCCTGCCTCAAGAAATTCTATAGCTGCCTCTATCTTCGGCCCCATACTGCCAGGGGCAAATTCACCAGTAGCAAGATATTTCTTGGCTTCTGAAACCGTAAGTCTATCTAAGCCTGTTCGATCGGGTTCGCCAAAATTTATATAAACTCTGTCAACTGATGTCAGGTCAATGAATGTCTCTGCGCCTATCTCTTTTGCCAGCACAGCAGTTGCCAGATCCTTATCTATGACTGCATCTATGCCTTGCAGATTACCATTTCGTGTTTGAATCACCGGCACGCCACCGCCGCCAGCAGCGATCGCAATCACCCCATCCTGTGCAAGCTTTTTGACAATATCTGCCTCAATAACCTTCAATGGTTTAGGGGAGGGGACGACCCTCCTGTAGCCCCTGTGGCTGTCTTCAACAATTGTCCATCCTTTTTCCCTTTGAATTTTTTGAGCTTCTTCTCTTGTATAAAAAGGTCCTATAGGTTTTGTGGGATTTGAAAATGCAGGGTCATTTTTATCAACTACAACTTGAGTAACAACCGTGGCTACCTCTCTTTTTATATTGAGCTGCTTCAGCTGATTATACAGAGCCTGCTGAATCATAAAGCCTATGCCACCTTCTGAATCGGCATTGCATATATAAAGCGGCATGGGAGGGATAATATCCCTTGCAGCTTCATTTCTTATAACTATATTCCCTACAATAGGGCCATTGCCGTGAGTGATGATGACCTTCTTATTCTCAGAAGCAAGGTTTACCACATAACTCATGCACTCCTCCATATGCTTAAACTGTTCCTCTATGGTGCCCTTTTCGCCCTTCCTGATAAGGGTATTGCCGCCGATGGATATGATGGTTAATGGTTTGTTTTGCACGGCTCGATATTAACCGCTTTCGCGGGTACTGTCAAATCAAAAAAAAGACTTGACAAGGTAAGTTAAAAATGATAATCATATTCAAAATCGGGTGGGGCTACAGCACGCCTGTATTTTTTGGCAATACCATTAAAATTGATATTCTTTGTAATTGTGTGAGAGGAGAAGGATGGCGGAAGAGAGAGAGGCAAATGAATTGAGGTGTGGCTGTGGTAGTCTCATTGCACGGGTAAATCGAAACGGCATAGAGATTAAGTGCAGAAGATGCAAGAGTATTAAGTTCATTCCATTATCTGTGTCCCGGGAGGTGATAAAGATGCGTTGGTTCAAAACCGAATGCCGAGAAAAGGAGGATTAATCGTAATAATTTTGTATAAACTTTAAGGCCAGAGTCCTGGAGAGGCCAGAGCCTGAAAATTTTAAACAGGAGGTTAGAATATGAATTGGCTAAAAGGATTCTGGTTGAAGATAGGAATAATAATCATTGCAATCTTTGGGTTATCTGCTCCTGTTCCTGCTGAGGAGGAGAAGATAAAGGAACTGGAAGAGAAGGTCGAGATATTAGCAGAAGAGATTGAAAAGATGAAGGTATTTGAGTTGATTCCAGAGCTTGGAAAAGAGGGCAGATACGGGTTCGGCCCGGCAGCAAGCAAGGTCTATGGTATAGGCAAGGGGATATCCCTGGCAGGATATGGTGAAATTTTCGCAAGATTTTTTGATAAAAATGAGCAGTTTAACTTTAATCCATCATCTGCCACTGATACCCTGACACACTTACGGGACGACTCTGATATGCTGAGATTTGTCATCTATGCGGGTTATAAATTTACCGACAGCATTGTTTTCAACTCTGAAATAGAGTTTGAACATGCAAAGACCTCTGCTGGTCCTGACACATCAGCAGGGGAGGTGTCAGTAGAGTTTGCATACCTGGATTTCCTGACCCACCCTGCATTCAATATAAGGGGCGGACTTTTGCTTATTCCCGTGGGTATCGTCAATGAACTTCATGAGTCTCCCACCTATCACGGTGTGTTCAGGCCAGAGACAGAGCAGGTCATCATTCCCACCACATGGAGAGAGAATGGCGTTGGCATCTTTGGCGAGATCGTGCCTGGCTTAGAATACCGGCTATACACTGTGGCAGGTCTTGTAACAAATAGCAGGAGCACTACAGGCAATGCAACGCTTAAATTTACCCATGATAGCGGTATCAGGGGCGGCAGACAGCAGGGTGTACGGAGCATTACCGAGGACATGGCGTACACTGCAAGAGTTGATTATAGGGGTATCCCGGGGACTCTGGTCGGCGCATCTATATATACAGGCAATGCCCATCTCCCTGCTGGCAACAATCTGCCGGATACCTCTGTTGGCATAACCCTCTGGGATGCGCATCTGAAGGCAGAATATCAAGGATTTGAACTCAGGGCCCTCTATGCCTCTGGCGAGATTGACGATGCCCAGGAGATAAACAAACGGGCGAATATAAGGCTTGCTTCAGATACCACCGTTGATGGCCGATGGAGCGAAAGGTCTATTGGTGAAAAGTTCTATGGCTATTATGTAGAGGGCGCCTACGATGTTATTCCCCTCTTCTGGCCTGGTTCTATTAGATATTTTGCGCCATTTGTGCGATATGAGAAATATGACACCCAGGATGGTGTTCCATCGGGTTACCGGGATCTATCAGAGACAGAAAGAGAGGTAAAGACTGTGGGCATATCGTTCAAACCGCATCCAAATATAAATATAAAGGCTGATTATCAGGCAAAAGACGATTTTCTATCTGATCAGTATAACCTTGGTTTAAGCTGGATGTTCTGATGAAAAAAGGTCTCCTCTTTTTTCTATACTTTATCATTGCCTTTACATGGCCAGCCTCACTGCTTGCAAAGGTCTATGTGACAAAAGAGGAGGCCCTTAAATTTGCATTTCAGGAAGTGGATACAATTGATAAAAAAGTGGTTTTTCTGAGTGGTGAAGAACAAAAAAGGGTAGAGTTATTAGCAAAGGCAAAACTGGATACCAGGATATTTACCTTTTATATAGGAAAGAAAGGCGAAAATATCCTCGGCTATGCCGTCTTTGGAAGCCATGTGGTCAGAACAAAGCCAGAGGTTTATATGGTGGTCATTAACCCGGATGCTACAATTAAAAATGTTCACATATTGGCCTTTCATGAGCCAGAGGAGTATCTTCCACCCAGAAGATGGTTTGAACAGTTTGTAGGCAGGGTGCTGGACGATGCCCTCTGGCCCAAAAGGGGAATAAGGGCTGTATCTGGGGCAACCCTGAGCGTCAATGGAATAACGCAGGAAATCAGAAAGGCGCTGGCAGTTTTTCAGTTAATGCTCTTAAAGGAGAGATGAGATGAAATTTTTCGTAAACGGAGATTTTAGTAACAGCAGACTCTTGCAGATTATCCTTTTCTTTACCTTGCTCTATATTTTAATCCTGTGGATTACCAATATTCTCCTTTATATAGAAAAGGTAGGCTTTACGTATAACTCGGTTGTAAACTACTATCTCGGCTCTGAGGAGGAATTTAAAAACCCTGTCTCTTATCTTGGACTTTTAGAACTGACCCATTTTCATCTCTTTGTATTTGCTCTTGCGCTTCTCCTTGTGAATCACCTGACAGCTTTCATAAATGTCCCCCAATCCCTAAAGTTATCCCTTATCCTCCTGTCCTTTCTTTCCGGTATGGGGAATATAGGGGCCGGGTGGCTTGTAAGGTTTGTTTCACCGATATTCGCCTATCTCAAGATAGGAAGCTTTATTGTCTTTCAAATCAGTTTTCTTATCCTGCTGGTTCTTTCCTTTATTGCCATAGGGGTATATCAAAAGGGCAAGGACGGGCAGCCTGAAAGGGGCTAATATTATAAGTAATTATTCGGAGTTTGATTGCGAGGCTTGTAAATAGCCTTCCCATCTGCTATCTTTGATGCATGCTGCTGCCCATAAGAATCTATTATGAAGATACTGACTGCGGCGGAGTGGTTTACTACGCAAACTATCTCAGATATTTTGAGCGTGGGAGGACTGAATTTCTGAGGGAGAAGGGGATTTCACTTACAGACTTTCATGATAAAGGGATTCTCTTTGTTGTTACAAAAGTTGAGGTGGAATATCTTTCCCCGTGCAGATACAACGATCTTCTTCTTTTAGATACTCAATTAACCGATATATCAAGGGCAACCATGACATTCAGGCACAGCATAAAAAGAGAAGGTTCAAAAAAGGAATTGGTCAGAGGCGCTGTAGTCCTTGCCTCTGTTGGCAAGGACGGAAGGCCAATCAGAATTCCTGAGGAGTTGAAAAAGATGTTCGATGGGTAGAAAGCTAAAATTATCCTTCAAACTTTAATGAAGTAATATTGTGTTGGGATGATGCTCTGTTAGCACGTGCAAATTTTTTATCTTCTTCCTCTGCCATGCCCCTTGCCACCGCCAAAACCACCTTTGCGGCCGCCAAAGCCACGCCTTTCTCCACCAAATCCACGCTTTTCCCTCGGTTGTTGGGGTTTTGCCTCTGCAACAGAAATTGTCCTTTCCATAAAAGATGTGCCGTTGAGGGCTTTTATTGCCTCGTTTGCGCCTTCTTCTGTGACCATTTCAACAAAGCCAAAACCTTTGAGCTGTCCCGTGTGTGCATCTGTTATCAAATTAACAGATTCAACCTCTCCAACTCCTGAAAAGAGTTCTCTAATATCGCCTTCTGTTGCCTTAAACGGGATGTTTCCCACATAAACCTTCTTACCCATTGTCAAACCTCCTGTGTGTTATTAGATTTTTTTTTGAAATAAAAAAACCCAGTTTAAGCATTTTAAGCCTAAAAAGGGCTTAAAGATTAAACAAGTTATAAATAAAGTTTTTAATATACTATGTCTTTATGAAGGCTCTGTCAAGAAATTAAATAGAAATGTCAGCAACACATAAACTGTCCTCTTTATAGCACATGAATTGTCCTATTGTATGGTTTCCTAAATTTCAAGGAGGAG
>MGQA01000023.1 GCA_001797665.1 Deltaproteobacteria bacterium GWF2_42_12 | reverse complement strand
CTATTGTTCACTCCGAAAATCCCTCAAATCTCCCCCCTGCTTAATACCTGCAGGGGCAGGCTCTAACCCCTCTTTGCCAAAGAGGGGAACTTTAACCCCCCCCTTTGAAAACTTGTCCTCGAATTGTTTTATCGGGGAAGGGGGATTGAGGGGGATTTTCATACCCCTTTGTGAGCTTATAGCTCGTATGGGTTTCACAAAAATTTAACCAGAACGGCGGTTATATTATCATCCCCGCCATTAAAATTTGCAAGACTTATTAACTCTTCACAGGTGTTATCCGGATTATCAGCCCCCCGCCTGATGGTATCTAAAATGTCGCCATCTTCTACCATTGATGTTAAGCCATCGGAACAGATAAGCACAAAATCATTTTCTATAGTATCTTCGTCTCTTGTATCCACCTCAACAAACTCTGATACGCCAATTGCCCTGGTAATAATATTCTTGTGCGCTGATTTTTTTGCCTCTTCTTTTGTTATAAGCCCCATAGAGAGTTGCTGGCTTATCAGAGAATGATCCTTTGAGAGTTGCTCAATAGCATTATCCCTAATCCTGTAAATCCTGCTGTCCCCGACATTTGCTGTTGCGAAGCCGTCATTGCACAAAAGAATACCGGCAAGGGTTGTACCCATACCCTTCATCCCCCTATTTTGCACAGCCATCTCAAATACAGCCTTGTTTGCAAGCTGTATAGCCCTTGCAAAGATTTCTGAATTGGGGGGGCCCTTTTTTAACCAGTCAGTCAAGCTCAACTTTACAACCTCAACCGCCACCTGACTTGCTATTTCACCTGCTGCATGTCCGCCCATGCCGTCTGCCACAAGGAAGAGGCCGATATCATCTGCTACGCAGAATGTATCCTCATTTGCCTTTCGCTTTTTGCCTATGTCTGTTTTTGCTGCAAATTTGAAATTCATATTTTGGACCGAGGCAACCGTGTTGCCGTCAACGGCGACATGGTCGCCTTGCTCCATATCTTCATCCCATCTTTGCCAGACACACCCTTATTGCATCTGCAAACTCTTTGCCTGTCTGAAACCTGTCTTCAGGTCGTTTAGTAAGCGACATATCTATAAGCGATTGTAGTAATGGCGGCACATCCGGTTTATGTGTTTTTAGCGGCAAAGGTATTGCATTTGCAATCTGATACATAATGGTTGTTACTGAATCACCGCCAAATGGCTTCTCACCTGTTAAGAGTTCATAAAGAATTACACCAAGTGAAAACAGATCGCTTCTGCCATCAACCTTTTTGCCTGCTATTTGTTCAGGCGACATATACACAGGGGTGCCCATGACAATGCCTGTTTTTGTATGAGATGAAGATTGTATCCTCGCTATGCCAAAATCAGTTATCTTAATCTCACCCTTAGAAAGAATCATGATGTTTGCAGGTTTTATATCCCTGTGCACTATGCCGTTTCTATGGGCATAATCAAGGGCCTCGCTGATTTGCCCTATAACTTTTAAAACAGTCTTCGACGGCAAGAGATTGGACTTTTTGCACCACTTCTCAAGGGTCTTGCCTTTTAAAAGCTCCATTGCGATGTATGCAAGGTCAGCCTCCTCTCCCACATCATATATGGTCACAATATTGGGATGATTGAGATTGCCGGCGCTCTCTGCCTCTCTAAAAAAGCGGTCTTTCACAGCCTGAATAGCATCAGCATCAACATCATCAAAGTGCACAGTCTTTATTGCCACCTCTCTTTTCATGGTTGGGTCAATGCCCTTATATACAACACCCATAGCGCCTCTGCCAAGCTCCTCTACTATCTCATACCTTCCAATAGTGGGTTTCTCCATTCCATCTACAATGGCTGTGCCGCCTGCTCCGCCAGAGGCGGATGCCTTCTGGCCCTGCCATAGACCTGTTGTTGTGACAGCGCTTAATTTTTTTAGACGCTCTGCAATATCCTTGTAGTTTTTATCTGCCCTGGCAATGTGCTCATACACAGATATTGCCTTTCCAGCCATCCTTTTTCTTTCAAAGTCAAGACCAAGGTTATACAGCACGCCTTTTATCTCATCATCTAAAACAGATATGGCCTTGAATTTTTCAAATGCAAGGTCAAGCATTCCCTTGCCCTGGAAGGTGAGCCCAAGGAGTTTATTAGCTTCATCACTTTCCTCTTCCACAGCCTGTTTTTGCCTTTCAACCGTCAGATACCTCCGTGATGTTATAGCAATGTAATTAAAGATAAGAACGAGCGTTGGATATGTGAGATTAAGCCATAGGCCGTACTTTGAATATGCAAGAAGAATAACTATTGTCCATGTGCCAACGAGGCCTCCGCCAATATAAGCGCCCATCTTTGCCCCAAGCCTTGGCAGGAGAAATGCGGTCAGAAGGCCAAACAATAGGGTCATGCCAAAACCAAAGATGTCTGCCCACATAGGCTTACTGATAAAATCACGGTTCAATATATTTGAGATAGCAGTTGCCTGACGCTCAATACCAGGGAATACCGGCGTAAGCGGCGTTGTCTCCACATCAGCAATTCCAAGGCCTGTGGAACCAATCAAGACTATCTTATCCTTAAAGGCAGCCGATGCTATCTTATCATGCAGGACATCATAGAATGAATAATGCGGAAATGTCTTTGGCTGACCATAATAATTAAGAAGCATCTGCATATTAATGGTTGTAGGCAGTATCTGATTCTTAAAAAACAATTCACCATCTGGACCAATCCTGATATCTTCCTTGGTAAGACCCAAAAAATGGGAAGCTACCACAACCGGCAAGGATAGATAGAGCCTCTCGTTATAACTAACCACAGCAGTATCGAATCTGGACACACCATCTGTATCAGGAAACCGATTGATATGCCCCACATCCATAGCAGCAGCGCTTAACCTCTGTATAGGATGTATAATATCTGATGCTGTTGCCACAGACGCGGGAATACCAATAATTGCAGCATTTATAATTGCATCGGGGATTTCTTTTCTATCCTTTGCCTTTCTCATACCAGAACTGAAATCAAATGCAATTGAGAGGATTACATTGCTGCTGGCTTCAATTGCTCGTGCTAATTTCTCATCTCTATTCATGCCTTCTCTTATTCTCTCAACCTCGATTAAGAATGCTGCGCCACCCTTGGCTTCTGAGAGACCGAGTTCAGAAAATTTTTCCTCTAACGCTTCAATAGCAGCAAGACCGCTTGCCTCCTCTGGCTCTGAAAATAGGATATTTAACCCTATAACCTTTGCCCCTGCCTGCGAAATCTTGTTAATGACCTCTGCTATCCGCGTTCTTGGCCAAGGCCATCTGCCAAGCTTTGCAACGGACTCGTCATCTATGGCAACTATCGCTATCTCGGCGGAAGGCCTTGCTGATGCGAAAAGCGCCATTCGCAGGTCATAGCTTTTTAATTCAATGGTTTCAAGAAAACCTGTCTTTGTGTAGAAGAATATGCAGAATACTACTGTGATGAGTAAACCAATAACCCAGTCAGAGGTTTTTTGGGAGGACTTCATAATAAATACAGGCGCGAGGCAATAGGCAAGGGGTGATTGGTTTTTCTATAACCCATTGCCTCTGGTCCATAGCCTGTCTTTCTAATGATTGTATTTATCACACAGAGACTGGATTTTGCAAATGCTTTGTAATCCACCTTTTGTGAAAGACAATGATACCTTATAAAAAAATAAGCGCCCATTGGTTACAGACCGGCCTTTTACGATTAAAATTAAATAACCGCGGTATAGATGCTAAGGCTCCAAGTAGCTTTCTTAATCGTTTTAGATTGTCTAAGCTCTTCTTTATTTAAACATAATTCTCATACAACCCAACTTACCTATCCCAAAAATAGACATTGATTTTTTGGGGAAACTGGCAAGTTGACTGCCAGACGAGGCGGAGGCCATTTTTGCTATGAGCCGTATGTAACCAATACGGTGAAGAGCAAAAATGCGCCGACCACAAGCTAAGCTTGGTCAAGGCACGCTGAGCGTGCCGACAACGAAGTATGGCAGGCAAATCGCCAGTTTATAAAATAGCGAGGTTTTCAATCGCTATTTTACGGACCTATACAAAAGGTTGACGGCTGTAGTGTTAATTGATAGAATGGACGCCAAATTTATCTGTAGTGGAATAACCTTTTAACTAAGCTTGTGGTTTGTTCAAGGCTCATACGGGGGGAAATATGAAGGCCGTTATAATGGCGGGTGGTTTTGGGACAAGGCTGAGACCTTTAACCAATACTCTGCCAAAACCAATGGTTCCAATGGTTAACATACCAATGGTTAAGCATATTATCGAGCTGCTTACCCTCTGCAAGATAACTGACCTTATTGTCCTTTTGTACTTCCAGCCAGAAACGATTGAAAAATATTTTGGAGATGGCTCAGAATTCGGTGTGAAGATAACCTATATTTCGGCTTCTGATGACCTCGGGACAGCCGGGAGTGTAAAGAATGCCCAGAGATATCTGGATAAGCCATTCTTAGTAATAAGCGGAGATGTGCTTACAGATTTTGACCTGACAAAGGCTGTAGAGTTTCACAAAAAGAAAAAGTCTGTTGCCACAATGGTTCTCACCAGGGTTGAGAACCCCCTTCCTTTTGGAATAGTAATAACAGATGAAGATGGCAGGATTAGCAGATTCATGGAGAAACCAGGATGGGGTGAGGTCTTCAGCGATACCATCAATACAGGCATTTACCTTCTCGAACCCGAAATCCTTAGTCTGATTCCCCCTGAAAAGGAGTTTGATTTCAGTAAGGACCTATTTCCGCATCTCTTAGAGAAGAAGCAATCATTGTATGGTTATATAGCCGAAGGCTACTGGAAGGACGTAGGCAGCCTTGAGGAATATCGCCAGGCCAATATGGATATTCTGCACGGCCGCGTGAAGGTTAATATACCTGGCGGAGAGGTTAGTAGGCGCGGGGTGTGGCTTGGAAAGGATTCGCGGGTGGATTTTACTTCGCGTATAGAGGGTTCAGTTGTGATAGGCGGAAATTGCACGGTTGGGGCAGATGTTAGAATAGTAGATTCTGTAATTGGAAATAATTGCACAATCGAAGAAGGGGCAACTATTATCTCATCTATTTTGTGGGATAATGTATCCATTGGACAGAAGGCTGTGTTGCAGGAAAATGTGGTGGCGAGCAACTCTGAAATAAAAGAAGGGGCATATCTTGCAGAAGGCGCTGTGATAAGCGATGGTTGCCGCATCGGCAAGGGTAGTACAGTTAAGGCAGGCGTGAAGGTCTGGCCGTATAAGGTTGTAGAGGATGGGGCGATCCTTGCATCCAGCCTTATCTGGGGTGAAAAATGGAGTAAAAATATTTTTGGTCCATACGGCGTGACTGGCATTGCAAATATTGAAATATCGCCAGAGTTTGCAGCAAAGCTCGGAGCTGCATACGGAGCCTCTTTAAGAAAAGGGGCCTTTGTCTCTACAAGCAGAGATGCACATAAGACTTCACGAATGATAAACAGGGCAATAATGACAGGTATATTATCAACCGGCGTAAACATTCACGACTACGGCGTGACACCAATACCAGTTGTTAGATATCTTGCAAGGAGCGGTAGCGAGATAGGAGGCATTCATACAAGACGAAGCCCGTTTGATTCAGATATAATAGACCTTAAATTCTTTGACAATAAGGGCTTAAATTTGCATCCAAACCAGGAAAAGACCATAGAGAGGCTCTTTTTCAGAGAGGACTTCAGAAGGGCAAAGATGGAAGAGACTGGCGAGATGGTATTTCCAGTCCACGGCTTTGAATATTATCAGAATGGTTTTATTTCTTCAATTGATGTGGAGGCGATTAAGAGGGCAAACTTTAAAATGGTTCTTGACTATTCTTACGGCAGTTCCGCAAGGATATTCCCTTCTATTCTCGGCAAGCTTAACTTAAATGTTGTTGCCCTGAATGCCAACCTTGATGGCGCAAGGATAACGAAAACAGCAGACGAGTTTCAAAATGCCCTTGAACAGCTTTCGTCTATTGTGCATTCGCTAAGGGCTGATATAGGTATAATGCTTGATGCTGGAGGCGAGAAGATTTTTCTTGTAGATGAAAACGGGGATATTATTGATGGAGACGTGGCGTTGAGCCTCGTAACGCTAATGGTTATGAAATCTTATCCAAAATCAAAGACGAGCAGACCCTCGTTAGCAGTACCCGTAACCGCCTCTATGGTGATAGATCAGATGGCAGATATTTATGATTTCTCAGTTAAGAGGACAAAGACATCAACAAGAGGGATGATGGAAACTGCTTTGGAAGAAGGGGTCGTGTTTGTTGGAGAGTGCACAGGCGGCTTTATATTTACTCAGTTTCAGCCTGCGTTTGATGGAATGTATGCAATTGTAAAGATACTTGAGATAATGGCAAAGAAAGAGATAAGGTTGCATCAGCTCCTGAGAGAGATTCCACCAAGCTTTATGATAAAGGAAAAGGTGCCGTGTTCATGGGAGAAGAAAGGCAAAATAATGCGTTGCATGATGGAGGATTCCAGAGATAAGACAACAACATTGATAGATGGGATAAAGGTGAACTTCTCAAAAGGTTGGATTATCATATTTCCAAGTCAGGACCAGTCTTATTTTCACATTGTGTCTGAAGCAACAACAATGGAAAGGGCTAAAGATTTGGCTGGTGAATATAGGGAAAAGATAGCCCGGTGGCAGAGGTAGAATAAGGTTGAGGCTAAGGCTAAGGTTAAAGACAAGAAAATTCTTAGTCTAAACCTCGACCTCAACCTGTCTTTAGTGGGGGGGTTTTTGAATATTATAAGATTTGGCACTTCTGGGTGGCGCGGTATAATCGCAGAGGATTTTACCTCCGAAAATGTAAGAATTGTAACACAGGCAATTGCTGATTATCTAAAGGCTCATAAGGAAGCTCAAAAAGGACTGATAGTTGGTTATGATGCCCGCTTTATGAGCGCACGGTTTGCATCAGAAGTTGCAAGGGTTTTAGCGGGAAATAACATAAAATCATTTTTGACAAAAAGTCATGCGCCAACGCCAGTTATTGCGTTTGAGATAATACGCAGAAAAACAGGCGGGGCTATAAATGTCACAGCAAGCCACAACCCACCTGAATATAATGGCCTCAAATTTTCTTCCTCTTCTGGCGAGCCTGCCTTGCCTATCATAACAAAAGAGATAGAAAAGAGGGCAAATGAGATGATTATGGAGGTTGCATATTCAGAGGTCTCGATTGAAGAGGCGAGGCGCAGGAATCTTTTAGAGGAGATAGAGCCTTTCCAGTATTATGCGGATGGACTACACCAGATAATAGATATTGATGCTATTAAAAACGCCAAACTTGAAATAGCAGTAGACCTTATGTATGGCGCTGCAAGAGGCTATATTGACAGAATTCTTGAAGGTGCGGGTTGCTCAATTAGTGTTTTGAATGATTCTACAAACCCTTACTTTGGGGGAAGGGCGCCGGACCCACTTGAAGAGAATCTCGCAATGCTTATAAAAATGGTGAAAGAAAACAAGTGTGACCTTGGCTTTGCCCTTGATGGCGATGCAGACAGATTTGGAATAGTGGATTGCGATGGAACATTTATTGAGCCAAACTATATTCTTGCTATGCTTTTTGACTATATGCTAAGGGTTAAAGGCATGAAGGGTGGAGTGGCAAGGAGTATTGCCACAAGCCATCTTGTGGATGCAATAGCGAGGCAATACAATATGCCGGTTTACGAAACCCCTGTTGGTTTTAAATATATAGGCGAGCTTATAACAACAGGAAAGATTTTAATAGGCGGGGAAGAGAGCGCCGGCCTTTCAATAAAAGGTCATGTGCCTGAAAAGGATGGAATGCTTACCTGTATGCTTGTAGCAGAAATGGTTGCGCATGAGGGTAAAAGTCTGAAGGAATTATTAAGCGATTTGTATAAAAGGTTTGGTAAGTTTGTCACAAAAAGGGAGGATATTCGCATTGATAATATATCGCGAGGAGGTTTGGCAAAGCTGCTAAGCAAACCTCCAAAGATGATAGCAGGCCTTTCTGTAGAAGAGACAAGAGATGTGGGTGGTGTCAAATTTTTGCTTGAAGGCGGAGCTTGGCTCCTTATGAGGGAGTCAGGTACAGAGCCTGTTGTGCGCCTCTATGGTGAGGCGCGAGATGAGGATGAACTTGAACTGCTTATAAAGGCTGGAAAAGAATTGGCATATGGAGCTAAATAGCATGAAATTAAAAAGTTTAATAGTTGGGCCTCTTGAAGCAAACTGTTATGTGGTCTGGGATGAGAAGGCTAAAGAGGCAATATGCATTGACCCTGGTGGTGATGTTGAGGAGATACTAACAATCATTGAGAAGGCAGGGCTCTCACTTAAATACATAATCAATACACATGGCCATTTTGACCATGTGGGCGCAAATAGGCTGCTAAAAAAAACCACTGGCGCAAAGATTGCCATTCATAAAGAGGATGCCATCCTCCTTGAACATATTCTGGAACAAGGCATGGCATTTGGGATACAGGCTGCCTCTTCTCCTGCGCCTGATATGCTTTTAAATGAAAAGGACGAGATTAGGATAGGTAATTTGACAATTAGTGTTATACACACCCCGGGGCATACAAAAGGGGGCATTTGTTTACTTTTAAAAGATTCTGACAATGGCCAGAAGATAATGTTTACCGGCGACACTATTTTTGCAGATTCTGTTGGAAGAACAGATCTTCCGGGCGGCTCCCACAAAGAGTTAATAGATTCTATAAAGAAAAAGATTCTTCGATTTGAGGATGACATGAAGCTTTTTCCGGGCCATGGACCCCAAACAACAATTGGGCGGGAAAAGAGATTTAATCAGTTTTTAGTTGATGTCTAAATTTGGGTGGTATAGGTGTTAATAGCGCTCATTGTCTTTGCGGCCGTCTACATACTACTTATATGGGATAAATTCAACAGGGCGGTAGTATCCCTGTTAGGGGCATCGCTTATAGTGCTCCTTGGAGTACTCGATCAGGAAAAGGCGGTGGAAGGGATTGATTTTAACGCCATCGGCCTGCTGATTGGCATGATGATTATCGTTGCAGTATGCCAAAAGACGGGTATGTTCCAGTATGTTGCCATTAGGTCAGCAAAGATTGTGAATGGAGAGCCATGGCGGATTATGATTATGCTCGGCTGGGTTACTGCTATAACATCTGCATTCCTTGATAATGTTACTACAGTTTTGCTTGTTGCCCCACTTACGATACTCATGGCAGAGGAAATGCAGATTGATCCTTATCCATTTCTGTTTGTGGAGATATTTACGTCAAATATCGGTGGAACAGCAACCCTTATTGGAGACCCGCCTAATATTTTGATAGGAAGCGCAGCCAATCTTCATTTTATGGATTTTATTGTAAATCTGGCTCCTATAGTCCTGGTTATAATGATAGCTATATTTGTGCCCATCTATTTTTTGTATGGAAAAAAACTTACTGTAGATTCAAATGTGAAAGAAAAAATCTTACAATTCAATGAGAGGGATGCGCTTCAGGATATTCCCCTTCTCAAAAAATGCCTGCTTGTCCTTGCTATTGTTATAGCAGGCTTTCTACTTCAGCACAGACTCAATCTCGAGGCAGCAACTATAGCAATTTTTGGCGCTGCCATATTATTACTCATAACTGGCGATGAACTACATTCAACTATTGGGAATATTGAGTGGACTACCATATTTTTCTTTGCAGGTTTATTTATAGTAATCAAGGGACTTGATGAGACAGGGGTGATAAAGATACTGGCCAAAAGGTTTCTTGAATTAACTTCAGGGGATAGCTTTATGACAAGTCTTGCAATTCTCTGGGTGTCTGCCATTGCCTCTGCCTTTATTGACAACATACCTGTAGTTGCTGCCATGATACCTCTTATAAAAGAAGTTGGTATCCAGCTGGGTGAAAATGATGCTGTAACACCTCTTTGGTGGTCATTATCCCTTGGCGCATGTCTTGGCGGAAACGGCACAATAATAGGCGCATCTGCAAATGTAGTTGTTGCAGGCATTGCAGCCAAGGCAGGTCATCACTTTAAATTTGTGGAATTTATGAAGCTATCATTCCCCATGATGCTTTTATCTATTGTTTTGTGTACGATATATCTTTATTTAATATATTAAGGGTCTCATAATACTAACTACATTCTTTTAGCTTTTTAAATCTAACC
>MGQA01000022.1 GCA_001797665.1 Deltaproteobacteria bacterium GWF2_42_12 | reverse complement strand
ATATTCCTCATGAAAAAGACAATCTCAAGCGGCTTTATGTCCGTGCCTGTTGAAATCATATCAACGGTAACTGCAATGCGGGGAAAATAATTTGTCCTGAAATCGCGTATAAGCTGCTCAGGACTGACACCGGTTGTCTTATAGGTAATCTTCTGGCAGAACTCATTTCCCTTTGCAAACTCCTCACGGATAATCTTCACAATGTCTTCTGCGTGGGAATCATCCTTTGCAAAGACAAGAGTCTTAGGGACATCTTTGCGTCCGGGGAAAATCTCTTTAAAAAGATTATCCCTGAATGACTTGATGACTGTCCTTATCTGGTCTATTGCAACAACATCTGTGTCAAGCTGATTGGCATTATATTCAAGCTCTTCATCAAGCCTTTCCCACCTGACTGCCCTCGTCTCCCTGTCTCGCCTGTCAATGAAGTAGCCTGCATCAACCTTTGAGCCAGCCTGTGTAATTCTTGTCCTTATGCGATAGACATCGTAGTTCACATTCACGCCATCCGCTACAGCCTGCTCATGCGGATATTCCATGACAAGGTTCTGATTAAAAAATCCGAATGTCTGCATGTTGGGCGTGGCAGTAAGGCCGATTATGGATGAATCAAAATACTCAAGCACCTGACGCCATAAGTTATAAATTGAGCGGTGGCATTCGTCTGTAACGATTACATCAAAGGTCTCCGGCGGGATGATGGGATTATACTCAACAGGCGGAGGCTCCTTGAAAAGGTCGGCATGGTCAAACAATGATTCCTCCTCAAGTTCAGGGTCTATGTCTTCGCCTTTAAGGATTGAGTAGAGCCTCTGGATTGTGGATATGCAGACACGGGCTGTCTTATCAATAGTACCTGACTGAAGATGCTGGACAATAAATTCCTCTGTGAACTTAAAAGGACTGTCCGGCGAATCATATTGCTGAAATTCTTTAAGTGTCTGGGCGCCGAGCGTCTTTCTGTCAACAAGGAACAAAACCCTTTTAGCCTTTGCAAATTTAAGGAGGCGGTAAATAAATGTAACAGCAGTGAATGTCTTTCCGCTCCCTGTAGCCATCTGGATAAGGGCGCGGGGACGGTTTTCAGAAAGCGATTTTTCGAGATTCTTGATTGCCTTAATCTGCGCTGACCAGAGACCCTCTTCAATCAGAGGAGGCAATTTTTGAAGTCTTTTGTAGAAGGTGGAGGGCTTGTTGTAAATGGAAAATCTCTCTGCGGCTTGCAATGCCTCTGCCGGGACATCTTCAGTAAGCCATTCCAGAAGTGTCTCAGGCTTATGGAATGAAAAAACATCGCGTGACCTCGGCTCCGGGTCTAATCCGTTTGTGAATCGCGTTTCAACACCGGTAGACTGATAACAAAACGGCAATGGCCGATACCACGCAGGAAGGTCATCAGGCAGCCCATGTTTATATTTATCAGACTGAATCTCTACACCGCTTAGTGTTGCCCCTGCTTTTTTGGCTTCTATAACACCGGCCGCCTTGCCGTCAACATAAAAGATATAGTCTGCAAAACCATGGCCGGATTTCAGGGGAAAGTTTCTAATAACAACACCACTATGTGCGTGGATGTTTGCGTCACTAAGGTCGCATACACGCCAGCCTGCCTTTTCAAGAAGGCTGTCAATGATTTCGCGCGCCTTGTCTTCAGACGTTAGAGGCATTCTCTTTTTTTACCTCAATCGTTAATCAACTTAGGACACATCTTTCTTTTTTATCACATCTTGTCCGCCGGAGACAGTCCCGATTCGGAGCCTGTACCGAACGGCTGAGATTGCTTCGGGACTCCATCCCTCGCAATGACAAGTGCGGGGACTTTGCTTCGCTCCATCCATAAATCTGGGACAGTCCCCTCGTGCTCTAACAGAGTATGGAGAAATTTCTTCATGTCTCACTCAGATTTAAACATCCTTAAAAATTCAGAAGCGCTTAAAATCTTGACAGACTTGTATTTGCCCATATCCAGCAAATCCTTGTCTCCTGTGACAATAAAATCCGCTGATGCAGATACGGCACAGGCAATGAATTTATCATCATCGGCATCCCTGCATGCTCCTTTGATTTTATCCGTAACTTCAATTACCTCAAAGAAAGGCAGAACTTCTTCCTCAATAATCACCTTCATCTCCTGTGTTGTCAGAGAAAACTTTGGATATCCAAGAACGGTCTTAAACTCGTCAAAGGTATCTCCAGAGAAGATTGGGATAATCTTGCCTTTTTTCCAAAGGTCTACGACTCCTGCAAGTTCGCCTTTAAACAGCAGAGACGATATAAGAATATTGGTATCAAGGACTATCTTGATTGCCGCTTTTTCTTTCTTGCCCATTTGACTGCCTCGGCAACAACACCTTCGGTAATACCAAGTTTTTTCAATTTGTCCCTTATGCCTTCAAGCGCCGCATCAGCAGGGGTTATCCTGACTGGCATGAGAATTATCTTTCTATCCTTTACCGAAACATCAAAATACTCGGCATCAGGGAACGACTTGACGACTTCCTTCGGCAGGGTTAGCTGATTTTTGGATGTCTTCTTTGCAAGCATAGTTCCTTACCTCCTTACTGTAAGGATACATTATTTAGCTGGAACATTGCAATCATAAAATACAGCCCCTTCTATCGAGGAAGGGGAGATATTGAAAAATTCTCATATTCCCCTTAACATCTCCTCAAGCTGTTTAACCATCCTTTCCTTATGGGTTGCATCCCAGTATATCCTTTTGCATGATGGGCAGGTTTCAAATGAATCCTGAGTCTCATACACATAGGCAGGCACTTTGTCCTTTATACTTGCTTTATCAAGAGTTATCAATGGCTGATTGCATATAATACATCTAGTCAGGATTTGCGTATAAGGGTCTATGGAAAAGTGTTTTACGGCCTGCCTGAGCTGCTCTTTATAGCTGTCACTCTGAATGAAAAAATGATTATTTCTTACCTTCCTTCTCCTGATAAGCAGAGTATCCCTGGTAAGAATAATTCGACCGCTTGTATATGCCCTTTCCGCAAGTTCTTTATCGGGTATATCTGAGAAATATTCCACATCGCAACCCATTATCCTCATCCATTTGGCGAGTTTACCGAGCATTGTGTCAGCAATGAATTTGTGTTGCATAATTTTGGACCAAGGCAACCGTGTTGCCGTTAATACGCCGACACGGTCGGCTCGTTCTATATAACGGCAGAAACTTCGCCGTTAGTAGTCATCTTCAATATCTATTTTATCAAATGGGAACTCTTTCCGCAGCCTCTCAATATATACCTTGTTATCGCGATATCTGGTATAAAGGCTTCCCCATATATAATCTTCAGCCTTTTGAGTGCAGCCGTGCTTAACAGGATTGTAATATATGTAATTTAATCTTGCGTAATAAGATTTCTCATAACTAATACAGGCATCCCAATAATTGTCGAAAATTCTCGGCAATGATATTGCTTCGGGGTTATTCTTTTTTATGAATATCGCTGTAAATTTATGATATTCAGCTATAAATTTTGAAAGATTCATCTTGTCTTGAGGAGCAGTCAACATCATGTGGTAATGATTATCAAGTATGACCCAATCCTCAAGCTCCCAGCCATTATTCTTGCAGGATTTCAGTAAAGATGAAAACAGCTTTTCCTTTGCCTTATCGTCAAACAACTTCTTTTTCCTGAATGTGGATGCAGTAATGAAATATTTTGCTCCCGGGCGGTACAAATGCGGCGGGGTATGGCTATAGGTTTTATATGTTTCTATCATTTTAATTTACGCCGACACGGTCGGCTTGCTCCAAAGTTTACGGCAACATGGTTGCCTTGCTCCATATAAAAAGTTAGATTCTATTTTACAACAACCCCGCCGCCCCCACATTTTGCCATGCCCCGCTCACAACCTTCCACTCCTTGCCCTCTTTTTTGAATATCATCTCAAATCTGTAGCCTGCGGCAGATTCCGGGATTATATCGCTGATGCTCTTTATTTCCTTGCCTCTGACAAGAATGACATTTGCCCTTACAATGGCAGTATCTTCCTTTACCTCTGCATCTACGCTCCTTACAAATACAGAAACCGTCTCTGCCCTGATGAAGTGATACAAGAGAATCCTTCTTACGCTATCATAATCATTTCCCTCCTGGTCTTTATATGATTTGGAGATATGTTTCCGTATCCCATCAATGTCCTTTTTCTGTGCAGCCTCTGCAACTTCGTTGACTATGCTTTTAAGTTTATCTTCTTCTGAAATAGATTTTGTGCAGGATGAAAAGATAAGGAAGCTGAGAAAAACAATTAATACACCTCTAACCCACAAGCGAGACTTGTGGGCTACTTTCTTCCGCAACTCACCCCCACCCTTCCCTCCCCCATCAAGGGGGGGAAAAGAGGGAGGGAGACTTGAATTTTGCACTTTGCAATTTTCATTTTGCAATGTTATTTACGTCCATCCCATCAGCGGGCATAAAATCATCAATCCAGCAACAATTATGATAAAGCCGATAATATCAAATATTATCCCTGCCCTGAGCATTTTAAGGATTGGCACAACACCTGAGCCATAAACAATTGCGTTTGGCGGTGTGGAGACAGGGAGCATAAAGCCGAAACTTGCGCCGAGACATGCGCCCAATGCAGGTGGTATTGGCGATACATCTGCGCCTTTTGCAATGGCTATCATTATAGGGATTACCATATTTGCTGATGCAGTATTTGATGTTGTCTCGCTTATAATGATTGCCAGTAAGGTTCCAGCAGCAGTTATACCCCAGAGGCTTGAAGCCCCGGTAATACCGGTGAGCCCCTTTCCCATCACCTCTGCAAGGCCTGTAAAAAACATGAGTTTTCCGAGACTCAACCCTCCGCCGAATAATAAAATTGTGCCCCAGTCAATCCTTACAGCCCTCTCCCAGTGCATGGTGAACTGTCTTTCTTTCCAGTTGACCGGTAAAATAAAAAGGAGCGATGCTGCCAGCACAGCTACAACACCTTCATCAAGCCTTGAGCCTATAAATTTTGAAAAGGGAGAATCCTTTCCGAGGATCAGAGAAATTATGCTTGGAAATAGCCATAGGAAGACCGCTGTTAAGAATGCGATAGCAGTATTTCTCTCTCCCCTATTCCATCTCCCAAGGTTCCCTCTTGCATTTGCCACATATGTCTTAATTCCTTTAAGGCTGACCATAGGAGATGGGTGGAGGAATCTCATGATGAGATATAAAAATGTAAACATCACAATTGTTAGAGGTACTGCAAATAGCATCCATTCAAAGAAGGTAATTTTCGTACCAGCAAGATTTTGTATAAAACCGATACCTATCAGGTTTGGAGGGGTGCCAATGGGCGTTGCAATGCCTCCAACAGATGCGCCGTATGCAATAATCAGCATCATACCTGTTGCATACCTGCTCCCCATGATAGGAGAGGTTCCTCCCGCTTCTTTATGGAGTTCATCCATAGCCTTCAGCACGCCGAGCGTTATGGGAAGCATCATTGCAGTGGCAGCAGTATTGCTCATCCACATGGAGATAATTGCTGATATAGCGCCGCAGGCAAAGAGAACTCTGTAAGGGTTTTCCCCAATAAACCGCAGTGAAAAAATTGCGAATGCGAATCTTTTGTCTAAGTGATGAAGGGTGATGGCCTCTGCGATGATGAAACTGCCAATAAAGAGAAAGACAATGGGGTCTGCAAAGGGTGCAAACACATCTTTAGCAGGCGCAATACCGAGGAGAACACTTAAAATAGCGCCAAGGATAGCTGTTACAGGGATTGGAATTGCTTCTGAAATCCAAAAAACAAGGACAAGGCTAAGGATCGCTGCAAGCTTATGCGCCTGTGGAGAAAGGGTAGGGATTGGCAGAAAATAGAGAATAAGAAAGCATAGAGGACCGAGAACAAAACCAACCGTCTTCCTCCATCTTTCAAACTTTTCTTCAGCCGGGGATAGGACTTCCTTTGCTGTTATTATCTAAATCACCCCTTTTAATCCTTGCACCTATAAATTGACCTGCAAGGAGAAATAAAATGCTTAAAGGGATAATGCCATAACTGAGTCCAAATAACCTTCTTAAAATAATATTCACCAGTATCGGGATATAAATGCACCTCGCCCATGGCCTGGAAAACTTTGTAAATCTTTTTCTGTAAAAGCCTATGGGGATGTTGGTGATTAACACCGTTGATAAAAAAATTATTATTGCTGTGTGATAATGGGTGATGAGAAAATCAGTCATAATATAGTATCTCCATTATTCTCCTTTATTTCCCCAACCCTTTACGCTATCCGCTACCAAAAGTAGGCAGGCCCTCATGGTTTCCCGGAAAATAGGAGGGGACAAGCCCCTCCCCTACGAGAAACATATCAACTTATTTCTCCCCAGCCTAAAGGCTATGGCGTCCTGCGTGTAACAGGGTAAATTACTGTATGGGTGTTTTTGCCCCGAAAATCCATATTCAAATCTCCCCCCTGTTTAATACATGCAGGGGCAGGCTCTAACCCCTCTTTGCTAAAGAGGGGAACTCATTTTGAG
>MGQA01000021.1 GCA_001797665.1 Deltaproteobacteria bacterium GWF2_42_12 | reverse complement strand
CGGCAATAACAGGTATTTTCTTGCCGGCGAACTCAATAGCAAGCTCAACAACCCTTTCATGTTCTTCATAAGACAACGTTGCCGATTCCCCTGTTGTGCCGCATGGAACAATCGCATCGCTGCCGTTCTTTATCTGGAACTCAATCAGACCCTTAAGCGCCTTTTCATCTATTTCATCATGCTTAAATGGCGTGACAAGCGCTGTTATAGAACCCTTGAACATCATAACCCCTCACTTTTATACATAGCGACATAAATTACAGAGCGTCAGAACACAGCAGACCAAGGCGCGACAAAGACGAGGAGTGAGGCGTCCTCCCCCTTTATCCCCCTCTTGAGGGGGACAGGGGAAGGACGCCGCAACGACGAGCCGAGGAGCAACGCAGGTATGTGAAGTTATGACGCTCTGTATAGAAAGTTTTAATAAGGTATCTTATTTTAAAATTTATTTCAATCACTTTATAATACCCAAAAATGCGCTTTGATTTTCGGGGTAATACTGAGTTTGTTTTTTTTACGCCTTGACGCAGATATAGTAAATATCTTATAACTTCTGAAGAAAGTTTATAAATAAGGAGAATAGATATGGGGGCAGATATAACTCCCTTAGTGATAGGTTTATTGATATTTATTTCAAGTTTATTTTCTTTGAAACTCGGCCTGTCAGTGGCAATAATAGAAATCCTTTTGGGAGTTGCAGCCGGAAACCTCGGGCTTACAACCGAAGAGTGGATGATTTATTTTGCAAACTTTGGCGGAATTCTATTGACCTTTCTGGCAGGGGCTGAAATTGACACAGGATTGATGAAGAAAAAAATCAAAGAGAGTCTTCTCATCGGATTCTTCTCCTTTTTAACGCCCTTTATAACAGCCTTTCTTTATACCTATTATTATGCGGGTTGGAGCTTAACAGCGTCCTTAATCGCCGGAACTGCCTTATCAGAGACATCAATAGCAGTTGTTTATTCTGTCCTTCTTGAAACCAATTTATCAAAGACAATGGTCGGCAATATGCTTATGTCATCTACATTTATAACCAATATGGGAACAGCGGTCATGTTAAGCATTTTATTTGCCAGGCCAACTTTATATACCGCCATCTTTATTGCAGTTTCCATAGTCGTAATATTTTTGGCAACCAATTTCTCTCACTATGTCTTTGACAATCCTAAGCTAAAAAATAAAGTTATTGAGCCTGAGATAAAATACATATTCCTGCTCCTGCTTGTATTTATCTATTTTGCTAATTTAGGCGCTGGACATGCAATACTGCCTGCATTTGTATTAGGACTTTTTATGTCAAAACACTTTGCCGAAACCTTAGAAACAAAAGTAGTAAAAAATAGACTAAGGACAGTTGCATTTGCAATCATTACACCGATATTTTTTATTGTGGTAGGCATGAAGGTTTCGCTTTCGCTTATCATGTCTGCAATAGGCCTTTTTGCAACCCTTTTAGCGATTAAACAACTGTCAAAATTTCTTGGAGTGTATTTCCTTGCAAAGAAATATATCCCAAAGGGAGGGATGTACACCACTTTGCTACTTAGCACAGGATTAACATTTGGCCTGATAGCAGTTATCTTTGGCCTGCACTCAGGATTTATAAGTGAGCTTCAATATTCTGTTCTGACCGGCGTGCTAATAGCAAGCGCAGTAATCCCCACATTCATAGCGCAGAAATGGTTTATGCCGGTACATGCAGAGGACTTAGTAGAGGTAAATGGAAATAGATAAACTAAGAGATGCCTCAACTTTTACAGTTGGAACAAAGACAAGGAATGTGGGTTTTAAAGCCAAAAGACTTAAAATATTTAAAACCATCCTTAGTGCCGCCTGTATTTTGTTTATCTTGCTTATCATTCTCGCTGGTGCAGTAACAAATAAAAGGAACTCCATCTGGAAGGCTGAGATAACGCTATGGGAGGATGTGGTGAGCAAGAGTCCAAATAAGGCAAGAGGGCATAATAATATTGGGATGGCGTATTATGACAGAAACTTAACAAATAAAGCCAGTGAGGAATTTAAAAAAGCTATACATTTACAACCAAAATATGCAGATGCACACTATAATATTGGTGTTGCTTACCTAAATCAATTCAGAATAGATGAAGCTATTGAGAAATTTAAAAAGACCACAGCCTTGCAACCTGATTATGCGGATGCCTATAATAACCTGGGTAGCATTTACTATCTAAGGAGAAAAATAGATGAGGCAATAGCAGAGTACCAAAAAGCCGTAAGGTTTGACCCTTTCCATATTGAAGCCCACTACAATCTCGGTATTGCCTATAAAAGCAAAGGGCTAACGAAAGAGGCAATAACAGAATTTGAAGAGGCATTAAAGATCCAACCCGACAATGAAAAGGCACGCAATATTCTCAGCTTGCTTTCTGAATAAGAGCGCATAAGTAGATATATGTCTCCTTTTCTATTTTAACGGCAACCCGAAATAGTACAGGTCTTTTGGGGTCTCACGCACTATATTATCCTGGCCATGAGACCCCTACCACCATCCTCCTCGCCCTGCCAAATTTAAAAATATCCATCTTAAAAAAAAGACATCTTAAAAAAACACTTGACAAGGATAATTTTTTAGTTTATATTCATTACGAGAATGGAATTATTCTAATCTAATAATAATTATGAAAGAACTTATAATAAAATACAAAGAAAAGGGACTTAAACTTACCCCTCAGAGGCTTGCCATCCTGAATTACTTAGACGGCAATACAAGCCATCCGTCTGCAGGGGATATTTATAAGCACATCAAGAGGGTATATCCCACGGTATCCTTTGCAACGGTCTACAATACGCTTCAGGTATTACATGAAAAAGGCGAAGTTATGGAGATTACCATTGACCCGCAGAAAAAGCACTATGACCCAAATACAAAGGCGCATCACCATATCATTTGCACAGAATGTAATAAAATAGGGGATATATTTGAGGATTATTCCGGAGCCATACGGCTTCCTCATCATATAGCAGAAGAGTTCAAACCAGTAGGTAACCATATTAACTTTTATGGCATCTGCAAAAAATGCCAGAACCTGTCCCGTTATGTTTCTAAACGGGAAAAACAAAAAAGGAGGGATTAATCATGGAACCATGCGTAAAGGTAGGAGAGATTGTCGAAAATTTTGAAATGGAGGTCTATGACCCAGTGAAGGGAGATTTTGGCAAAATAAGCCTGGAGAATATAAAGACGAAAAGGCAGTGGACTGTGTTGTTCTTCTACCCTGCGGATTTTACATTTATATGCCCTACAGAGCTTAATGACCTCGCTGAAAAGCATAAAGAATTAAAGGCAGCCGGATGTGAGGTTATCTCAGTGAGCACTGATACGAAATTCTCACACCTTGCGTGGCATCAGTCAGAAAGGCTTCTGCACGGCGTCAAATATCTCATGGGAGCAGATCCGACAGGGACGGTATCAAAGATGTTCGGCGTATATGATGAAGCAACAGGCCTGGCACTCAGGGGAACATTCCTTATCAGTCCAGAGGGCAAGCTCGCTGCGTCAGAAGTTAATTTCTATAATGTAGGGAGAAATGCGGCAGAGCTTTTGAGAAAGGTGCAGGCCAACATCTATTGCTCCAGTCACCCAGATGAAGTATGTCCGGCAAATTGGACAGAAGGCAAGAAGACCCTGAAACCATCGGCTAAGATGGTTGGAAGGGTGTATGAATCAATCGCAGCGTAAAACAGGCGATAGGCACAAGGCTTAAGGCTGAAGAAACACTATAAACTACTACAGCCTTTTGCCTTCAGCCCTCAGCCTAAAAAATAAGGAGAAAATGAAATGAATATCGCAAACGTAATGGAGAAAAAGGAATTCAAGAATGAGAATGTTAACAAGGTAACTCAAATCAAGAGCGAGCAGCTTACTGCGGATACCTATTATTTCAAGCCAGGCCAAGTGCTTGATTATCACAGGCATCCTGAAGGCGACCAGATATTCTTTGTCCATGAAGGCGAAGGAGTGTTCTGTCTTGATAATGGGAAGGAAGAATGCACTCCACTTAGGCCTGGCGTTGCAGTCCTTGCCCCCAAAGGGGTCTGGCATAAAATAGTTGCGAATAAAGAGCTTATTGTTTCACAGGCCACAAAACAACCTGCTGGCATGGAGTCAAAACCCAGATAAAAGGTTTAAACCATAAAGATACAATCTGATTAAATAAAATTGCGAGGGGGTTAGGCCCCCTCGCAATTTTATTTTCTACTATTAAGTTTTTGACTATCCCATTTTCTTTGTTAAATTGCAATAAAATTATAATGCGCTATACGCGCAAATATGATTGACAGAATATAACAATTGTGCTACTGGAATAGTGTGCAAAATATCCACCACAAAAATAAACGGCTCCTTGTGGTTGATGACGAAGTGACGTTCAGGATATTAATGTACGAAATATTGACCGGGGCCAGCTTTCTCGTTGACCTTGCGGAAGATGGTAAAAAAGCATTCCAGAAAATCCGCAACAACAGCTACAATCTAATAATTTCAGATATTAATATGTATGGAATGGATGGCAAGAATCTCTATTATAAGACGATAAAAGATTTTCCTAAATTTAAAAACCGCTTTTTATTCCTTACCGGAAGGCCAACAGATGAGATAATCTCCTTTTTTAAAGAAAATAGTTTTGACTACTTAATTAAACCATTCAGGATACTGGAGCTGCTCAATAAAGTTACCTCTGTGCTCAACAGAGAAGAAGGCGTACCAGCAAATACAAGGTGCGAAGAACGGTTCCCGTGGTCAGTAGATTGCGAAATTATTGATAATCAAAAACCGCTGATAGCTAAAATAGAGGATGCTTCCAAAAACGGCGCAAGGATACGATATAGTGGAGACCCATTTATCCCAGGCAGCACAATAAAAATAAATATTATTAACTTGAACACCCAAGTAAGCGCCAAGATTATCTGGTCAAAACCCATAGATACAAAGGAAAATCAGGCAGGCCTGAGAGTTGCACAGCCATTACAGATACCGTTACATATCACGCAAAAAAAACCGGTATAGACGATATAGATATTAAACCTAAGAGGTAAACCCGTTAGAGATTTATCTCTAAAGGGGCTGTCGCGGGGCTTCATACCCGGTGTTCGCTCAAAAAGAATTTTATTTTCATTCCTGCCGCAAGCAGCGAGGCTTTCAAATGGGGCAAACTATGAGAAAAGTTTTAACAGTTTTTCTGCTAATAATTGGGTGGGCAATATTTGTGGGTATGGGTAAAACACCAGAAGGTGAAATTCCAAAACCTGATATAAGCTTCAATGCCACTGTAATAGATGACCAGAATATTTCCACAAAATGCAGTTTCGTAAGTTGGGAAGGGCATCTCTTTTTTTTAGGCACAAGAGGCAAGGGCACGGTAAGCATACCTTTTGAAAAGGTTAGAAAGGTGGTTTTTATTGGTGACGTAACCGAGGGCAAGAAAGACGCCCAGGTAACCCTTAAAAACGGCGAGGTTGTGGCAGTTACCTTTGACGGGGAATCAAGATTTTATGGAACTACCGAATTCGGCACCTATAAGATCGCAGCAATGAATATAAAGGAAATAATATTTGAGTAAGTTACTCAGCCTGACTCACTGTCCGTGGCACTTCTTATATTTCTTGTTGCTCCCGCAATAACAGGGGTCATTGCGGCCTAATACAGCTTGTCTCTCACCTGCCAATAAATGTTTTGCATACTTGAAACAATATTCTCTTACTCTGCCTATCACAGCTTCCGCGGCCTCTTCCGCTGTCTGAAAGCCTTCCTTATAATGCCTCTCACTCGCATTTTTTTCTACCTCTATTGCCCTCTCTATAGCTGACTCGTTATTTGTCTGGGCAGCGTGAATGATTCGACAATACCCCTTTTCACCTATATGTGCATTGAGAGAACCCATAAAGCCACATTGCGGCGGCCGGATATCAGCGCCGCCGAGGAAAGATGGATGTATGAGGCAGGTTTTGTCTGGCGATAGGAAGATACAGCGAAATGCGAACATGGCAAGCACATTTATTGATAACTTATTTCCATTAGTATTTATGTTGCGGACATGCACAGTATATCGCTCAGGGAGATTAAAAAGACGTCTCGCAGGTCTTTC
>MGQA01000020.1:23164-43260 GCA_001797665.1 Deltaproteobacteria bacterium GWF2_42_12 | reverse complement strand
GACACAGCTAATAGCTTATGTCAATAATGTTATTACGCGGTTTCTCAGCGAGCTTCCGGCAGGCGAGACCTGCTGAACCAAGAGCCATAAACATAAAAATCCCACTCCCCCCTTTATTAAAAGGGGGGAGTGGGATTTAGAAGGAGGAGGAGGAAAAGAGGAAGGCGATTGCTCTACGAATGTTAAAATTAATGGGCGAACCTATAATCCTATGCAAGATTCCTAATACTAAAGCATTAAACCTAAAAGTTATTTTCACTACTTCTTTTTTTATATAAAATCAATCTAATGATGGATTGTTTTCCTCGAGCTTTACTGCTTAAATTAAAACCTTCCAAAATGACGGAGTATTCTATTCAACGAATCCCCCTAAATATGGAAATTTGGATATGCCCGAGATGTAATAACGCCATTTATATAAACACAAAAAAGTTGTTTCCATTGTGTTTTAAATGCGGATGTGTCCTTGTTGAAAGACGGATGTTTGACAGAAAGGAAAAGGTTGCAAATATCTTCTTTTTCGGAGTTGTGCCGCAGAAGGCCTTAACAAAGGATGTTTCTGATACTGGGGCAAGGATAGCATATTCAGGCAAACCTTTTGAGCAAGACACTGTCCTTAATTTTAAGTTTGAAGGTTCAACCGCAAGAAAATCAGGAAAGGTTGTCTGGTCCAGAAAAATGGGCAGTAAAAGAGCAGAAAGCGGTTTAAGGTTTGTGCCAAAAGGGTGAAATAGTTTTTTGTAAAAGGTAACGACCCCCTCACCCTACCCTCTCCCCGCTGGGGAGAGGACAACAAAAAAATCCCTCTCCCTTTGGGAGAGGGTAGGGTGAGAGGGATAAGGTTTAGGACACTCTGGAAAACTCTTTTTCTGTCATTCCCGAGGTTTTTATCGGGAATCTGGTTCTTTTACAATCAACAAGTTACAGATGCCCGATAGAGACATTCGGGCATGACAATTTTTTAAAAGGTAGTTTTTCAGAGAGTCCTTTAATAATATGAATTTTGTTCTAACTAAAAACATAACTAAAAACAGAATCAGCAGCGCTGTGATACTTGGAGGCGGCTATAGCACAACGCTTGGGCCTCTGACAAGGCATAGCCGCATCTTCATGCTTCCAATATTGAACAGACCGTTCATAGAATATACCATAGAATCGTTGAATGCTCACGGCATAAAAAACATTATAATTTCTTCGTCAAAGGAGCACAATATTGACGATGGAGAAAAATGGTTAAAAGACATAAGGCGTAAATTCAGCGCAGCTCTGGAAATTCAGCATGTGATGGACAACAGACCAAGGGGCACAGCAGGCGCGCTGAGTGATTTAAAAGATTTTATTGGAGGTGATTGTTTCCTTGTTTTGAACGGAAACATATTTCTGAGAGATTTTGACCTTAATGATATACTTGCAAGCCACATAACAAGCAAATCGGTTGTAACAGTCGGCGTTAAGAAGCAAAAAAGGTTATCAATGGAAGGCATAAGCATTGGAGAAGATAATGCTGTCCGGGATTTTTATGCCATTCATTCCTCAAGGGACAGGCGCTCTTCTTTAAAACCAGCAGGCATATATGTATTTGACCCTGCGGCGCTGCGTTTTATAAAAGATAATATTTATTTTGATATAAAGGAGCAGCTTATTCCGGCCTTAAATAAGGCTAACTTATCAGTTCACGCTTATGAAGTTAATGGCCACTGCAGGGCAATAAATAGTGTTGATGATTATTACGACATTCAAAGAGAAGAGCTATTTAACGGCTATAGCAGCAGAGAAAATATGAGCGAGATTGCTGAAGGTGTGTGGGCAGGAAGTAATCTTTCAATCTCTCCAGATGCTTATATATTAGGACCAACTATAATCGGCAATAACTGCAGGATTGGCGCCAATGCCCAGATAATTGGACCAACAGTAATAGGGGATAACTGTGTTATAGGAAAAATGGCAAAGCTCAGAGAAAGCATCTTGTGGAATGATGTTAAAGTTGGAGAAGATTCCAACATCAGATATTGTGTGGCAGGACATGGGTTAATACTTGCAGGGGACTTATTGAGCAACAAAGTCTTGATAGACAGGCTGAAACCCGAAGATATAAATCTCATTCCGCGCAAATATAAGATTGACAGTGTGGCCGAACAAGGCGCATTGCATATAGGCAGCGCCAGACACCTTATATTTTCAGGACTAAAGCGGTTTATGGATATAATGGTCTCAACAGCAATGTTTATACTCCTTTCACCCCTGCTCCTTATAACAGCGCTCGCTATAAAGATGGATTCAGATGGCTCGGTTATATTCAAACAACAAAGGTGTGGAAGAGGCGGCAAGGACTTTGAGATGCTAAAATTCAGGACAATGGTCAATAATGCTGAGGGGATGCAGCATATCCTTTCAGCAAAGAAGGATGTGGACGGCCCAATGTTCAAGCTGCAAAATGACCCGCGTGTAACCCGTGTAGGCAGCGTCTTGCGCAAGACAAGCCTTGATGAACTTCCTCAGCTTATGAATGTGTTAAAGGGAGAGATGAGCCTTGTGGGGCCGAGGCCGCTTGCAATGAATGAGATGAAATTCAGCCCGAGCTGGAGAGGCATAAGATTAAAAGTTAAACCGGGGATAACCGGATTATGGCAGGTTCAGGGAAGAAGCGAGGCCTCCTTTCACGACTGGATAAGATATGATGTTTATTATGTAAAAAACCAGTCCCTGTGGCTGGATATAAAGATACTGTTAAGGACGATTGCTGTTGTTTTTAGAAAAATCGGGGCATATTGATGAAGGAGCAACATGGATAGTATTGTCAGCCTTATATACAACTGGTCTTAATAATATCGTTTTTTATCAGGTGCTTTTGTCTGAAATTATTAAATATGAAATTTTAGCGGAAAGGAGATGATTATGGGATTTCAGAAATGTGTGCAAGATACATTGACGTTCTGTGCAGTCTTTCTAATGTTTTTTCTTGTTATTATCGGTTGTTCTGTAAAAAGTGAAATAGCGAGAAAAGAAGGAGATGTGAATTTTGAGGAAAAAAGGGCTAAAGTCACGGAATTTGTTCTAGGACCGGGTGATGAAATAGAAATCACTGTATACAGGAATGAGGATTTAAATAGAAAGATACTAATTCCACCAGATGGGATTATTTCTTATCCACTCATTGGAGAGATTAAAGTTGGTGGAACAGGTATTACGCTTGTAAGACGTCAGTTAACAGAAGAATTAAATAAATATATTATAAATCCACAAGTCAGCATTAGCGTGTTGACTCTAAGAAGTCAGAAGATATTTGTCCTCGGCGAAGTCGGGAGGCCAGGGATGTTCCAGATCAACGGGCCTTTAGACGCAGTCGAGGCAATATCTATGGCTGGCGGCCTCACACTGGATGCAAATGGCAAAAGTGTACTATTAATTCGAGGCGATATGAGTAAGCCTGAGATTAAAACATTAAACATAGCTGATTTTTTTAAAAAGGGTGAGTTCAGCGAGAATGCGTCGCTGCAGAAAGGTGATATTATTTATGTTCCGTCGAGTTACATAGCGAGCGTAGACAGGTTTTTTAAACACTTGCAGAACATAATTTCACCCATTGTTCTTATGGAAACAGGTATTGTGTTGGAACCTCTGGTTGAAGATGTTTTTTCAGGAGAGAAGCCGACTTCAACGCTTATTATTCAGCCAAGATAGAGGGATGCCTACCCGAACCATTAAAGGAGCAAAAAATGGAAAACAAGCCATACATAGAGAGAAGGCGGATGGGCCAGGGGATAGACGATAACATATACGCACCGGTAATGAGCAACGGCGAGTTCCTCTATAGTTGTATCCATACCGTATTTAAGCGAAAATTAATGATACTTTCCATAGCAGTAGTTACCTTTATCGGAGTTCTCTTTGGGACATTTCTTATAGAGCCGGTTTGGAAAGCCAGCGCAAAGATATACGTGCAGACAAATCCGAAGCAACAACTCGCCATCTTTCAGGATTTGGCGACGCCTGCTGAACCTATTCGTAATATTTATCCTGCCAATAATATGGTTCAAATATTAACCAGCAGGAGTATGGCAGAAGATATTGTCAGGCTCTTTAACAGGGATGAAAGACTTAAACAGAAGAAAGAAGATCCACAGACAACAAGAGATAAGGTGCTTGCTTTTCTTAAAAATACATTTATAGAAAAGCCCACTAACTTTTTAATTTATTTTGGGATACTTAAGGATCAGCCGGACAACTATTTGGCTGATGCGGTTGAGGAACTGAGGGATGATTTAGAGGATATTAAGTTAGAGGAGGATACAGAAGTAATAAATGTAGGCCTTTACGGAGAAAGCCCTGAAATTGCAACTAACATGGCAAATACAATGGTGCAGCTATTCATCAACAAGAACGTAGAGCTTGCAAGGGTTCCGGCGGGCACCGCGTATAATTTTACCAAAGAACAGATGGCAAAGGTTGAAAAAGAGCTTTTTGAATCTCAAAACCTCCTTATGAGATTCAAGGAAGAAAATGGAATAATCCAGCTTGATGAAGAAAAAACGATAAAGATACAGAGGTTGGATGAATTTGAGGCAGAATTATCGAATATTTCTTTTCGCATGGAGGAAACGAAAGAACGCATAAGAGAGACTAAAAATCAACTAAGCAGCCAGGGGGAAAGGATAAAGTCATCCATTGTAGTAGCCGATAATCCATTGGTCACAGAGCTAAAAGCAACCCTTCAGGGTCAGGAGGCCAAATTAGCTTCGCTGGTCATAGAGAAACGCGAAGACCATCCTGATGTAATGCGCATGAAGGCTGAGATAGAGGCTAATAAAAGCAGATTAAAAAATGAACTGGAAAGGAAAGTCCAGAGTGAAACCGAGACCTCTAATCCTGTCTATCAAAATCTCATAGGAAAACTTGTAGATTTGGAAGTGGACAGAGTGGGGTATTTAGCCAAGCAAGATGTTCTGAAAGAAAAAATCAGTGGGTTAAAAACTGCGTTAATCTCGATGCCTTCACAGGAAATCGAATTGATAAGACTGTCGAATACCGTAGATGTAAAGCAATCAATATATAATGAACTCAAGAAGAAAATGGATGAATTGAGAGTTTTAAAGGAGACAACCATCAGCGATGTCGATATAAAGCTAACCGATCCTGCAAAGGTATACGATTACGTGCGCCCAGACTGGCCGAAATGGCTCTTAATTATTCCTGCAGGTTTTGTTGGTTCATTGCTGCTGGCCGTGTTTACGGCTTTCTTCGTTGAATACTGGGATAGTTCATTCAGCACGGCTAAAGAGGTAGAGAAAAGTCTTGCGCTCCCGGTTCTCGGCTCTCTTTATAAAATGAAGGAAATAGCATTTCCGTTTATTGGTAAAAGGGACAATTCTGTGAGAGACGCTTCTCACCTGCCAATCCTATATAGGCAAAAGAATAAGGAGTTTGTGGTATCCAGAATAAACAACGACTCAATGGGAGCCACTTCATATAATAGAGTTGTTAATAAAATCTTCCTCAACAGGGAGGCTGAGCGGGATAAAATATTTTTAGTGACAAGTCCTGATAGAGGCAATGGTAAGACTGTGACATCAATTAATTTAGCTATGACTCTTGCCAGCAGAGGCAGGAGGGTCCTGCTAATAGAGGCGGATCTCAGGCATCCGGCCATAGACAGAATATTGAAGATGGATTCATATCCGGGGTTGGTGGATTATATTAATGGTAAAGGCGAGTTGAAGGATGTTGTTAAAAGCAATAACGGTTTTCATGTAATAACCGCCGGTAATATTAAAGAGTTAAATGTTGATCCATTTGAGACGCTGGCTTCAGAAAAGATGAAGGAACTGTTGGCAGAATCGAGCCAGAATTTCGACGCAGTTGTCATTGACAGCCCTGCCATAAAGGAGAGCGCAGATCCGTTACACCTTTCTACACTTGTTGACGGTGTGATTCTTGTTATTGAAGCAAACAAGACGCCAAAGAGGACTATATTGATGGCTGTAGAGAGGATTGAGTGGGTCAAAGGAAGATTCAAGGGTATTATTTTAAACAGGCAGGAAAATCCGATTCCTAAGTTTATTCAGGATTTAATTTATATTTGATAATGATAGATATTTATGAAGCCATCAATACAGGTACTAATAATAAGAGCTATTTCCATAAGTTTGAGTTTTTTGTTGAATCTTCTGCTCGCCATGAAATTCGGCTCTTCCGCGGCAACTGATGCGTTTTTTATCGCAAGGATAATACCTATTACTCTTATAACATATGCTGCCATGAGTCTAAATTTCGCTTTCATGCCTGCATTTATTGGGTTAAGAATGAAAGGTGAGGAGGCGAAAGCATACGAGATGAGCAATAGCGTAATTATGTTAGCTCTTCTAATATCAGGCATATTCGTTGTCATGTATTTGATATTTTCACCGTTGCTCATGAGACTGATAACGCCAGGTTTCAATATCGAAACGTTAAATCTTACTATCTCGCTTACCGGCTATATGTCTGTTGCAAGCATATTTATTATCTTATACGGGCTGGAAGAGAGTATTATCAATTCACATAATAAATTTATTATTCCAGCGCTTTCCACTATCCTTGTGCCGGCCGGAATGATAATAACTCTGTTATTTATGTCAGAAAAGTGGGGTATTTACAGTGTAGTTATTGGCATGATTTGTGGCTACGCTGTGCAAACTTTTGGGTTGCTACATTTTCTTTACAATTATAATAACTTTAAATTGTCTCCGCAGTTAATGTTAAAAGCAGACGGTTTATCTGATGTATGGCTTCGCTTAAAGGTTATTGGTGGTTTTAGCTTTCTTGCCCAGCTCAATCTTGTAGTTGACAGGTTTTTTGCTTCTTATCTTGGCGTGGGTGCAGTTTCAGCCTTAGGCTATGCCTTCAGCTTATACGCGGTTCTACCGGCCTTGCTCTCCTTTTCTATTGGAAGAGTTATATTCCCTAAGCTATCTGAGATAAATAATCAGGGTGGACAAAAGACTATACGAAAGTTGTTAATGCGCAGTATTATAGTTCTTACTTTTGGAGCAATGCCGTTAATGCTTATTCTGCTTTATCTTGCCCCACATATTATCTCTTTATTTTTACAATACGGCAACTTTAATGCGGACGCAGTGAAGCTAACGGCGAGTGCACTGAGAGGATATTCCATCGGTTTAGTAGCTTCGCTATGGGACGGTGTTTTGCTCTTGCTTTTATATTCTTTAGATAGGAGGTCAAATTTACTTATCAGGATTGCTTTTCTATCAATCCCTATTAACGCCTTTTTAGATTACATTTTGATGCAAAAATTGGGGGTTGGAGGTATTGCTTTGGCGAGCGCCATCATTACCTATACAAGGGTGGCTGTTTTCTTAATCGTGCTACAAAAGGTTTTTAAAGTTTTTGAATGGGATGAATTGAAGCCATATGTGTTTAAGATTGGAGTCGCAACTATGCTGAGTGGGTTTATCTTCTATCCTCTCAAAAACGCTATGTTTATGAACGGTGATGTACACAGCGCAAGTCAGGCGCTTATTGGCGCAGTGGTAATCACCTCCACCTATATTCTTTTTTCATATATCTTGAATACTAATGAGGTTGTTTTAAAGGCGATTAGGGGGCAGTAAAAAAGTTGAAGCCGTTCATTTTGTTCTTTGGTATTAAAGCACTGAGTATAAATATTATCATTTTAGCGGAAATGGAAACCCAGATATAAAATAATCTGGATTTTAGCGCGAAACCGAAATGCTATTGCTGTTTTTATTAAAAGGTGCTTTTTTTAGTTAAGTCTGTGAGATTAAGGCAAAATTAGTTGCTAAGTAGGGGGCCGGATTGAAAATTGCTTTCCTAAATGTCAATGGTATTGGGAATAATGATGGTTCTCGTCTAATATCTTCTATAGTAAAAAGAGCTGGACATACTATAAAGAGTGTTTTTTTTGCTAATAAGGGTTCTAATGTCTTTGGAGAATATGAACTTGATAAGTTAGATGAGATATTAAAAAACTCAGATATGGTGATGATATCAGTATACAGTCACTACGCTCTGAGGGCGGTCCATGCTACTCAATTTATACGTAAGAAATATCCTGGCATGAAGGTATTTTGGGGCGGACCACATTGTATTTCAGCACCGGAACTCAGCCTTCCTTACGCAGATGGTATCTGTTTTGCAGAGGGTGACTGTGTGGTTGTTGACCTGATTAACAAGATGGAGTCAGGCATTGATTATATGGATACTCTAAACATGGCATTTAATGTAAATGGAATATTAGTGAAAAATAGTGTTAAATCGCCAACGCTTGATTTAGACAGCCTTCCATATCCGGATTACAATTTGGATGAACAATTTGTGCTTGATGGAGAGTTGCATCAGATGAATAAAGAAAAATTACAGGAGCATTACACAGTATACCCTTTTGGTAACCCAACATTCTGGCTCATGACAGCGCGCGGTTGTCCTTATCTATGCACATATTGTAACAATGCTCGATACTTTTCTATGCACGGGCGAAATCCTATGAGATTTCGTAGTGTGGATAATTTCATCGGTGAGTTGGAGCTTATCTTGAACAAATTTGATTTTTTTAAGTATGTTGCGTTTGGAGATGATGATTTCCTGATCCGTCCGGTTAAAGAATTAGAAGATTTCGCAAGGAAATATAAAGATAAAGTCGGGCTTCCATTTGCTATAGAAATAAGCGCAAATACCTATCGCAAGGAAAAACTTGAGATTCTTCTGGACGCTGGTTTAAAAGTGGTAGAAATGGGGGTCCAGTCTGGGAGTCAACGAGTTCTGGATGAAGTTTTTAAACGTCCGATCAAGGTGGATAAGACGAAGGAGATTGCGGCTCAGTTAGAGACATACAAAAATAGATACGGCCTGTGTTTGATGCTCGATTTTATTATTGACAACCCATACGAAACACCAGCGGATATCATCCAAACATACAAGTATATTATCAATGTTTTTGTAACAACAAGGATAAATCTTTTTGTTTTAGCCTTCTTTCCCGGCACTCCTCTGTATGATAGAGCACTCAAAGATGGTTTTATTAAATCCTTTAGCGAGGAGACTTTCAGGCATTATGTAGTATCTAAAAACAGGATTGTTTATCAAAACAACTATGCAACATTGTTAGTTTTACTCGCTATACGCCATAGGATAAGGTCGTTACCCAAACTTATTCTGAATATGTTGGGAAGTGGTTGGGCGCAAAGTATTGGGGCGCTTCTTCCAAAAAGGTTTTATAATTTACTTATCAATTTTATAAAATAAATTCAAAAGAAGGATAGAGCGGATAGATGGCCATGAAAAATCTTCTGAAAGTGACTCCGTAATTACTTCAATCTTGTCTTTTTTTGAAAGACATATAAACTGTCTAATGTCCCTAGGCTATAAAATCACATCTTCTAAGACATTTGTAGAGTGTATAAACGGCGGCTTATCGAAAGTGGAAGGGAAAGACGTTATCGTTTAGAGGTATTCATGAACAAAGGTTCCAAACTACTTATTATTGGTCTTGATGGCGCTTCATTCAATACGTTTGATCTACTGAAGAAGAAGGGTGTGTCTCTTCCTTATATTGATGGACTTATAGCTAACGGTGTGAAGGGGGATTTGACTTCTACGATACCGCCGGTAACTGCGCCGGCGTGGGTGTCCTTTATGACAGGGAAGAATCCTGGGAAACATGGGATATTCGATTTTATCAAGATAACAGGTGCGGATATGGGGCGCAGGGTAATAAGTTACAATGATATTGAAGAGAGGACATTGTGGTCTATCCTTAGTGACGCTGGGAAAAAAGTTATTGTGATAAATTTTCCAATTACCTATCCGCCACCCAAGGTAGAGGGTTTTCTTGTTTCTGGAATGATGACGCCTTTGCAAGCAAACCGATTTACCTATCCTGCTTCTTTTCAAGAAGAGATAAAGAGGATTGTTGGCGATTATGTAATTGATGTCATGTGGCAGGACTATAAAGAATCGGAGGCTGCAACTCTGGTTGAGGATATTCTTAACTCGACTAAACAAAAAGGCAGATTAGCAGGACATTTAATGGCTAATTCTGAATGGGATTTTTTTGCAATCGTTTTTGAGGGACCAGACAGGATTCAGCATGCCCTGTGGGAAGTCATAGAAGGAAATTCCAGAAATAATGGAACCAAAGTGGAAGAGAGAACTTTCGAAAAGATTGCATCGTATTATCAGGAGTTAGACTCTATCATTGGTAATCTCGTGAATGGATCAGGTGAGCGGACTTCGGTCATTATTATGTCAGATCATGGTTTTGGCCCTCTCAATAAGAAATTTTATATCAATAAATGGCTTAGAGATCAAGGTTATTTGACCCTTAAGGCAAGAAACAAGGTAGGATCATTATATTACAGATTTAATAATATAGTGAAGAAGTTACAGGGAAGCCAGAGTGTTTATCCATTTATGGATCAAGTGGATTGGCATAAAACAAGGGCATACTCTGCCTCCAATAGTGAACAGGGCATATATATAAATGTAAAAGGATGTGAACCATTTGGCATAGTGGAACCAGGGATAGAATATGAAATGCTTCGCAAAGAGATTATGAGTAAGCTTACGATGATTAAAGACCCTGATACCGGTGAGCTATTGGCGAGCAGAGTATTGAGGAGAGAGGAAGTATACTATGGACATAGGACCAAGGATGCCCCTGACATAATATGCTTTCTTAAGGAAGGGGAATATCTGATGGATATACGTTTAAGAGATAAATTGGTGGAAGAAGCGAAGTGGCAGACAGGCACTGGCACACATAGGATGAACGGTGTTTTTATTGCAAATGGCAAGGGGATAAAGAAAGGCAGTGGAATTGATGGGGCTCGTATAATAGACATTGCGCCTACCGCCCTTTTTCTTTTAGATCAACCTATTCCAGAAGATATGGACGGTAGGGTATTAATAAATATTTTTGAGGGTAGTGTTCAACCAGTATTTTGTGAGGGAAGGGCAAAAGATTCCAGTAATACGCCATCTTCAGTATCTGATATTGAAGAAGCTGATATAGCCAGCCAGCTAAAAGGGCTTGGTTATCTCGACTAATTTATAGGTGGGAGGAAATATTGTGATAAAAAGAAGGTCGCACACAAAAGAAGAGATAGAAGGGGTGAGGGGATGCAATGAGAAGGCAATTGCAATAGCTATGGGAGTCGAGGCCATGTCCAGAAAAAGGCTCATGCCATTTTTTAATAAAATAACCTCTGAAATAATAGCGTTGGGAAAAGATAACGGGGTAGCGTTAGATATAGGAACTGGTCATGGTCTCCTTCCAGTGCTACTTGCCAGAAAGGCCCGTAATATGAAGGTCATTGGTTTAGATCCAGCAGATGCAATGTTGGAAGTAGGGAGACGTAATGCTGCACAAGAGAAGGTTGGTGATCGTGTTTCGTTCCAGAAAGGAGAGGGAAAAGTCCTCCCTTTTTCCGATTGTACTTTTGATTTGGTTTTAACGACAAATTCCTTTCATCACTGGGATAACCCTGTTGGTTCACTGAATGAAATAGCAAGGGTTCTCAAGAGAGATGGTGTTTTTTATATGGCTGATCTTCGGAGGAATTATCTTGGGTTGCTTCCAATGATACGGCTGTTTCGTTCCCTAAATATAGATTCAATAAGGGCTGCGTATACAGTTGAAGAGATTTGCTCGCTCATGTCGCAGACGAAGTTAAAAACTTTGGATATAAAGAATAGCTTTTTATGGATATATCTGAAGGCGGGAAAGGTTGTCTGAATGTCTGAAGTTGAAGTAAGACCATTTCAGGCAGAAGATGGACCGCTTCTTTCAGAGATTGTACATAAGTCGTTCAGCGTAGAGTGGAGCAGTAGATTCTGGCAGTGGAAATATTTGGAAAGCCCATGTGGAAAAGCTTCAACATATCTCATCCTTGCTGATGGAAAGGTAGTGGCCCTTTCAGGTCAGATACTTCAATATGTGTCATTAAATGGAGAAAAGGTTCTGGCAAGTGTAGCTGTAGATAATATGCGGCTTCCAGGATATGAAAAAAAGGGCGGCGGTTGGCTTAAGGCAGTTAGATTGGCAGTTAAAGAGGCATGTAGTAGAGGCGCGCCATTTATCTATTCCATAGCGAACGAACTGTCAATGAGAGCTAGTCAAGTATTGAAGTATGAGGCGGTGTTTTCGCTACAATCGCTAAGACTGCCTCTCAATGTGTCCACCCATCTTCTGCGGCGCTTTGGCAATAACAAGCTTATCAGAAGCATGGGAAAGAGTGGGGACATGCTTTTTGGTTTATTTGATACATTTGGGAGACGAAGTGAGAATATGCTAAGACACTCTAAATGGGATGTTCATGAGGTGAAGAGTTTCGATAATAATTTTACTGCGCTGTGGGAAAAGGTTAAAGACTGTTATGGGATTACTGCTTGGAGGGATGCAGAGTATCTGAACTGGCGTTATATAGCCATACCTGAAGTTAACTATAAGATTTTTTGTGTTTCTGAATACGGAGACCCCAATCCTTCGGGTTACATTGTTCTTAAGTGCGAAGAGGAGATGGGTATAAAACGAGGATATATTATTGATATCATAGTGCAGCCGAATGAGAAAGAATCATTCTATGCGCTTCTTGCAAGGGCCGTCAGTTTTTTTAGAGAAGCAGAGATGGATGCAGTTTACTTCTGGGTTAACAAAGAAGCATGGATTTTTTCGTGGTTTAGAGAAGCTGGATTTTCGCCAATTGAGATAAAACAATACCTTGTTGTAAAAAGCTACTCTGATTCAATTCCGCAAAGTCGTCTGATGGAAAAGAGCGGTTGGTACATTACCAGAGGCGATTCAGATTATTTATGAGTTGAAATAAAATTTATTGAAAAAAACTCTTTATGCTTACAACTATTATACAGAGAATATCAAAAACATTTTTTTCAATCTTCGGCCTGCTATTTTTTGCAGGTGTCGGGATACTTGGACCAGCATATCCTATTGCAGTTGCTTTCTCTATATTTGCTATGTTTTCTACAGTTTTTTTAATTTTTGTTCCGTTTAGCGCAGTTCTTGGGTTTGGCTTTACTCAGGCATTTGGCGAATTGTTTGCGCTGCCGTTTACCGCAGGCGGATTTCGCCTCTCTATGGCAATTCTCTTACCGGCATTTCTTTTTTTAGTAATCAGTGCAGTTTTGCGAAAGGATAAAGACATCTTTGTTATCCCATTTAAGCAACCTGTGCATCTCATGATATTAGCCTTCTTCATTGTAATGGCGCTCTCACTTATTAATAGTAAAAACTTAAAGGTTTCTATCATGCAGGTTCAGCAGTTTGTCTACTGCATCATCATGTATTTATTTATAACGATTAGTATAAAAGACAGGGATTCTCTTAGAGCATTTATCACTGTTCTGCTGTGTGCTTCTTTTCTTGTTGCTATACTGGGATTGGTGGAGGCGGCAAAGGGAAAGTCCATATTTATTCTGCTTCACGGCAAATCGCTGTTTGGCGCGCATTTGTCAAGCCATTCTGTGTCTGGTCCGGCCCAGCGCATATGGGGCACTGCGGGTGATCCGGAGTTTTATGGAATATTTATGAATTTTATTCTGGCCTTAACTCTTGCTTCAATATTTGGCTCCGATTCATGGAAGCAGAGGCTTATATTCGCTATTTTTGCTATTCTTCTTGTTACAAACATTATTGGAACGGCATACAAGGGCGCAATACTTGCTACGTTTGTCAGTATAGTAATTTTCTGGAACTTTATTGAGATGTCTGGGAAGTGGATGGTTCTGGCAGCGGTTGTGATACTCATTAGTATTATTGGTGTTGTTGCGTCCAGTGCCTTTACCAAGTTGAATATAGAACGTCTTGTATCGTTGAGCGGTGAGGCAGGCGGCACGGTTGACCTTAGAAAACGGAATATTGTCATAGGTCTCCACATGCTCAAATCGTATCCATTTATCGGCACAGGGCCTGATGGTTTTGTTATTCAATATCCGCGCTATTCCCACCTTGTAGCTGGTTCTCGTACAAAGGCTATCAAGGCTCATAACACCTATATTCAAATATTGGTTGAGTACGGCATTTTAGGGTTCACATTTTTGATGTCTGTTTTTTTTATTACTTTTATAAGAATGTTTCAATTGACCAAGGTTCTAAAAGGAAAAGATAGATTTCTTGCCGCAGGGTTTATGGCAGCGCTTGGTGGTTACATGAGTATGATGATGACCTCAAATCTTTTGCTCGATCTTAACCTCTGGCTTGTCATAGGGCTCTCAGTGGCGATGTATCGGATTTTTTCTGTACAGAGCAGTGTATTGGTTCCGGAGTGATATGAAGCCATTATTAAGGGTCCTGATTAAAATAGCCATTTTCAGTATAGCAATAATTATTGTTGGATTTAATACAAGCTTCTGCACGGCCGAAATTGATAGACAACAATCATTGAATGTAGAATCTATTTTTGGCGTTGGGTATGCAGACTATCCGCCGCGTGATCCACTCATCAAAGATTTTAAAATTGCGGAACTCTATGCGCAGGCAGGAATAAAGTGGATAAAGACCGCCATCATTGTGAATTGGCGCTTTCTTGAGCCGAATCCGCCTGTAAATGATAGGCATATCTATCTGTGGGATAAAAAGATTATGGGTATTATGAGTCTTGATGGTCTCGTTCAGGCATATCAGGATAAAGATATGGGTTTCATTTTTACCATAAGGACTGTTTCACCATGGGCAACAAGGTTGGTGCTGAAACCACAACCTACAGAGGTAGCAACACCACCAAAGGATAACAAATGGCGGGATTTTGAAGAATTCGTGTTCAACCTTGTAGAAAGATATGATGGCGATGGAATAAATGATATGCCGGGCCTTAAGACGCCGATTGTATATTATGAGCTGGAATCTGAGGCTCAGCATGCGGGCTATTGGCAAGGGACGCCGGAGGAATATATAAAGCTCCTTCAAGTTGCTTATGGCGCTGCAAAACGGGCATATCCATCCGTAAAACTTATCCTATCCGGCATAAATATGGGCGATATTTTTGACGACATAGGGCCAACATCTCCTAATGCAGATGTAACTAATAGGGTCCAAAAATTTGGTTCACTTCTCGCCACGGTTAAGCGCAATGATTTGGAATTTATCAGAAAAAGCATTGCTGCCGGTGATTATTATGACATCATTGAATTTCACTGGAATAGAGATTATATGGGCGCGTATAAAACCGTTGATTTCATAAAACAAGAATTGCAGCGTCATGGATTGGAGAAGCCGATATGGGCAGGCGACGCAACAAGTGCGCCATGGCTTTCACCTTTGGCAGGCGATATTAATCCGAAATTCAAGGCGCGCGGGGACGAATTATCGAGGTCTGCAATAGATTCAGGCCATACAAACTATGAATCAGTCAATCGCTGGCTTAGGGCAGAGCAAGCAAAGCTTATTGTAAAGAAATATTTAGTGGGGATGGAGCTTGGATTAAAAAAGGTTATTATGGAAACTACTGTTGATTGGCCTATGCCTGAGAGGACTCCGTACCACAGGAATTGGCATATACAGGGAATGGTTGATGCAAGTGGCAAACCCAAGCCTGCTTATTATACATTAAAACTTATGGTCGAGAAGCTTGATGGTTTTTCATCGGTGGAACGTTTGAGTATGGGCGAAGGTTTCTGGGTATATAAAGTTATGGTAAAAGACAGGCCTATCTATGTGTTGTGGTTTGAAAGTGGGAAAATTAGCGGGCCTGGAGAGAAGCCTGCGGAGGCAGATGTGGGTCTCAGTTTAGATACGATGTCTATTAAGATAACTCACATTGTTACTGAAGTGAATAAGACAATGCCAGTGGTTGAAACGAAAGAATTAAAAGGCAAAACATTGAATGTCAGGCTCACCGATGCCCCGGTAATTATAGAGGAACTTCAGTAATGATATGCGAGATATGTAATAAAAGAGATGTGCATATTTTGTATGATAGAAAAGCTACTGCCGCAGGAAGGGATATTTATCAGTGCGAACACTGCAATCTAATCTTTACAAGCCCTCATGATTATGTGCATCAATTATGTGATGATAGCCAGATAAAGAATTTATACCTTGAGATGAGTGAGTTCAGAGAGCCTGTCCTCGTGGATAACTTGCAGCAGATTGAGAGAATCAAGGGAAAAGGTCGTATCCTGGATATCGGATGCTATATTGGATCATTTATTAGACTGGCAAAGCAGAGCGGATGGGGTTGCGCAGGGCTTGAGCCATCTGACTATGTGAGTAAATACGCGGCTGAGACATTCGGGATAACTGTTTTACCGGTCTATTTGAGAGATGCCAATTTTGGAAATTATTCTTTTGATGTTGTAACCATGTTTCATGTTCTTGAGCATATTATTCATCCTCACGTTGAACTGCTTGAAATAAAAAGAATCCTCAAGCCTAACGGGTTATTGGTCATAGAAGTTCCGAAGGCATCCCACTATCTTTACAGGCTGTTCAAAGGACTGAAAATATGTTACCCCCCTGAACACTATTATTATTTTACACCTGATACTATTGAGAAGTTGCTTCATAAAAGCGGCTTTAAGATTGTAAAGATTGTGCCAGGAAAAATATTTGTTAGCCCATATAGGATACTCTGGACATTGAGTAAAATAGTAGAGCGTTTATGTGGGCGACGTATGGGCTTAGTAAACAAATTAAAATTAGGACGGAAGGGTATCCTTTTAAATTCTGGTAAGAATATGTTGGTTTTTTCTCAAGCATTGTGAAGGAATAAGAAAGGTTAAAATTATGGCGCTGAGGAAGAATATGCTTATTAATGCATGCGATAAGCTCCTTTATAAGATATTATGGAATATGACCGGTGTTAGAAAAAGGAGAATGCGATTATTTTTAGAGTTGTTAAGACCCGGCGGGACGACCCGGATTCTGGATATTGGAGGCACCCCTGGTTTATGGGATATGATATATTCCGTAGACCATGGTTGCAGGTTTGATGTTACGCTATTGAATTTGAGGATGCCATCTATTGAGACGAAGAAGGCGATTGAATCATTTGGAATGAAGTTCATCAGGGGTAATGCCCTTTCATTGCCGTTCAGGGATAGGAGCTATGATATTGTATTTAGTAATGCGGTAGTCGATCATTTATCTTCTTTCAAGAATCAAAAAATATTTGCTGATGAGGTAAGGAGAGTTGGGAAAAGATATTTCATAGAGACAGGAAATGCCGACTTTTTCTTTGAACCGCATTACTTGACCCCTTTTGTTCATTACTTACCGAAAGAGGTTCAAAAGAAGATTGTAAGGAATTTTACTGTGAGAGGGTTATTAAACCGGCATGTACCGCGTGAGAAGATAAACAAGCTCGTAGATGAAATAATCCTTTCCACAGAAAGAGAATTCAGGACTCTATTTCCAGAGGCAGGGATTATTAAGGAAAAATTTCTTGGTTTTACCAAGGCGTTTATTGCGGTTAAAAGCTGAAATTATATTTTATAAATGTAAATAAGGAGGAATGAAATGAATTATCATTTAGACCGGTTAAGTTGTTTTTTCTTTTTCATCGTTGCAATCAGTCTGGTTTCATCGCATGCGTCATTTGCCGCTACAATTACGCCATTTTCCCCAAGCGACTATTCACCTGCCTTAGCAGTTGATATGTCAGGAAATCCGTATTTGGCTTGGGAGAGGGTATTGGATGATCAACAGAACGATATATTTTTTACTAAGTCAGCTGATGGGGGGACAACATTCTTACCGAGTAAGTGTATCAATACAAACCCGCATACTCAGGCGCGGGCATCCTTAGCCATCGATCGTCTTGGCAATCCCTTTGTGGTATGGTTCGATACCAGGGATGGTCAGAGCCATATATATTTTGCCAGGTCGTATGATGGAGGGGATACATTTTCTACACCGCTTCGCATAGATTCATTTTCCGAGCCAGGGGAAATCCCGCAGATATCGTTTGATTCAAAAGGAAACCCGGTTGTCGTATGGGTAAGGGTAAAATGGTATAACTGGAAAAATCCTTTAGGGCATATCTATATTACAAGATCATATGATGGGGGCGTCACTTTTCTACCGAGTGTATGTGTTGATTGCAATCTCAAACCTTATCAACAGGGCTGGCCTTCCTTAGCTATTGATGCTCAAGATAATGCTGTTGTTGCATGGCATGATTTCAGAAACGGCAATTGGGATATATATTTATCAAAAACCACAAACGGAGGCCTGACATTTTCGCCAAGTGCTTTAGTTGTTAATAACCCTTCTCATCAGTTTCTTTTAAGTAAAAGAGCGCTGGCAGTGGATTCGTCAGGCAATCCTCATATCGCTTTTTCGGATAATAGGAACGGAAATTGGGATATCTATTACGTCAGATCGTATAATGGCGGCGGCTCATTTTTGGAGCCGGTCTCTGTGGATATTGGCCCTGCCGTGCAGTTTATGCCGACAATCAGCGTGGACTTAAGCAATAATCCCTATCTGGTTTGGCTTAAAGGCGTAAATGGCTATCCGCAGGTGTTTTTTTCCAAATCACTTGACGGCGGTCAGAACTTTACGCCTCCTCAACAGATATATGCGATATCTGCCACGCAAAACCGCCCGTATATTGTACTTGACTCATTGAATAATGTACATATTGTTTGGGTTGACAACCGTAGTGGTAGATATGACATCTATTACACTAAATCTATAGATGGTGGCGCAATATTCAGCACGCCTGTACTTGTACCGTGAAGTGGTTTTCTTAATAGAATGTTATTGCTGTAGGATTGGAGAAGTGAAGTGTCAGTAATAAAAGTCTTATATTTTATAGAAGGAACCGGCGGCGGGGCTATAACCCATACTCTTATTTTGGCAAAATATTTACGAGAGTTAGGAATCGAATCTCTTATAGTTTTTTTTCTCAACGGACCATCGGTTAACATGGCAGAACAAATGGGGATTCCGTTTAAGTTGTTATTGTGGAGGTTTCCTCTTGATCCCAAGTTGATATTTGGCCTAAGGGATATAATTATTAAGGAAGGGATTTCTATTATACATACGCAAACAATCACGGCAAATTTTTATGCGCGTATCGTTGCCATTATTGCGCGGCGGCCAATAATATTTACTACCATACATAGCTTTGTAATTGATGAATTGAAAGGCACTATGGGTGTCGGGCTTAAAGACTGGCTGCGTTATAAAAGAGATGTTTTAACGTCTGGTCTTGTTGACCAGTTTATAGCTGTGTCGCCGAAATTAAAAAAGAGGTTAGTTGAGAATCACTTTCCATCTCATAAGATTGAAGTTATTCCTAATGGGATAGAACTTCCTTGCTGTAATAGTGATACTTCTCGATTGCTGAGAAGTGAGTTTGGAATACGGGAAGGTGAGATTGTTATAGGCACTGTAGGGCGTCTGGTACCATTAAAAAATCATATTCTTTTTCTCAGGGGAGCGAAAGAGATATTGACGAAGATGCCTGATATTAAATTTATGATTGTCGGAGATGGTGTTCTCAAGGATTCCCTGAAAGCCGCCTCTAAAGAACTCGGAATTGAAGATCGAGTCATTTTCACAGGATGGAGAAATGATGTGGTTTCTATTATGTCCATTATGGATATCTATGCTTTATGCTCGCTCACTGAGGCTCACAACATCTCAGTTATGGAGGCTTTGTCGCTTGAGAAGCCGGTTATCGGAAGCGATATAGATGGTATTCGAGAATCTGTAATACACGAGCAAACAGGTATTCTTTTTCCAACTGATGATTTGCAGTCATTTGTAACTGCCGTCTTACGCCTAATTTATAATCCTTCGTTGCGCAAAAAAATGGGTAGTAAGGGGAGGCAGTTCATAGAAGGTCATTACTCAATCAAGGAGGTTGCGGCTAAAACAGCTAAGCTTTACAGCCAAATCTATTATAAGAAGCTGCCGTTTCATGCTATTCATGCCGAAGGTATATAGGGGAGAATTTTTGGTAGAAGAAATTAATAATATTGGAGACTGCATTGTATAGAAAGGATATTAGGATGAGACCTGTTAAGGAACCTCTTGTTTTGAAATCATACTATCATGACAATAGATCTAAATGTTCTTTTCGCATTCTGGCATCTAACAATGTTAAACCAACAATGAT